>NZ_JARESO010000021.1:0-161210 GCF_046030175.1 Paraburkholderia sp. RL17-373-BIF-A
CCCACCAACCAAAAAATTGCCAAAATTTTTCCCGGGGGGCCACCGGTTGCAAACGTAACACCGGGCCCGCCACTCGAAAGAATCGAGAGTCCCCACAACTTCGCTATCCGAAATAAACAAATCGTGGTGCCCGCTCTCAAAGGTCGATACTAGAGCGACAGCGGCTGTGCGACGAGTCCGCCGGATGGCATAAGACAAAGGACACATTTCAAGGCACCGGCAAACACACTCGCGGTTGCAGAGATTTCGCAACCTGCAATGACAAAGCCCCTGCCGGTCTTAGACCGGCAGGGGCTTTTCTCAGACTTCCGAAGCGGCGCGCAGCGCGCAGCTTCTTCGCTACCGACGTTATTCCGGTTCCGCCAACGGCCACGCACCCGACAACACCTTCTCCAGCCAGAATGTGCCAATCACCGTCTTCACATCAGTAACCTTGCCCGTGCGCACCCACTCGGACATCTCAGGCACTGTCGCCGTGAACAGTTCGAGAAATTCGCCTTCGTCGAGCTTGCGCTCACCGGCGGTCAAACCGCGCGCGAGGTAGATGTCGATGAATTCGGTCGAATAGGAAATGATCGGGTGAATGCGCGTCAGATAAACGTACTCGCGCGCGGTATAACCCGTCTCTTCCCGCAACTCACGTTTCGCGCAGGCCAACGCGCCTTCGTTCGGATCGAGCTTGCCGGCCGGATACTCGACCATGACCTTGCCCATCGGATAGCGATACTGGCTTTCCAGCAGCACGCGGCCGTCGTCGAATAATGGAATCACCATCACGGCGCCGGAATGCTGAACATATTCGCGCGTGGCGTGCTTGCCGTCCGGCAGACGAACGGTGTCGCACTTGAGCGTCAGAAACGGCCCTTGATGGATCGTTTTGCTCTCGAGACAGGTCTCGGTAAGCGCGGCGTCGTGATCGGGAAGTTCAGCCATATGCGGACCTTGGGGACATGGTGCGCCGACGGCGAGACGCCGTCAGCGGCGTTTGACGAGATACTGGAAGGTGAAGCCAGGGAACGCGAACACCACGAAGAGCGCGAACGTGATGGCGTAGAACTGCCAACCCTGTTCGAAGCGGTTACCCGCGCGCGCTTCCAGCAGAAAACCGAGTGCGCCGATCACGAAGTACAGCACGATCAATTCGGCAATCCGGATCCAGGCGCTTTTCTTCACCGCTTTCAACGGCACAGCGGCGAAGAGGCGTTGATTCAGGAACGGCAGGTTGGCGCCGACCAGCGCCAACAGCACGATAAACCAACCCGCTGCCGACATCAGAGCAGCAGCGTGTGCTGGATAGCCTGCAGGCAGGCCTTCAACAGCGGATCCGGCACGATACCGAGCACCAGCACGGCCACACCGTTGAACGCGAGCAAAGCACGCGTGCTGGTGTCGGCGAGGATGGGCGACTTGTCTTGCGGATCGTCGAAATACATCAGCTTGACGATACGCAGGTAGTAGAACGCGCCGAACAACGAGGTGATCACGGCCAGCACCGTCAGCCAGGTCAAACCGGCATTCATGGTGGCCTGCAGCACCGCGAGCTTCGCGTAGAAGCCGACCGCGGGCGGAATGCCGGCGAGCGAGAACATCATGATCATCATCACGAACGCGAACACCGGGCTGCGTTGATTCAGGCCCTTGAAGTCCTCGAGCGTGTCCGCTTCGAAATCGCGGCGCGCCAGCAGCATGATGACGCCGAACGTGCCCATCGTCGTGATCAGGTAGACGATGCTGTAGTACATGGCCGAGCCGTACGCGTTGGCCGCACCCGTGGTCTTGTGATCAACCACGCCGGCCAGCAGACCCAGCAGCACGAAACCCATGTTCGAGATCGCCGAGTACGCGAGCATCCGCTTGACGTTGCGTTGCACGATACCGGTGATGTTGCCGACGATCAGCGACAGCGCCGCGAGGATCACCAGCATTTCCTGCCATTCGACCGCGAGCGGCAGCAGACCCATCACGAGAAAGCGCAGACCCCAGGCAAACGCGGCAACCTTCGGACCGCCGCCGACCAGCAGAGTCATTGCCGTCGGTGCGCCTTGATAGACATCGGGCACCCACATGTGGAACGGCACCGCGCCCATCTTGAACGCCACGCCCGCCACGATGAAGATCACGCCGAACAGCAGCACGCTCGGGTCGTAGTGGCTCGTGCCGATCGCCTTGAACACTTCGTTCAGGTCGAGCGAACCGGTCGCACCGTACAACATGGAAATGCCGTACAACAGGAAGCCGGAAGCCAGCGCGCCGAGCACGTAGTACTTCATGGCCGCTTCGTTCGACGGCGCCGCGTCACGACGCAAGGCAATCACACCGTACAGCGACAGCGACATCAGTTCCAGGCCGAGATACAGCGTCAGAAAGTTGTTGCCCGAGATCATGACGAGCTGGCCGAGCAACGAGAACATGCCCAGCAGGAAGAACTCGCCGCGGAACAGCCCGCGATCTTCGAGGTAACGTCGCGAATAGACGATCGACACCGCGTAGCCGAGCGTCACCACCGCTTTCATCACGTTGGCGAACGAGTCCACCACGTACATGTGGCCGAAGTAGTAGCGCACTTGCGGGTCGAACGCGTTCATTGCGAACCAGACGCCGGCGACCAGCGACGAGAAGAACGCGATGAAGTACGTGGTACGGCGACCGGCCTGGCCGACGAACGTGTCGTTGAGCCACGCGACGACAACCGCGAGCATCAGCAGCGCGTCGGGCAACAGAGCAGTCATAGGGGCGTTTTGCATGGTCTTTAATTCCTCGCTCGGCGTTACTGAGGCAACGGCAGCTTTGACTGCGCAACGTGGGCGAGGAGGTTTTCCACGGATACGTGCATCACATCGGTAAAGGGCTTCGGATACAGGCCCATGAACAGCGTCAGTGCGGCAAGCACTGCCAGCATGAAAAATTCGCGACGGTTGATGTCGAGCAGGCCCTTCACGTGATCGTTGGCGATCGCGCCGAAGTACACGCGCTTGTACATCCACAGCGTGTAGGCCGCGCCGAGAATCAGCGTGACTGCCGCGCCGCCCGCGATCCAGAAGTTGTACTGGACGGCAGCCAGGATCACCATGAACTCACCGACGAAACCGGAGGTGCCCGGCAGGCCGCAATTCGCCATGGAGAACAGCATGACGAACGCCGCGAACTTCGGCATCACGTTGACGACACCGCCGTAATCGGAGATCTGACGCGAATGCATACGGTCGTACAGCACGCCGATGCTCAGGAACATCGCGCCCGACACGAAGCCGTGCGAGATCATCTGCACGATCCCACCTTCCACGCCGAGCTGGTTGAAGATGAAGAAGCCGAGCGTCACGAAACCCATGTGCGCGATCGACGAATACGCGACCAGCTTCTTCATGTCCGTCTGCACCATCGCGACCAGGCCGATGTAGATCACCGCGATCAGCGACAGCGTGACGACGACCGGCGCCAGAAAGTGGCTGGCGTCCGGCGTGATCGGCAAGGAAAAGCGCAGGAAACCGTATGCGCCCAGCTTCAGCATGATCGCGGCCAGCACGACTGAGCCGCCGGTCGGCGCTTCCACGTGGGCGTCAGGCAACCACGTGTGAACCGGCCACATCGGCACCTTCACGGCGAAGGCCAGGAAGAACGCTATGAATAGCAGCACCTGTGGCGTCATGGCGATCTGCGCATGCTGCCACGTGGCGAGGTCGAACGTGCCGGTCTCGACGTACAGGTACAGCAACGCGACCAGCATCAGCAGCGAGCCCATCAGCGTGTACAGGAAGAACTTGAACGCCGCGTACACGCGGTTCGCCCCACCCCACACGCCGATGATGATGTACATCGGAATCAGCGTCGCTTCGAAGAACACGTAGAACAGCATGCCGTCGGCCGCGCTGAACACGCCGACCATGATGCCCGACAGGATCAGGAACGCGGCCAGGTACTGACCCACGTTCCTGGTGATCACTTCCCACGCGGCGATCACGACGATCACCGTGATCAATGCGGTCAACACGACGAACCACATCGAGATGCCGTCGACACCCAGGTGATACGTGATATTGAAGCGCTCGATCCAGTTCGCCTTTTCGACGAACTGCAGATCGGCGGTGCTCGAATCAAAACCGGTAATCAGCGGGATCGTCACGAGGAAGCTGACGACCGAACCGATCAGCGCAATCCAGCGCGCGGGAGCCGGGTTCTGGTCGGAACCGATGGCCAGGACCAGGAGGCCGACGAGGATCGGCAACCAGATCGCAATACTGAGAATCGGATAAGCGTGCATTAGTGTCCCTCGCCTTATTTGCCGCCGAGCGTTACAAACAGGGTCAGGAGCCCCAACATGCCGATAATCATGGCAAACGCGTAGTGGTAGATGTAGCCGGATTGGAGGAAGCGGATCACGCCGGCGAACCAGCCGATAAAGCGTGCGCTGCCGTTGACGATGCCGTCGATCACCACGACGTCGCCTTCCTTCCAGAGACCACGGCCAATTGCCACGGCGCCCCGCGCAAACACGACTTCGTTGATCTTGTCCATGTAGTACTTGTTATCGAGCAGCGTGTAGATCGGACCGAACGCGCGCTTGATGACAGCGGGCAGATCCGGACGAACCAGGTACAGGAACCACGCGACCACCACACCCGCGAGCGCCAGCCAGACCGGCAGACCCGCGACCGAGTGCAGACCCATCGCCGCCCAGCCCTGGAACTCTTCGGCCATCTCATGCAGCGCCGGATGGTTTTCGCCGATGAAGATCACCTTGTCGAACGCCACGCCGTGCTGGAAGAAGTCGCCGAACAGCATCGGGCCGATGGCGATCGCACCGATCACCACCGAGGGGATCGCCAGCAGCACCAGCGGCAGCCACACCACCCACGGCGTTTCGTGCGGCTCGTGAGCGTGGTCGTCGTGACCATGGCCGTGACCATGCGAATCGTGGCCGTGCGCGTCATGTGCATGCGCTGCGGCTTCGATGCCCATCGGCGATTCCGGATGCTTCGGATCGCGGAAGCGCTCCTTGCCGTGGAACACCATGAAGTACATACGGAACGAATACAGCGCGGTCACGAAGACGCTCGCCACCACGGCGAAGTACGCGAAGCCCGAGCCCGGCAGATGCGACAGCTTCACTGCGTCGATGATCGAGTCTTTCGAGTAGAAGCCCGAGAAGAACGGCGTACCGATCAGCGCCAGCGAACCGACCAGCGACGTGATCCACGTAATCGGCATGTACTTGCGCAGGCCGCCCATGTTGCGCATGTCCTGATCGTGGTGCATGCCGATGATCACCGAACCCGCACCGAGGAACAGCAGCGCCTTGAAGAACGCGTGCGTCATCAGGTGGAAGATGGCAACCGGGTATGCCGACACGCCCAGTGCAACCGTCATGTAACCGAGCTGCGACAACGTCGAGTAAGCCACCACGCGTTTGATGTCGTTCTGGACGATCCCGAGAAAGCCCATGAACAACGCTGTAATCGCACCAATTACGGTAATGAACGACAGCGCGCTATCCGACAACTCGAACAGCGGCGACATGCGCGCCACCATGAAGATACCGGCCGTCACCATGGTTGCCGCGTGAATCAGTGCGGAGATCGGGGTCGGGCCTTCCATCGAATCCGGCAGCCAGACGTGCAGAGGGAACTGCGCCGACTTACCCATCGCGCCGATGAAGAGGCAGATGCAGGCGACCGTCAGCAGACCCCAGTCCGTGCCCGGAAAGCTCAATGCCGCGAGTTCGGTGCGCTTCGCGAAAACGTCGCCGTAGTTCATCGAACCGGCGAAAGCGAACAGCAGGCCGATGCCGAGCAGGAACCCGAAGTCGCCGATGCGGTTCACGATGAACGCCTTCATGTTCGCGTAGATCGCGCTCTCACGCGTGAAGTAGAAGCCGATCAGCAGGTACGACACCAGACCCACCGCTTCCCAGCCGAAGAACAGCTGCAGGAAGTTGTTGCTCATCACGAGCATCAGCATCGAGAACGTGAACAGCGCGATGTACGAGAAGAAGCGCTGGTAGCCGTCGTCGTCGGCCATGTAGCCGATCGTGTAGATGTGCACCATGAGCGACACGAAGGTCACCACGCACATCATCATCGCCGTCAGCGAGTCGACCAGGAAGCCGATCTCGAACTTCGTCTTGCCGATCGACATCCATTCGTAGACGGTCGCGTTGAAGCTCGCGCCGTCCATCACCTGGAAGTAGACGATTGACGAGAGGATGAACGCGATCGCGACGCCGAGGATCGTAACCGTGTGTGCACCGGCTCGCCCTACCGCTTTCCCGAACAGCCCCGCAATCAGGGAGCCAGCCAGCGGTGCCAGCGGGATCGCCAGCAGCAGGTTTTCATTGAGTGTCGTTGACATAACCGCTTTACCTGAAATTAACCTTTGAGCTGATCGAGGTCCTCGACATTGATCGTGTCGAGGCTACGGAACAGGGTCACCAGAATTGCGAGTCCGATCGCCGCTTCGGCTGCCGCAACCGTCAGCACGAAGAAGACGAAGATCTGACCATGCACGTCCCCGAGGTAATGCGAGAACGCGACGAAATTGGTGTTCACCGCCAGCAGCATCAGTTCGATCGCCATCAGGATGATGATGACGTTGCGACGGTTCAGGAAAATGCCGACGATGCTGATCGCAAACAGGATCGCGCCGAGGACAAGGTAATGGGCAAGGGTCAACATGATTTCTATCTCCTGTCCGCTCAGCTGTTCTTAGCCGGTGCCGAGTCGGCCGCTGCTGCTGCCGCTGCTGCGGCTTCTTCCGCCGCGACGGTTGCCGCGGTCTTTTCCGACGCCATCTTCACGACGCGCACACGGTCCTGGGCACGTACCTTGACCTGCTCGCTGACGTTCTGACGTTTGCTGTCTTTCTTGTGGCTCGTGGTCAGCGCAATCGCCGCGATGATCGCCACCAGCAGCACCAGACCGGCCACTTCGAACGCAAAGATGTAGTCGGTGTAGATGACCTTGCCGATCAGGCGCGTATTCGACCAGTCGCCCATGCCGTTCGCGGCGGCGGTGGTGTCGCGCAGCGCCGTGGCGGTCGCGCCGTAACCGTGCCAGAGAATCAGTGCGGTTTCGATCACGATGATCGCGCCCACCAGGGTGGCCATTGGCACGAAGCGTTTGAAGTCTTTGCGCAGCACGTCGATGTTGATGTCCAGCATCATCACGACGAACAGGAACAGCACCATCACCGCGCCGACGTAGACCAGCACCAGCAGGATCGCAAGGAACTCGGCCTGCAGCAGCATCCAGATCGCGGCTGCGTTGAAGAACGCCAGCACCAGAAACAGTGCGGACGACACCGGGTTGCGCGAGGTGATCACCTTCAGCCCTGAAACGACCAGGAGCAGCGCGAAGATGTAGAACAGTACGGTCGTGAATTCCATGATTACCGGTTCATCGTTAGGCCATCGTCAGGCATTGTTCTTTGGCACTTGTGGCTGGCATAACGCCAGAACAGCCGCACAGGTGCGCCGTGCCGCGGCGTTCAGGCCGCGGCGCCCGGCCCGACAACAGGCCGTGATTGCTGCATTTACTGCTTTAACTGAAGCGCTTCAACGATACGGTGCGTCGGCTGCCTTGTTCGCGGCGATCTCCGCTTCATAGCGATCGCCCACGGCCAGCAGCATGTCTTTCGTGAAGTACAGGTCGCCACGCTTCTCGCCGTGATACTCGAGAATGTGCGTTTCGACGATCGAATCGACCGGGCAGCTCTCTTCGCAGAAACCGCAGAAGATGCACTTGGTCAGGTCGATGTCATAGCGCGTCGTGCGGCGGGTGTTGTCCGCGCGCGTTTCCGACTCGATGGTGATGGCGAGCGCCGGGCACACTGCTTCGCACAGCTTGCAGGCGATGCAGCGCTCTTCGCCGTTTTCATAGCGGCGCAGCGCGTGCAGCCCGCGGAAACGCGGCGAGATCGGGGTCTTCTCTTCCGGGAATTGCACGGTCACCTTGCGCTGGAACGTATAACGTCCGGTCAGCGCGAGGCCTTTGAGCAGTTCCGTGAGGAAGAAGGTCTTGAAAAAGTTTTGGATTGCGGTCATGGGTTCATCCGCCCTTTATTTCCAGATGTTCAACGGCGACATGATCCAGAAGCCGACCACCACCAGCCACACCACGCAGACCGGAATGAAGATCTTCCAGCCCAGACGCATGATCTGGTCATAGCGATAGCGCGGGAATGTGGCACGCGCCCAGATGAACACCGACAACAGGAAGAAAACCTTGGCGACGAGCCATACGATGCCCGGGACGAACGACAGGAAGCCGAACGGTGCGCTCCAGCCGCCGAGGAACAGTGTTGCAGCCAATGCCGAGATCACGATCATGTTGATGTACTCGGCGAGGAAGAACAGCGCGAACGCCATACCCGAGTAATCGATCATGTGGCCCGCGACGATTTCCGACTCCCCTTCCACCACGTCAAACGGGTGACGGTTCGTTTCGGCGATGCCCGAGATGAAGTACACGACGAACATCGGCAGCAGCGGAAGCCAGTTCCACGACAGGAAGTTCAAGCCGTACGACGCGAAGATGCCATGTTCCTGCGAAGCGACGATGCCCGACAGGTTCAGCGTGCCAGCGGTCATCAGCACGACCACGAGCGCGAAGCCCATCGAGATTTCGTACGAGACCATCTGCGCCGCGGCGCGCATCGCGCCGAGGAACGCATACTTCGAGTTCGACGCCCAACCCGCCAGAATCACGCCGTACACGCCGATCGACGAGATCGCCATCGCGTACAGCAGACCGGCGTTGATGTCGCCGAGCACCGCGCCCGCCTGGAACGGAATCACCGCCCAGACCGCGAAGGCCGGCACCACCACCATGATCGGCGCGATCAGGTAGATCCAGCGGCTCGCCTGCGCCGGCTGAATCACTTCTTTCAGCAACAGCTTCAGCACGTCGGCGATCGGCTGCAAGAGACCTGCGGGGCCGACGCGGTTCGGGCCGAGACGCACGTGCATCCAGCCGATCAGCTTACGCTCCCACAGAATCAGGTAAGCCACGCACAGCAGGATCACGACGGCCACCACCAGGATGCGCACCAGTGCCCACACCGTGGGCCATGCCACACCGAGAAGCTGGGTGCCGCCCGAGTTGATCGTATCGAACAAGCTCATTTACGCCTTCTCCACCACCAGTTCACCGAACAGGCTGCCCAGCGCTGCACCGGCAGGCGTAGCCGCCGATACGCGGACGACCGTCTCCGCAAGATTTGCGTCGCGCACGGCCGGCAACTGCACCGATTGCTCGCCCTGGCGCACGCGCACCGCGTCGCCTTCCTTCAAACCCAGTTTGTCGAACAGCCCAGCCGGCAGACCGACCGAGTTCGCTGCACGTGCCGCTGCGGTCAGATGCAACGACTCAGCGCGACGCACCAGCGCGTCGGCGTGGTAGATCGGCACGTTCGCAATACGCTCGAATTTGCCTTCCGACGCTTTCTCCGCCTTGCCGCGCGCAACCGCGACGCCCGTCTTGTTCGACAGACGCGAGGTCAGTTCGCCGTCGCCGAGGGCGGCCGTGCGCACTTCTTCCGAGGTGTCGAATTCGAAACCGGGCACGCCCAGCAGGCTACCCAACACACGCAATACCTTCCATGCCGGACGCGTATCGCCGAGCGGACGCACGACGCCGTTGAACGTCTGCACCGTGCCTTCGGCGTTGACGAACGTGCCGGCCGTTTCCGTGTACGGAGCGATCGGCAGCAGCACGTCGGCGTATTCCGCGCCGGTCTGGAACGGCGACATCACGACGACCATTTCAGCCTGCTTCAACGCGGCCAAAGCCAGCGCCGGATTGGCCGTGTCGAACTCCGGTTCGACGTTCAGCAGCACATAACCCTTGCGCGGTTGCTCGAACACTTCGCGAGCGTTCAGACCACCCTCGCCCGGCAACGCATTCACGAGATGCGCGCCAACCGTGTTGGCCGCTTCCGTGAGGAAGCCCAGCGTCGCGCCGGTCGCGTCCGCAATCCATTGCGCCGCGGCGTGAATGACCGCGAAGTCCGGATGACGGACCGCGCTGTTGCCCAGCAACACGAGGCGACGTTCGCCCGTGGCAAGCGACTTCGCGACTCGCTTGTTGGCGTCCGTCGGCTGCGTGCCGGCGAAAGCTTCCGGCAGCGCCACGCCGTTGGCTTCCGACACTGCGCCGGCGATGCCAGCCAGCGCTTCCAGCCATGCCGACGGCGCTGCTACAACGCGCTCCGCTTGCGGGATCAGCGCGTCGTCGCTGGTGGACTGCACGAGCGTGAGCTTCGCGCCGCCCTTCGCAGCCTGACGCAGACGCGCGGCGAACAACGGATGATCACGGCGCAGATCCGAGCCAATCACGAGTGCGGCGTCGACGTTCGACAGATCGGCGATAGCGGCGCCGAGCCACGGCGTACCGTTGACCGGTGCGGAGAAATCCGACTGACGCAGACGGAAGTCGACGTTGGGCGTGCCGACCGCTTGCGCCAGTTGCTTCAAGAGGAACAGTTCTTCAACCGTGCTGTGGGCGCTGCCGAGTGCGGCCAGCGCGTTCGCGCCGTGGTCGCCCTTGATGCCCTTCAAACCCTTCACCACATATTCGAGCGCGGTTTGCCAGTCGGTCTCGACCCACTTGCCGCCTTGCTTGAGCATCGGCTGAGTCAGGCGCTCGGGGCTGTTCAAGCCTTCGTACGAGAAGCGGTCCTTGTCCGAAATCCAGCATTCGTTGATGGATTCGTTTTCGAACGGCAGAACGCGCATCACGCGATTGTTCTTCACTTGCACCACGAGGTTCGCGCCGACGGAATCGTGCGGGCTCACCGACTTGCGGCGCGACAGCTCCCACGTACGGGCGCTGTACCGGAACGGCTTGCTGGTCAGTGCGCCGACCGGGCACAGATCGATCATGTTGCCCGACAGTTCCGAATCCACCGTCTTGCCGACGAACGACGTGATTTCCGAATGCTCGCCGCGGCCCAGCATGCCGAGCTCCATCACGCCGGCCACTTCCTGGCCGAAGCGGACGCAACGCGTGCAGTGGATGCAACGCGACATTTCTTCCATGGAGATCAGCGGGCCGACGTTCTTGTGGAACACCACGCGCTTTTCTTCGCTGTAGCGCGATGCCGACTTGCCGTAACCCACGGCCAGATCCTGCAACTGGCACTCGCCGCCCTGGTCGCAGATTGGGCAATCCAGCGGGTGGTTGATCAGCAGGAATTCCATCACGGCTTGCTGGCCCTTCACCGCCTTATCCGACTTGGTGCGCACGATCATGCCGGCCGATACCGGCGTGGCGCATGCGGGCACCGCCTTCGGCATCTTTTCGACATCGACCAGACACATCCGGCAGTTGGCCGCAATCGACAGCTTCTTGTGATAGCAGAAGTGAGGAATGTATGTGTCGACCTTATGCGCAGCCTGGATCACCATGCTGCCTTCGGGCACCTCGACTTTCTTGCCGTCTATTTCAAGTTCAACCATGATGGTCAATCTTCCTTAACCTGTTACCGCTCAATCGTTCGCCTGTTCAGCGCCTGTTTCAGGCGATGAACCCCGCGGATGGCATGTTCTTCTGCGTGCTTATCTGCTTCTTTATCCGCAGACTCAAGCCGCTACGGTTTCCGACGCCGCTGCTGCGCCGGCATGACCGCCGACGAGGCAATGCTTGTGGGCGACGTGGTATTCGAATTCGTCCCAGTAGTGCTTGAGCATGCCGCGAACCGGCATGGCCGCTGCATCGCCGAGCGCGCAAATCGTGCGGCCCATGATGTTTTCAGCAACCGAGTTCAGCAGATCCAGGTCTTCCGGACGGCCCAACCCATGCTCGATACGATGCACGACGCGGTACAGCCAGCCCGTGCCTTCGCGGCAAGGCGTGCATTGACCACACGATTCTTCGTAATAGAAATACGACAGACGCAACAACGAGCGCACCATGCAGCGCGTCTCGTCCATGACGATGACCGCGCCCGAACCGAGCATCGAGCCAGCCTTGGCGATCGAGTCGTAGTCCATGTCGGTCTGCATCATGACGTCGCCCGGAATCACCGGTGCCGACGAGCCGCCAGGAATCACGGCCTTGATCTTCTTGCCGCCGCGCATGCCGCCGGCGAGTTCCATCAACGTGGCAAATGGCGTGCCGAGCGGAACTTCATAATTGCCCGGACGCTCGACGTCGCCTGCGACGGAGAAAATCTTCGTGCCGCCGTTATTTGGCTTGCCGATCTCGAGGTAATTCTGCGGACCGATCGCGAGCAGGAACGGCACTGCGGCGAACGTCTCGGTGTTGTTGATCGTGGTCGGCTTGCCATACACGCCGAAGCTCGCCGGGAACGGCGGCTTGAAGCGCGGCTGGCCTTTCTTGCCTTCCAGCGATTCGAGCAGCGCGGTTTCTTCGCCGCAGATATAGGCGCCGTAACCGTGGTGCGCATGCAGTTCGAACGAGAAGCCCGAGCCCATGATATTTTCGCCGAGGAACCCGGCGCGGCGAGCTTCGTCCAACGCTTGTTCAAAGCGTTTGTAGACTTCCCAGATTTCGCCGTGGATATAGTTGTAGCCAACCGTGATGCCCATCGCGTACGCGCCGATGGCCATGCCTTCGATCAGCGAATGCGGATTGAAGCGCAGGATGTCGCGGTCTTTGAACGTGCCCGGTTCGCCTTCGTCCGAATTGCAGACGAGGTACTTCTGGCCGGGGAACTGACGCGGCATGAAGCTCCACTTCAGGCCGGTCGGGAAGCCCGCACCGCCACGGCCACGCAGACCCGACGCCTTGACGTCGGCGATCACCTGCTCGGGCGGAATCTTCTCTTCCAGAATACGGCGCAGCTGGGCGTAACCGCCGCGCGCCACATAATCTTCGAGATGCCAGTTGTCGCCGTTCAGGCCGGCGAGAATCAGCGGTTTGATGTGACGATCGTGTAAAGACGTCATTTCGAAAGTTCCTCGAGCAGCTGGTCGATCTTCGCGCGGCTCATGAAGCTGCACATGCGATGGTTGTTCACCAGCATCACCGGCGCGTCGCCGCACGAACCCATGCACTCACCTTCTTTCAGGGTGAATTTGCCGTCGGGCGTGGTTTCGCCGAAGTCGATGCCGAGCTTCTGCTTCAGATATTCAGCGGCGCTGTCCGAGCCGCCGTCCGGGCCGAGCTGGCACGGCAGGTTGGTGCAGAGCGTGATCTTGTATTTGCCGACCGGCGAGGTCTCGTACATCGTGTAGAAGGTAGCCACCTCCTGCACGGCGACTGCCGGCATGCCGAGATAGTCCGCGACGAACTGCATGAGTTCGGGCGTCAGCCAGCCATGCTCTTCCTGAGCAGTAGCCAACGCCGACATCACGGCGGACTGTTTCTGATCGGCGGGATACTTCGCGATCGCGCGATCGATTTCTTTCAGGCCTTCAGCTGAGATCATTTTCAGACACGACTCTTTCAATTCCTACCGAACGAAAACCTGTCGCGCGCTGCATGATGCGACAGACCCGGCGTTCCTTTGCTTGACGCGCGCTTCGGTGCAATCTGAAGGCGCGCTCTGATGAATACGTCCTAGCGATCCACTTCGCCGAACACGATGTCCTGCGTGCCGATGATCGTCACGGCGTCGGCGATCATGTGACCGCGCGCCATTTCGTCGAGCGTGGACAGGTGTGCGTAGCCCGGTGCGCGGATCTTCAGGCGATACGGCTTGTTGGCGCCGTCGGAAATCAGATAGATGCCGAACTCGCCCTTCGGATGCTCGACCGCGGCATACGCCTCGCCTTCCGGCACGTGGAAGCCTTCCGTGAAGAGCTTGAAGTGGTGAATCAGCTCTTCCATGTTCGACTTCATGCCCACGCGCGACGGCGGCGCAACCTTGTGATTGTCGACCATCACAGGGCCGGGATTCTTGCGCAGCCACTCAATGCACTGTTTCACGATCCGTGTGGACTGGCGCATTTCTTCGACACGCACCAGATAGCGGTCATAGCAATCGCCATTCACGCCGACCGGAATGTCGAAATCGAGCTTGTCGTAGACTTCGTACGGCTGCTTCTTGCGCAGATCCCATTCGATGCCCGAGCCACGCAGCATCGCACCGGTCATGCCGAGATTCAGCGCACGTTCCGGGCTGACCACACCGATACCGACCAGGCGTTGCTTCCAGATCCGGTTGTCGGTGAGCAGCGTTTCGTATTCGTCGACGCACTTCGGGAAACGCGTGAAGAAATCGTCGATGAAGTCGAGCAACGAGCCCTGGCGGTTCTCATTCATCCTCGACAATGCCTTCGCATTGCGAATTTTCGACGCCTTGTATTGCGGCATTGCGTCAGGCAGATCGCGATAGACGCCGCCCGGACGATAGTAAGCCGCGTGCATCCGTGCGCCGGACACCGCTTCGTACACGTCCATCAAATCTTCGCGTTCACGGAACGCGTACAGAAACACCGCCATGGCGCCGACGTCGAGCGCGTGCGCGCCGATCCACATCAGGTGGTTCAGCACACGCGTGACTTCGTCGAACATTACGCGAATGTATTGCGCGCGTACCGGCACCTCGATGCCGAGCAGCTTTTCGATCGCCATCACGTAGCCGTGCTCGTTGACCATCATCGACACGTAGTCGAGACGGTCCATGTACGGCACCGACTGGATGTATGTTTTGGTTTCGGCGAGCTTTTCAGTCGCACGATGCAGCAGGCCGATGTGCGGATCGGCGCGCTGGATGACTTCGCCGTCGAGTTCGAGCACGAGGCGCAGCACACCGTGCGCTGCCGGGTGCTGAGGGCCGAAGTTGAGCGTGTAGTTCTTGATCTCTGCCATGGCGTTCTCTTAGTGTTTCAGACCGCCATAGCGATCTTCGCGGATCACGCGCGGCGTGATTTCCCGCGGCTCGATCGTCACAGGCTGATAGACGACGCGCTTCTCTTCCGGGTCGTAACGCATTTCGACGTAGCCGGAGACAGGGAAATCTTTACGGAACGGGTGACCAATGAAACCGTAGTCGGTCAGGATGCGGCGCAGGTCCGGGTGGCCTTCGAAGACGATGCCGTACAGGTCGAATGCTTCGCGCTCGTACCAGTTGACCGAATTCCAGATTTCGACCACAGACGGCAGGATCGGCACTTCGTCGTCCGGTGCGAACACGCGCAGACGCAGACGCCAGTTGTTCTGCACCGACAACAAATGCAGAACGGCCGCGAAACGCGGACCGTCGTAAGCGCCGTCGGCGTAGGTCTGATAGTCGACGCCGCACAGATCCACGCATTGCTCGAAACCGAGCGAGCGATCGTCGCGCAAACGGGTTGCCACGTTGAGGTAGTCGCCGGCTTTCACGACGATCGTCAACTCACCGATTGCTTCGGTGATGTTCAGCAGGAGGCCGCCAAAGGCCGCCTCGAGGTTCGCTTTCAGGGTCTCGAGTTTGCTTGCCATATTGTGGGGGAGGCGTTGGCCTTATTGACGGGCGATTGTGTTGGTGCGGCGAATCTTGGCCTGTAACTGGATCACGCCGTACACCAGCGCTTCCGCCGTGGGCGGACAACCCGGCACATAGACGTCGACCGGCACGATCCGGTCACAGCCGCGCACCACTGAATACGAGTAGTGGTAATAGCCGCCGCCGTTCGCGCACGAGCCCATCGAAATCACCCAGCGCGGCTCGGCCATCTGGTCGTAGACCTTGCGCAGAGCCGGCGCCATCTTGTTGCACAGCGTACCGGCGACGATCATCACGTCCGACTGACGCGGACTCGGACGAAACACCACGCCAAATCGGTCGAGGTCGTAACGGGCAGCGCCCGCATGCATCATCTCGACTGCGCAGCACGCAAGACCGAACGTCATCGGCCACAGCGAGCCGGTGCGCGTCCAGTTGATCAGTTTGTCAGCCGTGGTGGTGACAAACCCTTCCTTCAAGACCCCTTCGATACTCATTTGCTTTCCACTCCAGACGGGGCGGCAAGCCTTGGCCACCCACGCAAACCGGCGATTAATCCATCATTCCCAGTCGAGGCCGCCCTTCTTCCAGATATAGGCGAAGCCCAGCAGGAATTCGAGCAGGAAAATCATCATTGCCATGAAGCCCGGCCAGCCGATGTCGCGCAGAGCAACGCCCCACGGGAACAGGAACGCGGTTTCAAGGTCGAAAATGATGAAGAGAATGGCGACGAGGTAATAGCGCACGTCGAACTTCATACGCGCATCTTCGAATGCTTCGAAGCCGCACTCGTACGGTGCGTTTTTCTCGGTATCGGGCTTGTTGGGACCGAGGATCTTGCCGATACTGACCAGTGCTACGCCTAAACCGGTGCCCACAACGAGGAACAACAAGACGGGGAAATAGGCTGCGAGGTTCAAGACTATCCTCAATCGGTTGGTTCTGAGTGCCGTCAGGAGCATAGCACTCCTGACGCGAAATCACTTCCGAAACGCACATGCCGCAAGCCCAACGCAAGCCGCACGTCAGAAGTGAAAATGCCAGCCGAAGCGAAGCAAGCGGCTGGCATTTAGATAACATTTTGGTGCCGACGGCGAGACTCGAACTCGCACAGCTTTCGCCACTACCCCCTCAAGATAGCGTGTCTACCAATTTCACCACGTCGGCACTGCATGCAATCCGGGAAAACAACTTATAAAACCCGCGAATCGCTTCAAGACTTAGATTGTAACTGGTCTAAACAGATTGTTCAACGCACAAAAGCACGTTTGAACGAAAATTTATTTCGGCACGTCGGTCGCCGGGACGGACGCAGCCGATGCCGGCAAAACAGCCGAGCCACCTGCCGGTGCCGAGGCAGCCGAAGCCGCGACCGGCGCAGTCACAGCCGCGCCCAGCACGCCTGCGGAAGGTTTCGCACGATACGCGCCGAGGTAAGTGAGCGTCAGCGTGGTGACAAAAAATACCGCTGCGAGCACCGCCGTTGTACGCGACAAAAAG
Organism: Paraburkholderia sp. RL17-373-BIF-A; assembly: GCF_046030175.1. NCBI lineage: Bacteria > Pseudomonadati > Pseudomonadota > Betaproteobacteria > Burkholderiales > Burkholderiaceae > Paraburkholderia > Paraburkholderia sp. RL17-373-BIF-A. Next base: position 16,885 of record NZ_JARESO010000021.1, read on the forward strand.
TTTGCCGAACCGGTCGCGCCGAACAGGCTTCCCGACGCGCCGCTACCAAAAGCCGCGCCCATATCGGCGCCTTTGCCGTGCTGCAGCAAGACGAGGCCGATAACCCCGAGTGCCGACAACAGCTGAACGACGATAATCAATGTTTTCAAATACAGCATCACACTCACCTGAGTCTTTATTTAACCGCGCCACACACTGCGTGCTGCACGGGATGGGGTCATCCTCGCCAAGGCGCCCTGCTTAACCGGCGACGCTCGTTGCGGCCGCCGCCTTGCAGATCGCCAGGAAATCCTGGTCTTTCAACGACGCGCCGCCGATCAGGCCACCGTCGATATCCGGCTGGCGGAACAATTCTTCCGCGTTTTCCGGCTTCACACTGCCGCCGTACAACAGCGGCACATCCGCCACCGCCGCACCCTTTGCCGCCAGACGCGCACGCAGAAACGCATGGACTGCCTGCGCCTGCTCCGAGCTTGCGCTCTTGCCGGTGCCGATCGCCCAAACCGGCTCATACGCGACGACAAGCCGCGCCGCCTCTTGCACCGACAACTTGGCCAGCACTTCGTCCAGTTGCGTGCCGACCACCTGCTCGGTCGAACCGGCTTCGCGCTCTTCAAGCGTTTCGCCGACACAGACGATCGGCGTCAGGCCTGCTTCCAGCGCGCGCTGCGTTTTCACCGCGACCAGTTCAGCACTTTCGCGATGATAGGCACGGCGCTCCGAGTGTCCGACGATCGCGAGCGTGGCGCCGAAATCCACCACCATCGGCGCGGCCACTTCGCCGGTATAGGCGCCATGCGTGAACGCTGACACGTCCTGCACGCCCCACACGACCCGGCTGCCTTCCAGCAACGATTGAGACTGCGCGAGGTACGGACTCGGCACGCAGACGCCGACGCGCACGTCGGCCGGCAATTCGCCCGCGCCTTGCGCCACGGCTTGCAACAGCGTGGCATTCTCGGCGAGGCGCCCGTGCATCTTCCAGTTACCGACTACCAGTTTGGCTCGTTGTTTCGACATCGTCTCGTCTTGTCTTGGCGGCGGACTTTGTTTGCGCTTACAGTCCGCCTTTCGGTTTCATGCGGCGTGCGCAAAACGCGCAATTTTACTGCGTGGGGTGGATCGGGTCAAACCGACCGTGTCACGCGTCCTGACCCCAAGACAGTACGATCTTGCCGACATGCGTGCTGCTCTCCATCAGCGCGTGCGCGTCGGCAGCCTGCGCGGCCGGGAACACGCGATGCACCACCGGCTTGATGCGGCCGTCTTCGAGATGCGGCCAGACATGCTCTTTCAACTGCGCGGCAATCTTCGCCTTGAATTCGACCGGCCTCGGACGCAGCGTCGAACCGGTCAGCGTCAAACGGCGGCGCAGCACCTCGTTCAGATTGAGCTCCGCTTTCGCGCCACCCAGCAACGCGATCAGCACGATGCGGCCGCCGTCTGCCAACGCCGTCAGTTCGCGCGACACATAACTGCCCGCCACCATGTCGAGCACCACGTCTACGCCGCGATCGTTGGTCAGCGACTTGATCACTTCGACGAAATCTTCAGTCTTGTAGTTGATCGCCCGCTCCGCGCCCAACGCTTCACAGGCGCGGCACTTCTCGTCCGAGCCAGCGGTCGCGAACACGCGAAAGCCGAGCGCATGCGCAATCTGGATCGCCGTCACGCCGATGCCGCTGGAACCGCCCTGCACCAGCAGCGTTTCGTTCGGCGCGCCTTCGCCCTTGCCGAGTTGCGCACGGTCGAACACATTGCTCCACACCGTGAAGAACGTTTCCGGCAGCGAAGCCGCTTCGACATCCGACAAACCGGCCGGCACCGGCAGGCACTGCAGCAGCGGCGCGACCGCGTATTCCGCGTAGCCGCCGCCGGCCAGCAACGCGCACACGCGATCGCCTACCTTCAGACCGAACGGGTTGTTCTTCTCGTCGATCGACCCTTCGACGATTTCACCCGCCACTTCCAGCCCCGGCAGATCCGACGCGCCCGGCGGCGGCGCATAGCCGCCCTTGCGCTGGAACACGTCCGGACGGTTGATGCCGGATGCGGCCACCTTGATCAGCACCTCGCCTGCTTTCGGCTGCGGCGTGGGCCGCTCAGCCAGCTTCAGGACGTCCGGCGCTCCGAATTCGGTGATTTCGATCGCTTTCATCTGCGTCAACTCCAAGATTGGATTGCGTTGCATGCCGGAATGAACAAATAGAGTACCCGTTTCTGTCCACCTGCAACGCAATCCACCCTGCACCCTTCATAAAAAACGGCCGGCGCGCATTCACGCTGCCGGCCGTTGTGCCGCTACCGCATTACTGCGGCGTCGGTTCGCCTTGCGGCGCGCCGCTTGCGCCATTCGCGCCTTCATTCAGCAACGCCTTGGCCGACAAACGCACGCGGCCCTTTTCGTCCGTCTGGATGACCTTGACCTTCACTTGCTGGCCATCCTTCAGGTAGTCGTTGATGTCCTTGATACGCTCGTTGGCGATTTCGGAGATGTGCAGCAGACCATCCTTGCCCGGCAGGATGTTCACGATCGCGCCGAAATCGAGCAGCTTGAGCACGGTGCCTTCGTACACCTGGCCCACTTCGACTTCCAGCGTGATGTTCTCGATACGCTTCTTCGCTTCGGCCATCCCTTCGCTGCTCGTGCTGGCGATGGTGACGACGCCGTCGTCCGAAATATCGATCGTCGTGCCGGTTTCTTCGGTCAGCGCGCGGATCACCGAACCACCCTTGCCGATCACGTCGCGAATCTTTTCCGGATTGATCTTGATGGTGATCATGCGCGGTGCGTAGTCCGACAGCACCGTGTTCGCGCCCGACACCGCCAAGGTCATCTTGCCGAGGATGTGCATACGGCCTTCCTTCGCTTGCGCGAGGGCCACCTGCATGATTTCCTTGGTAATGCCCTGGATCTTGATGTCCATCTGCAGCGCGGTCACGCCTTGTTCCGTGCCCGCCACCTTGAAGTCCATGTCGCCGAGGTGATCTTCGTCGCCGAGGATGTCGGTCAGCACGGCGAACTTATTGCCTTCCAGGATCAGGCCCATGGCGATGCCGGCGACGTGCGCCTTCATCGGCACGCCGGCGTCCATCAGCGCGAGGCAGCCGCCGCACACCGAAGCCATCGACGAGGAACCGTTCGATTCCGTGATTTCCGACACGACGCGAATCGAGTAGCCGAATTCGTCGGCGCTCGGCAGGCAGGCAGCCAGCGCGCGCTTGGCGAGACGGCCGTGACCGATTTCACGGCGCTTCGGCGAACCGACGCGGCCCGTTTCGCCGGTCGCGAACGGAGGCATGTTGTAGTGGAGCATGAAGCGTTCGCGGTACTCGCCTTCGAGCGCGTCGATGTTCTGCTCGTCGCCCTTCGTGCCCAGCGTGGCCACCACCAGCGCTTGCGTTTCGCCGCGCGTGAACAGTGCCGAACCGTGGGTGCGCGGCAGAACGCCAGTACGGATTTCGATCGGACGCACGGTGCGCGTGTCGCGGCCGTCGATACGCGGTTCGCCGTTCAGGATCTGCGTACGGACGATCTTCGCTTCGATGTCGAACAGCACGTTGCCGACGGTTGCCTTGTCGGCCGCCACCGTGCCGCCTGCTGCGGCGTCTTCTTCCAGCTTCGCCGACGTGGCTGCGTAGACTTCCTTCAGCTTGGTCGAACGGGCTTGCTTGTCGCGCAGTTGGTAAGCCGCGAGCAGGTCGGCTTGCGCCAGTTCCGTCACGCGTGCGATCAGCGGCTCGTTCTTCGCCGCCGGTTGCCAATCCCATTCCGGCTTGCCGCCTTCGCGGACCAGTTCGTGGATTGCGTCGATCGCAATCTGCATTTGTTCGTGGCCGAACACGACGCCGCCGAGCATCACTTCTTCGCTCAGTTGCTGCGCTTCCGATTCCACCATCAGCACCGCGCGTTCCGTACCGGCGACGATCAGGTCGAGCGCCGATTCCTTCATTTGCGGACGCGTCGGGTTCAACACGTATTCGTTGTTGATGTAGGCCACGCGTGCTGCGCCGACCGGGCCGTTGAACGGCAGACCCGACACGGCGAGCGCCGCCGACGCGCCGATCAGCGCGGGGATGTCAGCGGGGATTTCGGGGTTCAGCGACAGGACGTGGATCACGACCTGGACTTCGTTGTAGAAGCCTTCCGGGAACAGCGGGCGCAGCGGACGATCGATCAGGCGCGAGATCAGCGTTTCGCCTTCCGACGGACGGCCTTCGCGGCGGAAGAAGCCACCCGGGATCTTGCCAGCGGCGTAAGTCTTTTCGAGGTAGTCGACGGTCAGCGGGAAAAAGTCTTGACCCGGCTTGGCCGTCTTGGCGCCGACCACGGTGGCCAGCACCACGGTATCTTCGACGTCGACGATTACGGCACCGCTCGCCTGGCGAGCGATTTCGCCGGTCTCGAGGCGAACCTTATGTTGTCCCCACTGAAATTCTTTGACGATCTTATTGAACATAGTCATTGCTTTTCCTCTTCGTAATGCCGCGCGGACCAGAAGCGGCGCGGCAACGCCAGGACCGGCGCCGCATGGGAAGAGTAGTGTTATGCCATTCCAGAGAACCACGCCCTACGTCGAGTACGCGCGCGAACCGCTGGAATGACACAAAGCTCCGCCCCTGAAGCCCGGCCATGAATCTCTTCTTTACTGCTTGCTCTACTGCTTGATTACTGCTGCCTGCTCCCGCCGCATGAACCGGCACGCCACTGCGGAGAACAGCCGGCGCGCATCACATGAAGCGCACCGTGCAAAAACAAAATGCCTGTATCAGTGGAACTGACACAGGCATCTTGCTGAACGACTGGCCGATTACTTACGCAGACCCAGCTTCTCGATCAGTGCGCGGTAACGATCCGCGTCCTTACCCTTCAGGTAATCGAGCAGCTTACGACGGCGGCTCACCATGCGCAGCAGACCGCGGCGGCTGTGGTGATCTTTCGTGTGTGCCTTGAAGTGAACGGTCAGTTCGTTGATGCGGGTCGTGAGCAGCGCGACCTGAACTTCGGGGGAGCCGGTGTCGTTAGCGGCGCGTGCGAATTGCGCAACGACTTCGGACTTCTTGCTTGTTTCAACTGCGGACATGTCGATTTCCTTAAGAACTAGACAGGCGGTCACGGAAGAAAGGCCGTGCCGTGGGTTACCCGTGTGCTTTAAATATTGCTGACAGGCCTTGGATAAAGGCTTGCCTCACAACGGGACGCGTATTGTAGCACAGCCCAATCCGGCCGCGAACCCCGCTGTGCCGGGCGATGGCGCGCCTCGCCTCGATCACGGCCGCTTCATCCTGCAGACGGTCGGCAGGACGGTGCGCTCGGGCGGCAGCGCCAGCACCGTGCGAAAACCGTAGCCGGAGCCTTCGTTATCGAAATGCACGCCCGGCGTACCGGCTTTGTCCATCTCCATCACGTAAAGGGGCTGGATCAGTTGATGATCGTCGGCGCGCATCCACGAGGCGTGGAAGCCGTTGTCGAACTTGATTCCCTCGAGGGCTTTCGCCACCGCCATCGGATCGGCGCTGCCGGCGCGCGTCATTGCCGCAGCCAGAGTTTCGATCATCAGCGGCATGCGCAGCACCGGGTAGTCGTCCTGCGCGGCCGGAAAGCGCGCCCGGAAGGCCCCGTACCAGGCGTCGGACGCCGCGCCGCCGGCGTTCGGATGCCAGTCTGCCACCGCGATCACGTGGCCGACGCCGGCGTCGCCCAAAGCGGCGGGCGCGCCGAGGCTGTTGCCGTAGAACGTGTAGAACTTCGTGTCCAGCCCCTGCTCGCGCGCGGCCTTGACGAGCAGCGTCAGGTCGTTGCCCCAATTGCCGGTGATCACGGCGTCCGCCCCGCTCGCGCGGATCTTCGCAATGTACGGCGCGAAGTCCTTCACGCGGCCGATCGGATGAAATTCGTCGCCGACCACCGCGATGTCCGGACGCTTCGTCGTCAGCGTCGAACGCGCGAGGCTGCTGACGTCGTGTCCGAAGCTGTAATCCTGGTTCAGCAGATAGACCTTCTTCACCGCCTTGTCGCGCTGGATCACGTCGGCCAGCGCGTCCATGCGCATGCCCGCGTGCGCGTCGAAGCGGAAATGCCAGAAGCTGCAGTTGGCGTTGGTCAGCGACGGGTCGTCGGCGGAATAGTTGAGGAACAGTTCGCGGTTGCCCGGTTCGCGGCTGTTCTGCTTGTCGATCGCGCCGATCAGCGCGGCGGCGACCGCCGAGCTGTTGCCCTGCATGATGTAGCCGATATGACGGTCGGCGGCCGCGCGCAATTGCGTGAGCGCCTCTTCGGTGCCGCCCTTGCTGTCGAGCACGACCAGCTCGAACGGATGCGCGCCGTCGGCGAGCTTCACGCCGCCGTGCGCATTCACCTGCTCGACGCCGAAGCGCAGGTTGCGCTCCACCGCCGCGCCCGCGTTGGCGAACGGGCCGGACATGCCTTCGATCAGCGCCAGCTGGATCGGCGCGCCGGTGGGTTTGCTCGCCGGCTTTGCTCCAAGGCTGGCCGCGGGATTAGCCGCCCGCTCGCTCGCCGCATACGCGACCGCGGCCATCGACATCGCCGCCAGCACCGCCGCCGCCGTCCGTTGCCACTTCGCCATCGTCATCGCCCCGCGTGATTGGTGAAAGCGCGGATCATAGGGCGTTCAGGACGGAATAAGCAAGCCGGCGCAAGCGTTATCGTATTGCCCGGCCGGCTCTTCATGAAGCGCAAATCTTTTGCCACAGCGCGTGTCAAAATAATGCGTCTCGATGATAAAAACCGCTACTCAAACGCCATCGGAGGAATACATGTTAAACCGCCATCACACCACGGCGGCCTCGATCGGAGCGCCGGCCGCGGGGCGCTTGCGCCGCGCGGCGCTCGTCTGCCTGAGCGCGCTGGCGCTTGCCGGCTGCGTACAGCCGTGGCAGCAATACACCCAAGGCGCGGACGAATCGACCATCGTCGCGCGCCTCGGCCCGCCGCGCGAAAGCTATGACCTGCCGAATGGCGGCAAGCGGCTGATGTGGCCGACCCAGCCGATGGGCGAAACCACCACCGCGGCCGACATCGACGCATCCGGCAAGATCGTCAATGTGCGCCAGGTGCTGCAGCCCAACGAGTTCTACCGCGCCGAAATCGGCAAATGGACCAAGAGCGACGTGCTGGTGAATTTTGGCCGCCCGGTCGAAACGTCGTACTTCCCGTTGATGAAGCGCGAAGTCTGGACCTACCGTTATCTGGAAGACAACGTCTGGTACATGATGTACAGCTTTTATTTCGACGAGCAGGGCATCGTGCGCCTGACGCAGAAAACGCCCGATCCGTTGCACGATCCGGATCGCCGCAGCCTGTTCTGAGCGCCGCCTGATCCGATTCGCATGCATCTACGAAGCCGCCTTCCCGGGCGGCTTTTTTTTATTTATTACGCATGGCGGCGAATTTTATTTCGCGCACAGCAGATTTATTTTTTGATAGAAAGGCTTTCGTAAGCATTGATTCGGTGCTGGCCTCTCATGAGGCCGCACGAGCGCAGCCGTGAATTCGGCGCCGAATGAATGCGCCCCACTACGGAGCCGCTATCCATGAATCGTCCCAAACGCCTGCTGGTCGCCAACGTCGCCTGGGCGCATGAAACCGCCGTGCGCAACCCCGAGTTTTTCCGCGATCTGGTGCGCGGCCAGAATCCCCACGTCCTGTGGATCGGCTGCTCGGACAGCCGTGTGCCCGCCGAGACCATCACGCATTGCGAACCGGGCGACCTGTTTGTCCACCGCAACATCGCCAACCTCTTTCAGCCCGACGACGACAATTCGGCGAGCGTCCTCGAATATGCGGTGAAGGTGCTGAAGGTCGGCCACGTGATCGTCTGCGGCCATTACGGATGCGGCGGCGTGCGCGCCGCGCTGCTGCCGCCCGAGCCGAGCCTGCCGCATGTGAATCGGCGGATCGCGCCGCTTTGCACGCTCGCCAAGGCGCATCACGAAGAACTGCAGGACCACGATAGCGAACGTGAGCGTGTCAACCGCCTCGCCGAGCTGAACGTGCTCGAACAGGTGCGTGGGTTGCGCGCGCACCCCATCGTGCGGGAGGCCGATATGGCGCCGCTCGTACACGGCTGGATCTTCGCGCTCGAAGACGGGCGCATCAAGGTCCTCACGTCCGGCTACGAAGCCGACGACGCGATGACCTGCACGACCGCCGCCCACAGCGCCGCCGCTTGACGCGACACCCACGCGGCACTTCATGCGAATCCGATCCGGTTCAGCTTTCGCCGCATACCAGGCTCCACTCCTCACTGCACCGACACCATGAACCTTCGAGCTTTCTTCTCCACGTTTCAGCGCGACCTGCTTGCGGGCACGGTCGTTTTTCTAGTGGCCCTGCCGCTTTGTCTGGGCATCGCTAACGCATCGGGCGTCGAACCATTTGCCGGGCTTGTCTCGGGCATCGTCGGCGGGCTGGTGGTGGCCGTGCTGAGCGGCTCGCGCTTGAGCGTGAGCGGGCCGGCAGCAGGCCTCGTCGTGATCGTCGTCGACGGGATCGCGCAGCTCGGCAGCTTCTCCGCGTTCCTGCTGGCCGTACTGCTGTCCGGCGCGATCCAGTTCGGTTTCGGCATGCTCAAAGCCGGCCGTTTTGCGGCCTATGTGCCGTCGCCGGTGATCAAGGGCATGCTGGCGGCCATCGGCGTGCTGCTGATCGTCAAGCAGTTTCCGCTCGCGCTCGGGCTGTCCGGCGTGCATGCGGCGTCGGGTACGCAAGCTGCCGCGCTGGCGGCCGGAGCGGTTGCCACGCCGTTCGGCTCGATTTCGCTTGCAGCCTGCGTGATCACCCTGCTGTCGCTGGCGATTCTGATCGGCTGGGAGACGCGCGCATTTCGGCGCTTCGCACTGGTGCGCCGCGTACCGGCGCCGCTCGCCGTCGTTCTGCTGGGGATCGGCGCGACGTTGCTGCTCAGCGTGCTGGCGCCGTCGCTCGCCCCGCCCGCCGAACATCGGGTCGCCCTGCCGCCGCTGGAATCGTTCGCGGCCTTGCAACTCGCATTGGAATGGGCCGACTTCGGGCCGCACTTCGCTCAGCTCGTCAATCCCGATGTCTGGCGCGTCGCCATCACGCTGGCGATCGTCGCGAGCCTGGAAACGCTGCTGAGCCTCGAAGCCGTCGAGCAGATCGATCCCGAACGACGCGCCGCGCCGCCGGATCGCGAGTTGAAGGCGCAAGGCGTGGGCAACCTGATTGCCGGCGCGATCGGCGGCTTGCCGATCACGTCGGTGATCGTGCGCAGTTCGGCCAATGTGCATGCGGGCGCGCAAAGCCGGCTCTCGGCGATCATTCACGGCGTGCTGTTGCTCGTCAGCGTGTTTGCACTCACTAGCGTCATCAACCTGATTCCGCTGGCCTGTCTCGCGGCGATCCTGATCTTCACGGGGTTGAAGCTCGCCAAGCCGTCGCTATTCGTCGCCGTCGCGAAACAGGGCTTTGCGCCGTTCGCGCCGTTTATCGTCACGCTGGTCGGCGTGCTCGCGACCGACCTGCTGATCGGCATCGTGCTCGGCATTCTGTGCAGCGTGCTGCTCGCGTTGTATGCGAATCTGCGCAGCCCGATCGTGCTCGCGCAACACGGCGATCACTATCTGCTGTCGTTTCGCAAGGACGTGTCGTTTCTCGGCAAGGTGGCGCTCAAGCACTACCTGCAGCAGGTTCCTGACGGCGCCACCTTGATCGTCGATGCGACGCGCGCCGATTTCGTCGACCACGACGTGCGCGAACTGCTCGACACATTCGTGGCCGACGCGCCACGCCGCGGCATCGCTGTCGAAGTGCGGCATCAGGTGCAGGCACAGGCGCGCGCGTCACGCGGCTGGTCGATGCGACGCACGGCGACGGAGTAACGCCGCTCGCAATGAAAAAGCCCCGTGCCAATCAAGGCACGGGGCTCTCCCGACTCAGACGAGAACGATGGCCACGCAGTCGCGCCGTCAGCGCGCTGCTACCACACCGCTCACTCCGAACGTTGCGGATTCAATTTGTCCGCGTTCGAGTACAGCTTGTTGAGCGCCGAGATATACGCCTTCGCCGAAGCCGCGACGATATCCGGATCAGTGCCCACGCCGTTGACGATGCGCCCGCTCTTCGACAGACGCACGGTCACTTCGCCTTGCGCCTGCGTGCCGGTGGTGATCGCATTCACCGAGTAAAGCAGCAGTTCCGAGCCGCTGCCCACTTCCGTTTCGATCGCGTTCAGCGTGGCGTCGACCGGGCCGTTGCCGCGCGCTTCGCCGGTCACTTCCTTGCCTTCCACCGAGAACACGATTTTCGCGTGCGGTTGCTCGCCGGTTTCCGAATGTTGCGACAGCGACAGGAATTTGTAGTGCTCCCTCTCCTGCGCCTCGGCGGATTCCTCCGTGACAATCGCGATGATGTCTTCGTCGAAGATTTCCGACTTGCGGTCGGCCAGTTCCTTGAAGCGCGCAAACGCCGTGTTCAACTCGCCTTCGCTATCCAGCGCGATACCCAGTTCCTGCAGACGCTGCTTGAACGCGTTACGGCCCGACAGCTTGCCGAGCACGATCTTGTTCGCGCTCCAGCCCACGTCTTCGGCGCGCATGATTTCGTAGGTGTCGCGCGCCTTCAGTACGCCGTCCTGATGGATGCCCGAAGCGTGCGCAAACGCGTTCGCCCCGACCACCGCCTTGTTCGGCTGCACGACGAAACCGGTGATCTGCGACACCAGCTTCGAAGCCGGCACGATCTGCGTGGTATCGAGACCGATATCGAGGCCGAAGTAATCCTTGCGGGTCTTCACCGCCATCACGATTTCTTCGAGCGACGTGTTACCCGCACGCTCGCCGAGGCCGTTGATCGTGCACTCGACCTGACGCGCGCCGCCGATCTGCACGCCGGCCAGCGAATTCGCCACCGCCATGCCGAGGTCGTTATGGCAATGCACCGAGAACACCGCTTTATGCGAGTTCGGAATGCGCTCGCGCAGCGTTTTAACGAGCTGGCCGTACAACTCCGGCACGCCATAACCGACCGTATCCGCGATGTTGATCGTAGTCGCCCCTTCGGCGATCACCGCTTCCAGCACGCGGCACAGAAAGTCCATATCCGAGCGGCTGCCGTCTTCCGGCGAGAACTCGACGTCGTCGGTGAATTTGCGGGCGAAACGCACGGCCAGCTTGGCCTGCTCGAACACCTGGTCCGGCGTCATGCGCAGCTTCTTTTCCATGTGCAACGGCGAAGTTGCGATGAACGTGTGGATGCGGAAGTGATCGGCGGGTTTGAGCGCGTCGGCCGCGCGCTGAATGTCTTTGTCGTTGGCGCGGGCGAGCGAGCAGACCGTGCTGTCCTTGATCAGGCCCGCGATCGTATGGATCGAATCGAAGTCGCCGTTCGAGCTTGCCGCGAAGCCCGCTTCGATCACGTCCACTTTCATCCGCTCGAGTTGCTTGGCGATACGGATTTTCTCTTCTTTCGTCATTGACGCGCCGGGCGATTGCTCGCCGTCTCGCAACGTGGTGTCGAATATGATCAGTTTGTCGGACATGTCGAGTCTCCTGCGGAGTCGTTCAATTGTAGGGATGGGATATTGGAATTCGGCTGTCTGCGCCACCGCTGGCGACACTCGATCACGGAGAAGGCGGACGGAGGGTAGAACGATCAGCGTGACCCGAAGCGTGGCCATCAGCGCGGCGGACGCTCCAGCATGGGCACGCTCAGCGGCGCGCCGCCTGTCGAGGCTCGTTGCGCGGTTCGACAAGGAACGTGAACGCATTGATCCAACGACTATAGCGACATTCCCGCCGGCGTGCAATTAGCGCCGGACCTGCCTACGGAGCGTTGCGGGGCACCGCCAAACGGGCTCGCCAAACGAAAAACGGCGACCCGAAGGCCGCCGTTTTCCAGTGTCATGCACATCAGCGCACGCGAGCGAACCGTTACCTGTCGCCTGTCACCGAGCGAGCCGGATTCGCCCTGCCCCGCATCGCCTGATAACCCCAGAACACGTAACCGGACAGGCCGTACAGCACGAACAGGCCGAACAGCATCAGCGGCGGGTCGGAGGACACCAGCACGAACGCGACCACTACCAGCAGAATCACGCCGAAGGGCACGCGATGCCGCACGTCGAGCGCCTTGCCGCTATAGAACGGCGCGTTCGACACCATCGTCACGCCGGCGTAGATGGTCAGCACGAAGGCAACCCACGGCAGCCAGACCAGCTTGAGCGGCACGCGGTTGTCGGTGGCGAGCCACACGAAACCGGCGATCAGTGCCGCCGCGGCCGGGCTCGGCATGCCCTGGAAGAAACGCTTGTCGACCACGCCGATGTTCGTGTTGAACCGCGCGAGACGTAACGCGGCGCCCGAACAGTAGACGAACGCCGCGAGCCAGCCCCAGCGGCCGAGGTCCTTCAGAATCCACTCGTACATCACGAGCGCCGGCGCCACACCGAACGACACCATGTCCGACAGGCTGTCGAACTGCTCGCCGAACGCGCTTTGCGTATGCGTCATGCGGGCGACGCGGCCATCCATGCCGTCCAGCACCATGGCCACGAAGATCGCGATGGCCGCGACCTCGAAGCGCACATTCATGGCCTGCACCACGGCAAAGAAGCCGCAGAACAGGGCCGCGGTGGTAAAGGCGTTCGGCAGCAGATAAATGCCGCGCTTTCTCAGGAACTGCTGACGCTGGGCGCGCCGGCTGTCGACCGCCGCCTCCGTCACCATCGGCTTGTTACGGCGGAACGGACGCGGAAGCGGTCCGCTGTTACGGGGTCGACGCGGTTTGAATGCGGCCATTCGGAAAACCTCCTTGGTGCCGCTTTATAGTTCAGCGAGGATCGTGGACGACGCCGAAACCTTCTCGCCGATCGACACACGCGGACGGCTGCCCACCGGCAGATACACGTCGACGCGCGAACCGAAGCGGATAAATCCGTACCGTTGACCACGGGTGAGCGGCTCACCTGCCCGTACGTAGCAAAGAATGCGCCGCGCGATCAAACCGGCGATCTGCACCGAGGTCACCGTCTGTCCGCCGGCCATTTCGATCACCACCGCATTGCGCTCGTTTTCGGTGGAAGCCTTGTCCACCGCGGCATTCAGATACGCGCCCGGGAAATATTCGACCTTGGAAATCGCGCCATCCACCGGCGAACGTTGCGAGTGGACGTTGAAGACGTTCATGAACACGCTGATCTTCAGCGCTTCACGGTTGGCATACGGATCATGCGCGGTCTCGACCGCGACGATACGGCCGTCGGCCGGGCACAGCACGGCATTCGCCTGCGTGGGGATCGGGCGCGCCGGATCGCGGAAGAACTGCACGACGAAGATCAGGAGGAGCCAGAACAGCCATGAAAAGCCGAACCCCGCGATGAAGTGAACCAGGAGTGCAACGACGGCCGCGATGGCGATGAACGGCCAGCCTTCTCGCGCGATGATCGGATGAGGGTAATTCATGAATGGCTTCTGTGTTTTTGTAAAACCGTAGGATAGCAAAAGCCGCCCAGGGTTCAGCACCCTTGGACGGCTTTTTGATCTGTCCGGCTATTGCGGCACGGCGCCGCGCCGGACAACAGCTAGATCCAGCTTAGTTCTTCGACTGGTCGACCAGCTTGTTCTTCGCGATCCACGGCATCATCGCGCGCAGCTTCGCACCGACCTGTTCGATCTGGTGCTCGGACGTCAAACGGCGGCGCGATTGCAGCGTCGGTGCGCCAGCCTTGTTTTCGATGATGAAGCTCTTCGCGTACTCGCCCGTCTGAATGTCGGTCAGCACGGCCTTCATCGCCTTCTTCGTCTCAGCCGTCACGATACGCGGACCCGTCACATACTCGCCGTATTCGGCGTTGTTCGAGATCGAGTAGTTCATGTTCGCGATGCCGCCTTCGTAGATCAGGTCGACGATCAGCTTCAGTTCGTGCAGGCATTCGAAGTACGCCATTTCCGGCGCGTAGCCCGCTTCCACCAGCGTTTCGAAGCCGGCCTTGATCAGGTCGACCGTACCGCCGCACAGCACGGCTTGTTCGCCGAACAGGTCGGTTTCCGTTTCTTCCCGGAAGTTCGTTTCGATGATGCCGGCACGGCCGCCGCCGTTCGCTGCCGCGTACGACAGTGCGATGTCACGTGCTGCGCCCGACTTGTCCTGCGCGACGGCGATCAGGTGCGGCACGCCGCCACCTTGCGTGTAGGTGCCGCGAACCGTGTGGCCCGGTGCCTTCGGCGCGATCATGATCACGTCGAGGTCGGCACGCGGAATCACTTGACCGTAGTGAACGTTGAAGCCGTGCGCGAATGCCAGCGCCGCGCCTTGCTTGGCGTTGGCGTGCACTTCCTTGGCATAAACTTCGGCGATCTGCTCGTCCGGCAGCAGCATCATGACGACGTCCGCGCCCTTGACGGCTTCCGCCACTTCCTTGACTTGCAGGCCGGCGTTCTCAGCCTTGCTCCACGATGCGCCGCCCTTGCGCAGACCGACCGTGATGTTCACGCCGCTTTCCTTCAGGTTCAGCGCGTGCGCATGGCCTTGCGAGCCATAGCCGATGATGGTGACTTGCTTGCCCTTGATGAGGGAGAGGTCAGCGTCCTTGTCGTAGAAAACTTTCATGTCGGTTCCTTGGCTAAATTCGATGATTCAGTGAAATTCAAATGCTGCAAATAGTGTGTTGCGTGGCCGGGTTGGTGCAGGCACGGCCCGGCCTGGATCGAGACGGTAGAACGCTCGCGCGTCACACCTTCAGAATGCGCTCGCCGCGACCGATCCCCGAGCTGCCCGTGCGGACCGTTTCGAGAATCGCCGTGGCGTCGAGCCCTTCGATAAAGGCGTCGAGCTTGTCGCTCGCGCCCGTCAGTTCGATCGTGTAGGTCTTTTCGGTGACGTCGATGATGCGGCCGCGGAAAATATCCGACATCCGCTTCATCTCCTCACGTTCCTTGCCGACCGCCCTCACCTTGATCAACATCAGCTCGCGCTCGATGTGGGCGCCCTCGGTAAGGTCGACCACTTTCACCACCTCGATCAGGCGGTTCAGATGCTTCGTGATCTGTTCGATCACGTCGTCCGAGCCAATGGAGACGATGGTCATGCGCGACAGCGAACGGTCTTCGGTCGGAGCCACCGTCAAGGTTTCAATGTTGTAGCCGCGTGCCGAGAACAGACCAACCACGCGTGATAACGCGCCCGGTTCGTTTTCCAGCAGGACGGAAATGATGTGTCTCATGATTCGCTTCTTCCAGATGTTTTGTCGATGTCTGCGAGCGGAGTCGCGCCGCTTCGTCCGCCCTCGCCTTTCATGAAGGCGCGCATGACGAAGCCGACGCAAGTTCCGTCGTTATAGATCTTCCGAACCCATGAGCATCTCGGTGATGCCCTTGCCGGCCTGAACCATCGGCCAGACGTTTTCGGTCGGATCGGTCTGGAAATCGAGAAACACCGTGCGATCTTTCAGACGCAGCGCTTCCTTGAGCGCCGGCTCGACATCGGCCGTGCGTTCGATACGCATGCCGACGTGGCCGTATGCTTCGGCGAGCTTCACGAAATCCGGCAGCGCATCCATGTACGAATGCGAATAGCGCTTGCTGTATTCGATCTGCTGCCACTGGCGCACCATGCCCAGATAGCGGTTGTTCAGCGAAATGATCTTCACCGGAGTCTCGTACTGCTTGCAGGTGGAGAGCTCCTGGATACACATCTGGATCGAGCCTTCGCCCGTGATACAGAGCACGTCGTCGTCCGGGTGCGCCATCTTCACGCCCATCGCCGCCGGCAGGCCGAAGCCCATCGTGCCGAGACCACCGGAGTTGATCCAGCGGCGCGGCTTGTTGAAGCGATAGAACTGCGCCGCCCACATCTGGTGCTGGCCGACGTCGGAACACACGAAGGCATTGCCGTCGGTCAGTTCCCACGCCTTTTCCACCACGTACTGCGGCTTGATGATCTCGCTCTTGCGGTCGAACTTGAGGCAGTCTTTCGCGCGCCAGGCTTCGATGTCCTTCCACCAGTCGGCGAGCGCCGCGGTGTCCGGGCCATGTTCGGCCGTTTGCAGCTGCTCGATCAACTCCTTCAGCACTTCCTTCACGTCGCCGACGATCGGAATGTCGACCTTGACGCGCTTGGAGATGGAGGAAGGATCGATGTCGATATGGATGATCTTGCGCGGACGCGACGAGAAGTGCGCCGGGTCGCCGATCACACGGTCGTCGAAACGCGCGCCGATCGCAATCAGCACGTCGCAGTGCTGCATCGCCATGTTGGCTTCGTACGTGCCGTGCATGCCGAGCATGCCGAGGAATTTCTTGTCGCTCGCGCGATAGCCGCCCAGACCCATCAACGTGTTGGTGACGGGATAGCCGAGCAGATCGGCGAACTGGTTCAGTTCACGCGAGGCGTCCGCGAGAATGATGCCGCCGCCGGTATAGATGTACGGACGCTTGGCCGACAACAGCAAAGCCACGGCCTTGCGGATCTGGCCCGAGTGGCCCTTCGTGACCGGGTTGTACGAGCGCAGCGAAACAGTCTTGAGCGGTTCGTACTGGCAAGGCGCTTTCGACACGTCTTTCGGAATGTCGATCAGCACCGGGCCGGGACGGCCGGTACGTGCGATATAGAAGGCTTTCTTGACGGTGGCGGCGAGGTCGCGCACGTCCTTCACGAGGAAGTTGTGCTTCACGCAAGGACGCGTGATGCCGACCG
The DNA here is from genome assembly GCF_046030175.1 of Paraburkholderia sp. RL17-373-BIF-A. Taxonomy (NCBI): domain Bacteria; kingdom Pseudomonadati; phylum Pseudomonadota; class Betaproteobacteria; order Burkholderiales; family Burkholderiaceae; genus Paraburkholderia; species Paraburkholderia sp. RL17-373-BIF-A. The sequence continues at coordinate 33,560 of NZ_JARESO010000021.1, forward strand.
TGTCGCACTCCTGGAACGCATCCTGGCCGATCGCGGCAGTCGGCACCTGGCCGCTGATCACCACCATCGGGATCGAATCCATGTAGGCGGTGGCGATGCCGGTCACCGCGTTGGTGACGCCGGGGCCGGAGGTCACGAGGCACACACCGACCTTGCCGGTGGAACGCGAGTAAGCGTCGGCGGCGTGGACAGCGGCCTGCTCGTGGCGCACGAGGATATGCTGGAACTTGTCCTGCTTGTACAGCTCGTCGTAAATGTAGAGTACCGAGCCGCCGGGATAGCCCCACACAAACTCGACGTCTTCGTCGGCCAGTGCCTTCATGAGCACGGTGGCGCCGATAGAGTCAGCTTCGGGATGGGGAGTCGTATCCGACGTGGAGAATTCCGCGCTGGGCATATTCATTAATTCACCTTTCGAAATTTCGGCAAAAATTTGATCGGGTGCTCTCTGCCGGGCTTGTGGCTCGGGTTCAAGCGGCGCGTCCAGTTGACAGGTGAGCTTCTTGGGCCACACCTCAATTGAGACAAGTCACTTATGTTGCGAACCAGCGACGATATCTGCAGACGCCCGCGCGGTCAAGCAAATATTGCCTTGGCGCCTTCCGCCGAATCTCGAAAATGACCGAAAGCCTGTTATAGAGATGCAAGGTGAATCACGTTTCGCCCCAGCGGCGCAAAAGTTTGTTAGCATCCGCGAGTTTTACGACATTTTTCGACCGATTACGCGCACGCTCGCTGCGCCGACCCCCAACGGATGGCATCAGACAAGGAACTCGCCGATTTTCTGGCGGGCGTCGAAAGGCGCGCATTCAAGCAGACGGTCTACGCCGTGCGGGACGACGACGCCTCGCTGGATATCGTGCAGGACGCGATGATCAAGCTCGCCGAAAAATACGGCGACCGTCCGGCCGCCGAACTTCCGCTGCTGTTTCAGCGTATTCTGCAGAATGCGATGCACGACTATTTCCGTCGTGCGAAAGTGCGCAATACTTGGGTGAGTCTTTTTTCGTCGCTCGGCAACGCCGACGACGAGGATTTCGACCCCCTCGAAACCTTCGAGGCCCAGCAAGGCTCGGCGGGTTCCGAGAGCAACGAACAGAAACTCGAACGCGAACAGGTTCTGCAGTTAATCGACGACGAGATCCAAAAGTTACCGGCACGTCAACGGGAGGCGTTTCTCATGCGTTATTGGGAAGATATGGATGTCGCCGAGACTGCCGCCGCAATGGGCTGCTCCGAAGGCAGTGTGAAAACGCACTGCTCGCGGGCCACCCACACGCTGGCGCAAGCGCTCAAGGCCAAAGGAATCACGCTATGAGCTCCCTCGAAACTAAAGAACTCGAGTTCGCCCGCCAGGTGCGCCGCGCGCTCGACGAAAACGCCGCCAGCATTGCGCCTGCCACCGTCGATCGACTAGCCGCGGCGCGCCGTGCCGCGCTCGCCCGCAAGAAGCCCGAAACCGTGAGCGCGCCGGTGTTCGTGCCGGCCCTCGCCGGCGCGGGCATGGCCTCCGGCATGCCGCCGGTCGAACTGCCGCAGCGCCGCCGTTCGCCGCTGCGCCGCTTTGCGCTGGCGTGGCCGCTCGCCGCGCTAGTCGTCAGCCTCGTGGGCATTGCCTACTGGGAAGACCAGCAACGCACCGCCGAACTCGCCGATATCGATGCCGCCATGCTAAGCGACGACCTGCCGCTCAATGCCTATCTCGACCACGGTTTCAACGCGTACCTTTCACGCGCCCACTGAGCGGGAGATTTTTCGGGTGAGTTACAAGCGCGGCCTGGCCGTTGTTTTCGGATGCACGATTGCGGCCCTGGTGTCGTTTGCCGCGACTTATCCGCGCTTTTATCCGAGCCCGTCGCCCGTCAGCGCGCCTGTCGCGGGCGCCAACGCGACCGCCAAGGCGCCCGCGCCGACGCTCGCCGTCGAATTGCCCAGCCTGCCCGGCAGCAACAGTCCGATGGCATGGTCGCGCCTGACGTCGGCCGAGCATATCGCGCTCGCGCCGTTTGAAGCCCAATGGGATTCCTTCAGCGACGAACGTAAGCGCAAATGGCTGAAGATCGCGTCGCGTTACCCGAAGATGTCGGCTGATGCGCAAAAACGCCTACATGAGCGCATGACTGAATGGACCCGTATGACGCCCGATCAGCGGCGCGTCGCGCGTGAAAATTACCAGGTGTCGAAGGAATTGCCGCGCGAAACCCGTCAGAACGCGTGGAAGGCGTATCAGCAGTTGCCCGAAGAACAGAAGGAACGGCTCGCCGCCAGCGAGCGCAAGCGGCGCCCGAGCGTGGTCAGCGCGCCGCCCTCGGGCCGCAGCGAAATCAAGGGGCTCGATCGCCTCGTCAATGCGCGTGAGCATGGCGCGAGCGGCGCTGCAGCGGCGAGCGCGGCAGCCGCGGCGTCGTTGCCGAGCCCGGTCGCCGCGCCGCCGATTCCCGCCGCCGGCAGTTTCGTGCCTGCTACGCCGCTGCCGGTTTCGCCGGCTGAAGCGCCGTCGATCTTCAACGGCTCCTGAGCCCGGCCGCGCCGTGTCCCAACCGCTCGCGTCCTCAGCATTAGCCGCCGATACCAACGGCAACGCACCGACCGTCCGGCGGCGCCTCGCGGCGCTGCTCTATGAAGCGGTGATCCTGTTCGGCGTGGTGTTCATCGCCGGCTACCTGTTCAGCACGTTGACGCAGCAACGCAACGGTCTGACTCATCACAACCTGCTGGCAACCTGGATCGGCCTCGTGGTCGGCGTGTATTTCGTCTGGTTCTGGACCCACAGCGGCCAGACCCTGCCGATGAAAACCTGGCGTCTGCGCGTGGTCGCCGCAGACGGCACGCCGCTCTCCACCGGCCGCGCGGTTGCCCGCTACGTGCTCGCGTGGCTATGGTTTCTGCCGCCGCTCGCGCTGCATCCGCTGCTCGGACTCAAGCTGCCGCAGACGCTGCTGATCGCCGGCATCTGGTTCGTGCTATGGGCGGCCACCGGCCGCTTCGATCCGCAGCGTCAATTCCTGCACGACCGCCTCGCGGGCACGCGGGTCGTCAGCGTCTCGCGCTGATCCGCCTCGGCTACCCGGTCAATATTTCGCTTAACTGTTGGGCCGCTGTCTCCCGGCGCGCGTCATGCCGAGCGCGACCGTGCCGGCCGGACAATTATTTCGCTCTCCTGTCGGGTCGTTACCACACTACGCAAGCCACGCCAGTCGCGGCCGAGCCGACCAGTCCATGACTTCGCGCGCCCGTCGACCCACCGCGACGCCGCGCGAGCCGTGCCCATCACGGCGGTCTATATTCTGATCCCCCGCCCGTCACCTCCACCGCCCCACCTCCCCGCCGCGCAGTAATAAGAACTTCTCATGACTGTCACGGCACAGTCACGCACACTTGGCCCAATACGGGCACCGCAACTCGACGCGTGAGCCATGGACCCCAAAACGTCCGCGACTTCCCTGTTCCGCCAGACCGGCCCGAGCGTCGACCCTGTCGCGTTCCGCCCGGAACCCAACCATAGTCACGGCTTGCCGCTGCCCGTGCCGCCACTGCCGCTCGACGCCAACGCCAGTCATCACGACGACGATCACGCCGAGCCGCACCGTTACCGCACCATCTGGCTGTCCGACATCCATCTCGGTTCGAGCGGCTGCCAGGCGCCCTATCTGCTCGATTTTCTGCGCCACAACGAGTCGGAGTATCTGTACCTCGTGGGCGACATCATCGACGGCTGGCAGTTGAAGAAAGGTTGGTACTGGCCGCAGGCCCACAACGACGTCGTGCAGAAGGTGCTGCGCAAGGCGCGCAAAGGCACGCAAGTGATCTACGTGCCCGGCAATCACGACGAAGCCGCACGCCAGTTCTGCGATCTCGCGTTCGGCGACATCCACGTGCGCGGCGAGGCGTTTCACACCACGCTCGCCGGCAAGCGTCTGTGGATCGTGCACGGCGATCTGTTCGACGGTGTGATCCAGCACGCCAAGTGGCTCGCCTATCTCGGCGACACGCTCTACACCATGATCCTGATCCTGAACCGCTGGTTCAACCGGATCCGCAGCCGGCTCGGTTTTCCGTACTGGTCGCTGTCGCAGTACCTGAAACATCAGGTGAAGAACGCGGTGAATTTCATCTCCTCGTTCGAACGCGTGATGACCGACGAAGCACGCCGCCGCGGCTGCGACGGCGTGGTCTGCGGGCACATCCACAAAGCCGAGATACGCGATATCGACGGCGTCCTGTATTGCAACGACGGCGACTGGGTGGAAAGCCTGTCGGCACTCGTCGAAACCTATGAAGGCGAACTGAAGGTGATCTACTGGACCGTGATGCGCTCCCCGGAAGTGGGCGTGCAAAAGGCCCGGGCGACCGCGTAGTCCCTCTTAACTTCTATTGGGCCAAAACCGATGAAGATCATGATCGTCACCGACGCATGGGAACCGCAGGTCAACGGCGTCGTGCGCACGCTGAAAAACACCACGCGCGAACTCAGCGCGCTCGGCCATCACGTCGATCTGCTGACGCCGCTCGAATTCAAAACGATCCCTTGCCCGACTTATCCTGAGATCCGCCTCTCGCTGCTGCCGCGCCGCAAGCTGCGCGAGCGTATCGATGCCTTCTCGCCCGACGCGTTGCACATCGCCACCGAAGGTCCGCTCGGCATGGCCGCGCGCGCCTACGCGATCCAGCACAAGCTGCCGTTCACCACCGCTTATCACACGCGTTTTCCGGAGTACGTGCAGGCGCGCTTCGGCATTCCGCTCGCCGCGACCTACAAGTTCCTGCACTGGTTTCACAAGCCGTCGCTGGCTGTGATGGCGCCCACGCCGGTCGTCAAGAGCGACCTCGAAAAATTCGGCTTCACCAACGTCGTGCTGTGGACGCGCGGCGTCGACCTGGACATCTTTCACCAGATGGACTCGAAGGTGCTCAACAGCGCACGGCCGATCTTTCTGTACGTGGGACGTGTGGCAGTCGAGAAGAACGTCGAGGCGTTCCTGAAGCTCGATCTGCCCGGTTCGAAGTGGGTTGCCGGTGAAGGTCCGGCGCTCGCCGAACTGAAGTCGCGCTATCCGCAAGCGAATTACCTGGGCGTGCTGACGCAGGCCGAGCTGGCGAAGGTCTATGCGGCGGCCGACGTCTTCGTGTTCCCGAGCCGCACCGATACGTTCGGGCTCGTGCTGCTCGAAGCGCTCGCCTGCGGCACGCCGGTCGCGGCGTATCCCGTCACCGGTCCGATCGACGTCCTCGGCGACGGCGGCGCGGGTGCGATGCACGAAGACCTGCGTGAAGCCTGCCTCGAAGCGCTGAAGATCGATCGCAACCACGCGCGCGCGTGGGCCGAACGCTTTTCATGGGCGGCGGCCTCCGAGCAATTCGCCGCGCATCTGAAGCCGCTGCCGCGCGCTTCATATCGCGAGGAAAGCGCCGCCGCGTGACGCGGCGTGCCGAGTTGTCCATGCGAACCAGACCATCCACCGTGGGGCGCGCGCCGAACGGCGCGCTGCGTGCCGTCGATGCCGAGAACGACAACGACAACGACAACGACAACGCGAGCATCGAACCCTTCGACGACGTGAGCGAGCCAGGCACGCCGAATCATGCAGATCATGCACATGGTTTGAACGGCATGAACGGAGCGAGTGCCGCGAACGGCACGCAATCCGACACGCAGAACGAACCGCTCAGTCCCGACGATCCACTCGCGCCGCTGCCTTTCAATCCCTACAAAGGCAATCGCGGCCTCACGCGCGCCTGGCACGCGATGAAAAATTCGCTCGCCGGGTTTCGCGTGGCGATTCGCGAGGAAAGCGCCTTTCGCCAGGAGCTCACGCTCGCCGCGATCCTGATTCCCTGCGGCGTGCTGGTGCCGGTCGAGCCGGTGTCGCGCGTATTGCTGCTCGGTTCCGTGCTGCTGGTGCTGATCGTCGAGTTGCTGAATTCGAGCGTGGAAGCGGCCATCGACCGGATTTCGCTCGAACGCCATGAACTCTCGCGCCGCGCGAAGGATCTCGGCAGCGCGGCCGTGATGGTCGCGCTCGGCATGTGCCTGATGACGTGGCTGCTGATCGTCGGGCCACTGGTCGTGCATTGGGTCAAGGCATGGCTGTGAAGGCGCGCGTCAGCGCGTTTTAATGCGCTCACGCCGCCGTCGAACGGCGCGCGAAACCGCCTTGAGCAATGAAAACCCTGACTATCCGCTTGGTATAAGAACGCTCGGTTTATAATCGTCCGACAGTCTCACAGGAAAACGCTGGGCCGCCCCAAGTTTTCCGCTCCGCAGGAAGTCCCCGTTCCGAAGGAAGTCCCCTTTGGGGCTTGGGGAATTGCCCTCGCGGAGGCCTGTCGAACTGCGACAGGTTGGGGGCGCTCATATACCAACCGCGTCCGGGTGGATCACGCAAAGAGCGGCACGCCGCCGTGTGCCCCAGCCCGGCGTAACCAGGGCCGGACGACATGGAAGCCAAACCTCCCCGCCGCACGCGCGAACGGATTCTCGAACTGTCGTTGAAGCTGTTCAACGAAATCGGCGAGCCGAACGTCACGACGACGACGATCGCCGAGGAAATGGAAATCAGTCCAGGCAACCTGTACTACCACTTCCGCAACAAAGACGACATCATCAACAGCATCTTCAGCCAGTTCGAGCAGGAGATCGAAAAGCGTCTGCGTTTTCCCGACGACCATCGCGCGACCATCGACGAAATGTGGTCGTATCTGCAGTACATGGTCGATTTCACGTGGCGCTATCGTTTCCTGTATCGTGACCTGAACGATCTGCTGGCGCGCAATCGCACGCTCGAAACGCATTTCAAGCAGATCATCAGCCACAAGGTGCGGTTTGCGAGCCAGTTCTGCGAACAGCTCGTCGCCGACGGCGAAATGGTCGTCACGCCGGAAGAGCTGCACGTGATCGCCACCAACGTCGGCGTGATCGGCACGTACTGGCTCTCGTACCAGTTCGTGATGAACCCGCGCAAATACAACGAGCAGGAAGCGATGCGCGCGGAGCTGCATCAGGTGAGCGTACAGATCGTGTCGCTGATGGCGCCTTATCTGCGCGGCCGCTCGCGGCAGATTTTCGACGACCTCGTGTCGGGCAAGCTGCCCAAGCGCGAGTTTTACGACTACCTGCCGCCCAAGGAAGGCGCCGCGCCCCGCAACGAACCGAAGGACGTTTGAGCATGAAGTCGGTGTGTGTGTATTGCGGCTCCTCCAATGGAGCCAAACCGTTGTATGCGGAAGCGGCGCGCGCCTTTGGCCGCGCGCTGGTGCAAGCCGATCTCGCACTGGTGTACGGCGGCGGCAAGGTCGGTCTGATGGGCGTGATCGCCGACACGGTGATGGCCGAAGGCGGCCGCGCGATCGGCGTGATTCCCGAGCTGCTGGTCAACAAGGAAGTCGGCCATAACGGCCTGACCGAACTGCATGTCGTGCCCGATATGCATCATCGCAAGAAGATGATGGCCGACCTGTCCGACGCGTTCGTCGCGATGCCTGGCGGCGCGGGCACGCTCGAAGAGCTGTTCGAGGTCTACACGTGGGCGCAACTCGGCTACCACCAGAAAGCGGTGGCGCTGCTGAATATCGACGGCTTCTACGATCCGTTGATCAATCTGCTTCAGCACACGGTCGACGAAGGCTTCATGCGCCAGACCTATTTCGACATCCTGCAGATCGACGCCGATCCCGCCGGGTTGATCGGCAAGCTGCAACGCTACCAGCCGCCCGTCAGCGACAAGTGGGCGATCAAGCGCGACGCGGTCTGAGTTTCCCCTAATGTTGAGGTTGCGATGACGAAAGCCGTTCTGATCACCGGTGGCAGCCGCGGCATTGGCCGCGCGACCGCGCGTTTGCTGGGTGCGCGCGGCTGGTCGGTCGGCGTGAATTACGCGCAAAATCTCGCCGCGGCGCAGGACACCGCCGCCGAAGTCGAACGCGCGGGTGGCCGCGCGTTGACGATTGCGGGCGATGTCGCGAATGAAGCCGACGTGCTGGCGATGTTCGACGCGCTTCAACAGAAGTTCGGCCGGCTCGATGCGCTCGTCAACAACGCCGGGATCGTCGCGCCATCCAGCCAACTCGCCGACATGGACCTCGCGCGCCTGAAGCGCATGTTCGACGTGAACGTGCTGGGCGCGTATCTGTGCGCGCGCGAAGCCGCGCGGCGCATGTCGACCGACCGCGGCGGCGCGGGCGGCGTGATCGTCAACGTGTCGTCGGCGGCGTCGCGTCTTGGTTCGCCGAACGAATATGTCGACTACGCCGGCTCGAAAGGCGCCGTCGATACGATGACGCTCGGCCTCGCCAAGGAACTCGGCCCGCGAGGCGTGCGCGTGAACGCGGTGCGCCCTGGCTTGATCGACACCGAGATCCACGCGAGCGGCGGCAAGCCCGAGCGCGCCGCGCAACTCGGCGCGACCACACCGCTCGGCCGCCCCGGCACGGCCGACGAAGTGGCGGAAACGATCGTCTGGTTGTTGAGCGACGCTGCTTCGTATGTGACGGGTGCGCTGCTCGATGTATCCGGCGGGCGCTAGGTCTCGCTTTCCTGCTCGCTACGCGCCGCGTGCGCGTCAGCCGAGCGGCGAGTGCCTGTGGGCCTAGAACGATGAACCGGGTGTGCGCAGGAAGGCGCTTTCTTCCGCCGTCGATGGACGCCCGAGCGGCGCATTGCGATGCGGAAAGCGTCCGAAACGCTCGATGATTTCCGCGTGCCGCACCGCGGACCGGTAATACGACTTGCCGCCCCGCTCCGCGTTCAACTGCTTGAACAGACGCAGCGACTCGCGCTGACTTGCGAGCGTCTCGTCGTGCTCGAACGGCAGATAGGCGAACGCGCGATGATGCACCGTAGGCAGCCGGCGGTCGGCCCCACTGGCGATCATCTGCTGCGCGGTGAGCAAGGCTTTCTGGTCGGCGGCGAACGCGCGCGCCGTGTTACGGTGACAATTGCGCGAGAACTGATCCAGCACGACGACGAGCGCCAGCGCGCCGAGCGGTGTTTGCGTCCAGTTGTCGAGCGCGGACTCGCGGGCCGCATCGATCAGGGTACCGAAGCGTTCCCGCAGCATCGTGTCGAAAGCGGCATTGCGTGAAAACCAGATTTTGCGCTCCGTGCCGAACTCCGGCGCGCCCGGTACGCCGAACCAGCAGTCTAGGACTTCGCGTGCTTCCTGAGGCATGTCGGCGTAATCCGCAGTTGCCGCGCCGGGTGTCGAGCCCAACCCCAACCCGTTAGCCATTCCGGTTGCGCATCCAGTCAGCCGTTTCGAAGAACGAGCCGAGCAGGCGCTCCCTCAGCGGCTCGGCAAGACCGACGTCTTCCATCGCCCACGCCATGCACCTGAGCCACTGATCGCGCTCGCTGGAGGCGATCGCGAACGGCAAATGCCGCGCGCGCAAACGCGGATGACCGAAGCGGCTGATGTAGTGATCGGGGCCGCCCATCCAGCCGCACAAAAACCAGAAGAACTTGTCGCGTGAACCGTCGAGCGATTCCGGATGCAACGCGCGGATTCCGGCGAAATCCGCTTCGAGATCCATCAGGTCGTAAAAGCGGTCGACCAGTTCACGCACACGCGCTTCGCCGCCCACCAGTTCGAAGGCCGTCGGCTGCGCCGCGGACACTTCGTCGTTCAAATCACTCATACCTGCTCACTAACCGATAAGAAAAATCACGCGTCCCGCAGCGATTGCAACGCCGGCCGCGCCAGCACATGCCGCAAGCTCAGCCAGCCGCCCACGCCGGCACACGCGATGCCGGCGGCAATGCCTGCCGGCAACAACCAGGGATTGAAACTCAGATAGAACTCGAAGACGCGCGTCGCCAGCACGTAGCCGATGGCCTGCGCGCCGGCCGCCGCCATCAGACCCGCCAGCGCGCCGACCGCGACGAACTCGGCGATCTGCACCGCCCGCACCTGTCGATGCGACGCGCCCAGCGCGCGCAGCAGCGCGGATTCTCGCATACGCTCATCGCGCGTGCCGGCAAGCGCCGCGTACAGCACGAGCACGCCCGCCGCGAGCGTGAACGCGAACAGGAACTGCACCGCCCCGATCACCTGCTGCAAGACGCGCTGCACCTGCGCGAGAATCGGCCCGGTGTCGATGGCGGTGAGGTTCGGATAAGTGGAGATCAGGCCGTCGATGGTCGACTGTTTCTCCTGCGGCAAATGGAAGCTCGTGATGAACGTCGCCGGGAAATCCTGCAAAGCCGCGGGCGGCATCAGCACGAAAAAGTTGACCTTGAACGAACCCCAGTCGAGCTTGCGTACACTCGTGACCGGCGCGTCGATCTGCAAGCCGGTCACGTCGAAACGCAGCATGTCGCCGGGTTTCACGTTGATCAGCTTGGCGAGTCCTTGCTCGATCGAAATCTGCGGCGTTTTCGTGTCGCCGTACCATGTGCCGGCGGCGAGACGGTTGTCGTCGGGTAGCTCGGTCGTGTACGACAGATTGAATTCGCGATCCACGAGACGCTTGGCGTCGTCGCCCTTGAACGCGTCCGGATTGACCGGCTTGCCGTTGATCGCCGTCAGCCGTCCGCGCACCATCGGTGCGAGCACCGTACCGGGCACGCCATGCGTGCTCAGATATTGCGTGACGGCGTCGCGCTGGTCGGGCTGGATGTCGATTATGAATTCGTTGGGCGCATCGGGCGGCGTCGATTTACGCCAGCCGGCCACGAGGTCGTTGCGCGTCATCGCAATCAGCAACAGACACATCAGGCCGATGCCGAGCGCGGTGATCTGCAATGCGCTCGCGCTGCTGCGCCGTTCGAGCGACGCCAGCGCATAACGCCAGCCGATGCTCGCATTCACGCGCTCGCTGCGCACGACGCGCGCCGCGCCCCATAGCGCGAGCCGCGCGATGCACGCGAACACCAGCATCCCGCCCGCGAAGCCGCCCGCGACGATCCCGCCGAGCTTCAACTCGCCTGCCGCGATGATCAGCAGCGCGGCGAACAGCGCGATGCCTAGCGCGTAGGCCGCCCACGCCGTGCGCCCCGCTTCGCCCCATTCGCGGCGCAGCACGCGCACCGGCGGCACGCGCGTGAGCGGCAACAGCGGCGGCAACGCGAAGCCCAGGAGCAGCACGAGACCGGCCGCGATGCCTTCGAGTGCCGGCCATACCGTCGGATACGGCAGCGCGACGTCGATCAGACTGCCGAGCCACGTGAGCAGCGCGAGATGCCCGAGGTAACCGAGCGCCACGCCCAGCGCGCCGCCAATCAAACCGAGTCCGACGAATTCAAGCGTGAAGAGCGCACGCAGCGTCGACTGACTGACGCCAAGGCAACGCATCGCCGCGCAGCCGTCCAGATGACGGCGCATATACCGATGCGCGGCCATTGCAATCGCCACGGCCGCCAGCAAGGCCGTGAGCAGCGAGACGAGCGTGAGGAAGTGACTCGCGCGGTCGAGCGTCTGGCGCACTTGCGGCTGTCCGTCCTGCAGCGATTCGAGCGCGACGCCGCGCATCTTGCCGCCGTCCACCCGCTCATGCGCGAACTGCGCGAAACGCGCCACCGATTCGTCCGGGCCCGCGACCAGCAAGCGGTACGTCACACGGCTGCCGTAGGTGACGAGGCCGGTCGACGGCACGTCGTCGGCACGCAGCATCAGGCGTGGCGAAAAGTTGACGAACGAGAAACCGCGGTCGAGTTCGCGCGTGATCACCGCGCCGATCGTGAAGTTGCGACCGCCGACTTTCACCGCGTCGCCGACATGCACCTTCAACGCGTCGAGCAGCGCCTGATCGACCCACACGACGCCCGGCGGCGGAATCGACTGCGCCGGATGGTCCGCCGCGCCCGGCGCCGACGCGATGCGCAGCGCGCCGCGCAGCGGATAACCGGGCGACACGGCTTTGATCGCGGCAAGCCGCGAGACCGGCTGTGCGCCGGTCGAATTGATCATGCTGGGAAAGATCGCCGTGCTGGCGGTATTCAGACCGAGCGCTTTGGCTTGCCCGGCGAATTGCGGATCGACCGGATGATCGGCCCGCACGATGAAGTCGGCGGCAATCATGCGCCGCGCGTCGCGCTCTAGCCCCTGGTGCAGACGGTCAGCCAGAAAGCCGACGCTCGACAAAGCCGCCACGGCCAGCACCAGCGCCAGCAGCAGCATCGTCAGCTCGCCCGCGCGCCAGTCGCGCGCCGTCATGCGAATGGACTGGCGCACCAGATCCATGCCACCGAACCGGCGCGTCGTCGTCGGTAAAGCCCTGCGCGCCGTGGAACCCCGTACCGTATCGCTCAATCGTGCCTGCTCCTGGCAAAGCGCGACACCATGTGCGTCGCCATGCCGCGAAAACCGCCCTGCACCCCACGCCAGAGCCGCGGCAATGCCCAGCCGGCCAGCATCAGGAAGCCCACCATCAACACCAGAAAGACGAGCGGCACGAACAGCGCGAGCAGCATGCCGCCGAACACGAGTCCGTCTTCAGCGGTCGAGGTCACGACATTCGACACCGGTTCCGGCGACAGATTGATCAACGCGCGCGTGCCCGCTTTAGCAAGGTGCGCCGTGCCCGCCAGCGTGCCGCCCGCGAGCGCGGCCACGGTCAACAGCGCCGGATCGGCATGGCCGAGCGCGCCGGCTGCCAGCACGGCGCCCGCCGGAATGCGGATGAAGGTATGGACCGCGTCCCACAGCGAATCGAACGCGGGGATCTTGTCGGCGAGAAATTCGGTGACGGTCAGCACGCCCGCCACACCGATGACCCACGGCGAGGACAACGCGGACAGCGTATCGGGAAGATGGACGAGGCCGAGACGGGCGAATACGCCGGCCAGCAGGACCGTCAGATAGAGGCGCAGACCGCTGCCCCATGAGAGGCCCGCAGCGAGCGAAAGTGATTCAAGCATGGCCGCCTCCGGGCGCGCTGTGCGTGCCGGGCGCTTCGACGGGCCACGAAAGGGGAGCCGCACTGAAGTCGTCAGACCCGCGCCAAGCCGGCCGCGCCAAATGGGCCGCGGACAATTTCAGGTTGGATTCGATCTCATTATAGCCACGTTAATTCGCAGAACGCAGAGCGGAGAATAAATGGCGAGACTGATTGGGCGCCGGCCGGGCATCGGCGGACTCGGCGAATGGGCCCGGCAGCGGCATGCAATGCGGGGCTCAATGCCCGGAAGATAGCTTCAATCCGATCAGTCCGACCACGATCAGCGCCGCGCTGGCGACCCGCGCGACGGTCAAGGCCTCGCCCATCATCACGATCCCGAAGATGAACGCGCCGACCGCGCCGATCCCGGTCCACACCGCGTACGCCGTGCCGAGCGGCAATTGGCGCATGGCCATGGCGAGCAGCACAAAGCTGCCAAGCGCAGTCACCACCGTGAACACGGACGGCCAGAGCCGGGTAAAACCTTCGGAGGTTTTGAGACCGGCCGCCCACGCGACTTCGAGCAAACCGGCAATCAACAGAAGAATCCAGGACATGAGACAGCTCCATGGTCAGATGGGGCCGTCCCCGTTTGTGAAACCGCAAGGTCGTCCTTACGAACTGTAATTATACCAAAGCCGTTCAGGCGCCGCCGGCAGCGGGCCGCCGCAAGCAAGCGCACCGCGCCGTCGCAAATTAGCCACACAGCCTCAAACCGCGCCTACCAGCCGGTATCCGACACCCGTTTCCGTAATGATGTGCTCCGGCTGCGCCGGGTCGCGCTCCAGCTTGCCGCGCAGATGCGCCATATAGATGCGCAGGTAGTGATGGCTCTCGACATGCGACGGCCCCCACACGTCGCGCAGCAACTGGCGGTGCGTCAGCACGCGGCCGGCATGGCGCACCAGCGTGGCGAGCAGCCGGTATTCGATCGGCGTCAAATGAACGACAGCGCCGTCGCGGCTCACCTGCCGCAGGGCCAGATCGACTGTCACCGTGCCGAAGCGCACCTGTGGCGATTCGTTGGCGCCGCCTTGATTGCGCCGCCGCATATGCGCGCGGATCCGCGCCAGCAGTTCGGACACGCCGAACGGCTTGGTGAGGTAGTCGTCCGCGCCGGCATCGAGCGCGGCGACTTTTTCGCTTTCCTGGGTGCGCGCCGACAACACGATCACCGGCAGCTCGCTCCAGCCGCGCAGTTCGCGGATGACGTCGAGTCCGTCGGTGTCGGGCAGGCCGAGATCGACGATCACCAGATCGGGCTTGCGCGTCGCGGCTTCGACGAGACCCTGCTTGCCGGTTTCGGCATCGTGCACGACGATGCCCTCGCCTTCCAGCGCCGTTCGCACAAAGCGGCGAATCTGCTTTTCGTCTTCGATCAGGACGACGGTGATGCTGGGGTCACTCATGGCTAGGCTTGGAAAGCGGGTTAAGAGTTGAATCGCTGCCGGTATCGACGTGAGTCAAGGAATCGGCGCCCTCGTCTTCCATGGAATCCGGTGCGTCGGGCGGCGTCTCCACCGGCAGCGTGAACCAGAAGCGCGCGCCTTCGACACGGCCGTCCGCCGACACGCGATTGAGCGCGCCGATTGTACCGCCGTGCGCTTCCACGATCGCGCGGCAGATTGCGAGCCCCAGGCCGATGCCCGGCTTGGCCGACTCCTTCTCGCCGCGCGTGAATTTCTCGAACACGCGCGCTTCCATGCCGACGGGCAGCCCCGGGCCGCTATCGTCGACGCTCACGCGCACGAACGACTTGCCGTCCGCGTCGAGACGCTGCGCGCCGATCGTCAGCGGCGTGGCCGGCGCCGTATATTTGGCGGCGTTTTCGAACAGATTGGAGAAGAGGCGCTCCATCAGCACGGCGTCGAGGTGCAAGAGCGGCAGATCAGCGGGCAGTTTCACCTGCACCGGATGATTCGCCAGTACGCGCTTGCACGCGCGCAGCGCGGCGCCCACCGTCTCTTCGAGCAGCGTCCATTGCTGATTCAGTTGCAGACTGCCCGCCTGCAAACGCGCCATGTCGAGCAGATTCGTGACGATGCCGGTCATGCGCAGCGCTTCCTCGTGAATCGCTTCGACCAGCTCGCTGTTGGGCTGCGCCTCGGGCGCTTGCGCCAGCATCGACGAGAAGCCGACGATGGTCGTCAACGGCGTGCGCAGATCGTGCGAGATCGCCGACAACAGCGAGTTGCGCAGACGCTCCGACTCCATGTTGACGAGCGCATCGCGCGCGATGTCGACGTAATGCACCCGCTCCAGCGCAAGGGCGATCTGCGCGGCGAACGCGTCGAGCATGCGCTGCTGCTCGGGCACGTCGAGCTCGCCCTCGTCGCGCATCACCACCGCGAGCACGCCACGCGTGCGCATCGGCGCCTTGAGCGGCAGGTAGAGCGCGGCGGCGGCCGGCAGCGTGTCGGTGCCGTGGCCGGCCGGCTTCTGTTGATCGTAGACCCATTGACCGACGTCGCTATCGAGCATCTCGCCTTCGAGCGTGATCGCCGCGTCGGGATCCTCGATCTTCTGCTTCACTTGATCGACGCTGTCCGGCAACAGAATCGCAACGCGCGCGCCGAACACCTCGCTCACATGACGGCTGCCGATGCCGACGATCTGTTCCGTGGTCAACGCCGCGGCCAGTTCGCGCGCCATGGCGTACATCGCGCCGGTGCGCTGCTCGCGGCGCCGAGCCACGCTCGCCTCGCGGCGCAGGCTCGAAGTCAGATGGCTGATCACCAACGAGGTCAGCAGCATGCCCAGGAAGGTCAACAGATACTGCGTGTCGGAGACCGACAGCGACATGCGCGGCGGCACGAAGAAGAAATCGAACGCGGCCACGCTCATGAACGACAGCACCACGCCGGGTCCGCGTCCCAGCCTCACCGCGGCGAAGATCACGCCGAGCAGGTACAGCATGACGAGATTGGTCAAATCGATATGATCGATCAACTGGCTCGACAGCAGCGTGATGGCCGCGCAGATCAACAGCGCGAAGCCGTAGGCGCGCGGCGGCGAGCGGCGTTCGCGCGCCGCGCTCAGCGCCTCGCGCCATGCGTTCGCGGTGGTGTTCAACAGATGGCGATGCTCGCCGCCGTCGCGGTCGGACGAGGCGCGAATCAGCGTGAGATCGAGATCGGCCGTTTTCTCGGCGATACGCTCGCCGAGCGGCCGGCGCAGCCAGCGGTTCACGCCCGTGCGCGCCGACGCGCCGGCCACCAGCTTCGACACGTTGCGCGCCTGCGCGTAGCCGATCAACGCGACGGCCGCGTCGGCGGCCGCCAGCGTGGCGGTTTCGGCGCCGAGTTCGGCGGCGAGTTTCAACGCGTTCAGCGTGCGTTCGCGGCGCGCATCCGGCAAACGCTGCAGCGCCGGCGTCTCGACATAGACTGCAATCCAGTCGGCCTTCAGGCTGGCGGCGAGACGCGCCGCCGCGCGCACCAGCATCGGTGCTTCCGGGCCGGGGCCGACGCACACCAGCAAGCGCTCGCGTGCTTGCCAGATACGCTGGATCGAACGGTCGGCCCGATATTCACGCATCTGCGCATCGACGCGATCCGCGGTGCGGCGCAGCGCCAGCTCGCGCAGCGCGATCAGATTGCCTTTGCGAAAGAAGTTGCGCACCGCGCGCTCGGCCTGCTGCGGCATGTACACCTTGCCGTCGCGCATCCGGTCGAGCAGTTCCTCGGCGGGCAAGTCGACCAGCGTGACTTCGTCGGCGCGATCGAACACGCGATCCGGCACCGTCTCCCAGACGCGAATGCCGGTGATCTGGCCGACCACGTCGTTCAGGCTTTCGAGGTGCTGGACGTTGACCGTCGTATAGACGTCGATGCCCGCGTCCAGCAGTTCATACACGTCCTGCCAGCGTTTCAGATGGCGCGCGCCCTGCACGTTCGAGTGCGCGAGTTCGTCGACGAGAATCAGCTGCGGCTTGCGGGCGAGCGCGGCGTCGAGATCGAACTCGCCGAGCTTGCGGCCGCGATATTCGATATGCGCGAGCGGCAGCACGTCGAGACCGTCGAGCAATGCCGCGGTTTCAGTGCGGCCATGCGTTTCGGCGATGCCGACCACCACGTCCGCACCTTCATCGTGACGCCGGCGCGCGGCCTGCAACATCGCATAGGTTTTGCCGACGCCCGCCGACGCGCCGAAAAAAATCTTCAGCCTGCCTCGCTGACGTTTTTCTTCGTCGCGTTGCAGCTTGTCGAGCAACTCATCGGGATCGGGGCGGTTCATGCTCAATGGTTTTCATCGTTGGGCGAGCGGCGGTGTATGCATGGTGGCACGGCGGCGGCCCGGCCGCAAATAGCGGCCACCGTACACCGCGGTCACCGTACATGGCGTTGCGCCGTCAAAAGGCAAAGGCGGAGTCGCGCGGACGCCGCCTTTGCGAAGCGAAGCGCTGCCGCGTTTCGTCGATCAACCGTGCTTCATCTCGTCCAGCGCCAGATTCAGTTCCAGCACGTTCACACGCGGCTCACCCAGAATGCCGAACTGACGACCGCTCGTATAGCGATCCACCAGCGCCTGCACGTCGTTCGCAGCGAGCTTGCGTGCCTTGGCGACGCGCTCGATCTGATAAGCCGCAGCCGCCGGGCTGATCTCGGGATCGAGCCCGCTGCCCGACGACGTCACCAGATCGACCGGCACCGGCTTCGACATATCCGTGCCGGCTGCCTTCAGCGCGTCGATACGGCCTTTGATTTCGTCGAGCAGCGCCGGGTTGGTCGGGCCGAGATTCGAACCGCTCGAACCCTGCGCGTTATACGGCATCGGGCTGGTGGCCGACAGGCGGCCCCAGAAGTATTGCGGCGCATCGAACTGCTGGCCGATCAGCTTCGAACCGACCACCTTGCCGTCCTGCTCGAGGATGCTGCCGTTGGCCTGATCGTTGAAGGCCGCCTGACCGACGGCAGTCATCACCGCGGGATAGGCAAGTCCGGTGACGGCGGTGAGCACCGCGAAAATCACGATCAACGGACGGAACAGATTTTTCATGATGAATAATTCCTCTTGAACTAGCGCTTAGACCCAACCGAACGCGGCCAGCACCATATCGATCAGCTTGATGCCGATAAACGGCACGATGATCCCGCCCAAACCATAGATCAGCAGATTGCGGCGCAGCAGGATCGCCGCGCCCAGCGCGCGATAGCGCACGCCCTTGAGCGCCAGCGGAATCAGCAGCACGATGATCAGCGCGTTGAAAATCACCGCCGACATGATGGCCGAGGCCGGCGTGGCCAGGTGCATCACGTTCAGCGCATTCAGCGCCGGATAGGTCGTGGCGAATGCGGCCGGAATGATCGCGAAGTACTTGGCGACGTCGTTGGCAATCGAGAACGTGGTGAGCGAACCGCGCGTCATCAGCATCTGCTTGCCGATCTCGACGATCTCGATCAGCTTGGTCGGATTCGAATCGAGGTCGACCATGTTGCCCGCTTCCTTCGCGGCCTGCGTGCCGGTGTTCATCGCCACCGCGACGTCGGCCTGCGCGAGCGCCGGGGCGTCGTTGGTGCCGTCGCCGGTCATCGCGACGAGGCGCCCTTCGGCCTGGTGCGCGCGGATCGTGGCGAGCTTCGCTTCCGGCGTGGCTTCGGCGAGGAAATCGTCGACGCCGGCTTCCGCGGCAATCGCCGCCGCAGTCAGGCGGTTATCGCCCGTCACCATGATGGTCTTGATACCCATCTTGCGCAGTTCGGCGAAACGTTCCTTGATGCCGCCCTTCACCACGTCCTTCAACTCGATCACGCCGAGCACGCGCGCGCCCTGCTCGCCTTTCTCGGCGACCACCAGCGGCGTGCTGCCGCGCCGTGCGACTTCGGCCACGGCGTTGCTGACTTCGTTGGGGAAACGGCCGCCGTTGGCTTCGACATAGTTCTTGACCGCATCGGCCGCGCCCTTGCGGATTTCACGGCCCGGCAAATCCACGCCGCTCATGCGCGTTTGCGCGGTGAACGCGAGGAACGTGGCATGCAACGAGGCCATATCGCGTTGGCGGATGTTGAAGCGCTGCTTCGCCAGTACGACGATGCTGCGGCCTTCCGGCGTTTCGTCGGCGAGCGACGACAGTTGCGCGGCATCCGCGAGCGCTTCTTCCGTCGAACCCGGCGCCGGCACGAATTGCGAAGCCTGGCGATTGCCGAGCGTGATGGTGCCGGTCTTGTCGAGCAACAGCACGTCGACGTCGCCGGCCGCTTCGACCGCGCGGCCCGATGTGGCGATCACGTTCGCCTGCATCATGCGGCTCATGCCGGCCACGCCGATCGCCGACAACAAACCACCGATGGTGGTCGGAATCAGACACACCAGCAGCGCGACCAACGCGGTGATCGCCACCACGTGGCCGGCCTTCGCGGCTTCGACCGAAAACATCGAGAACGGCAGCAGCGTGGCGGTGGCCAGCAGCATCACGATCGTCAAGGCGACCAGCAGAATCGTCAGCGCGATTTCATTCGGCGTTTTCTGACGCTTCGCGCCTTCCACCATCGCGATCATGCGGTCGAGGAACGCCTCGCCCGGATTCGCCGTGACGCGCACGACGATCCAGTCCGACAGCACGCGCGTGCCGCCCGTCACCGACGAAAAGTCGCCGCCCGACTCGCGGATCACCGGCGCGGATTCGCCCGTGATCGCCGATTCGTCGACCGACGCGACGCCGTCGATCACTTCGCCGTCCGCCGGGATCACGTCGCCGGTTTCGACCAGCACGACGTCGCCCTTGCGCAGATCGGAAGCCGTCAGAATGCGGATCGGCGACTTCGGATGCGGCTCGTTGAGCTTCTTGGCCATCACGTCTTTCTTCGCGCTGCGCAGCGACGCCGCCTGGGCCTTCGAACGGCCTTCGGCGAGCGCTTCCGCGAAGTTGGCGAACAGCACCGTGAACCACAGCCACAAGGTGACCGCGAGAATGAAGCCCGCGGGCGCCTCGGCCTGGCCGCCGAGCGCGGCGATCCAGAGAATGGTCGTGAGAATGCTACCCACGTACACGCAGAACATCACCGGGTTGCGGAACTGCGTGCGTGGCGTGAGCTTCTTGAAGGAGTCCACGATCGCCGGGCGCACTAGCGCCGGGTCGAACATGGACCGGGTTGCATTATGTTCAGTCATTGAATCCTCGAATTTCCCGTTTGCGCCTGTTCAGTCGTTGGATCGCAAGGGTCGCCTCAATGCGCGCCCATCATGATCAGATGTTCGACACCAGGACCGAGCGCGAGCGCAGGCACATAAGTCAGCGCGCCGACCAGCAGCACCGTGCCGAGCAACAGCACGACGAACAGCGGGCCGTGCGTGGGCAGCGTGCCGCCCGTCACGCCGATGCGCTTTTTCGCGGCCAGCGAGCCGGCAATCGCGAGCACCGGAATGATCGTGCCGAAGCGGCCGAACCACATCGCGATCGCCGTGAGCCAGTTGTAGAACGGCGTGCTCACCGTGAGACCCGCGAACGCGCTGCCGTTGTTATTGGCCGCCGAGCTGAACGCGTAGAGGATTTCGGAGAAACCGTGCGCGCCGGGGTTGGCGATGCCCGCCTTGCCCGCGTCGCTCAACACCGCGATCGACGTGCCGACCAGCACCAGCAGCGGCGTGAGCAGCACGACGATCGACACCATCTTCATCTCGTACGCTTCGATCTTCTTGCCGACGTATTCCGGCGTGCGGCCGATCATCAGGCCCGCCACGAACACGGCCAGCATCGCGAACACGAGCATCCCGTACATACCGGAACCCACGCCGCCGAAGATCACTTCGCCGAGTTGCATCAGCAGCATCGGATAGAGGCCGCCGATCGGCGTCAGCGAGTCATGCGTGTTGGCAACCGCGCCGCACGAAGCCGCGGTGGTCGCAACCGTGAAGATGCCCGACTGCGCGATGCCGAAGCGCGTTTCCTTGCCTTCCGCATTGCCGCCCGACTGCAGCGCATTGGCCGACTGGTCGACATGCAATGCGGTGATGGCCGGATTGCCGCCCTGCTCCGAGCTGATCTCGCCGAACACGCAGACCGCAAACGCGATCGTCATGGTGGCGAGCACGGCCACGCCCTGCTTGCGGTCGGCGATCATGCGGCCGAACACCAGCGCCAGCGCCGCGGGGATGATCAGGATCGAGAAGATCTGCAGGAAGTTCGAGAACGGGGTCGGGTTTTCATACGGATGCGCCGAGTTGCCGTTGAAGAAGCCGCCACCATTGGTGCCGAGCATCTTGATCGCTTCCTGCGAAGCAACCGGGCCCATCGCGAGCGTCTGCGTTTTCACCGGCGTATCGACGGTCACCGGGTTGCCCTTGGCGTCCTTCACCGGATTGCCTTGCGCGTCGAGTTTCGGCGCGGCATACGTGGTGGTTTGCAGCGTCGGCACGTCCTGATAGGCCTTGAAGTTCTGCACCACGCCCTGGCTCATCAGCAGAGCCGCGACGATGACCGACATCGGCAGCAAGACATAGAGCGTCACGCGCGTGATATCGACCCAGAAGTTGCCGATGGTTTGCGCGGTGTGACGCGCGAAGCCGCGAATCAGTGCGATCACCACTACGATGCCGGTGGCCGCCGAAAGGAAGTTCTGCACGGTGAAGCCGAGCATCTGCGTCAGATAGCTGACGGTTTGCTCAGGCGAGTAGTCTTGCCAGTTCGTGTTCGACACGAAACTGACGGCCGTGTTGAACGCGCCGTCGACCGTCATCGGGCCGAACTGCTGCGGGTTGGCCGGCAGCCAGCCTTGCACGCGCAACAACACATAGAGGAACGCCACGCCGAGCACGTTGAACGCGATCGTGGCGATCGCATAGTGCTTCCAGCTCATTTCCGTCGACGAATCGACGCCCGCGATGCGATACAGGAAACGTTCGACGGGACCGCCGAAGCGGACCACGCGCGAGCTGCCGTCCATCACGGCGCTCAGATAGCGGGACATCGGCACCGCGGCTGCCAGCAGCACGACGATGAAGAGGCCCGCTTGCAGGACATTGTTCGAGTTCATTCAATGTCCTCCGCGCGCAACAGCGCATAGACCAGGTACACAAACAGCAACGCGGTCGCGGCGCCGGACAACCAGAGAATCCAGTTCATGAGCGCGCTCCCTGCCCACGGCGAAACTGCATCAACTTCTCGCAGCCGATAATCAACGCGAAGGTCAGCGCGGAAAACAGCACCAGCCCCCCGACATACAGCACATCCATTTTTGGTCTCCATTCACGGACTTTGGATAGCCGCAACGTTATGCCGATCCGTGTAAAGGGCTGGTCAAAGATGGGGGGGCGTATATAAAAATTGCGTAAACGGACAAGGCCGTTCCATCCTGCGATGGAACGGCCTTGTGCCTGCTGGGCGTGGTTTTGCGGCATGCCGCGCCGGTTCGGCTCCGGCCCTGGCGCGAGCTCGAATGAGCGCGGTTTTTATACGACGGCTGCCGTCGCGCTCACGTCATGGGCGTTACGGCAGCAGCACCGTCGAGCCCGTCGTGCGGCGCCCTTCGAGGTCCGCGTGCGCGCGGCCGACATCCGAGAGCGCATAACGCTGATTGATGCTCGTCTTGACCTTGCCCGACACCAGCACGTCGAACAATTCGGTGGACATCGCCTCGTAGTCGCTGCGTTTGGCTATATAAGTGAAGAGCGTCGGGCGCGTGAAGAACAGCGAACCGCGTCCGGCGAACTCCGACGAATCGATCGGCGGCAACGGCCCCGACGCATTGCCGAAGCTCACGAACATGCCGAGCGGCGCAAGGCAATCGAGCGAGGCCGTAAACGTGTCTTTACCGATCGAGTCGTACACCACCGGCACGCCCGCGCCGTTGGTAATCTCGCGCACGCGCTTGGTGAAGTTCTCGCGCGTGTAGACGATCGCGTGATCGCAGCCGTGCGCCGTGGCGATCTCCGCTTTTTCATCCGAGCCGACCGTGCCGATCACCGTCACGCCGAGCGCCTTCGCCCACTGGCACACCAGCAGACCCACGCCGCCCGCCGCGGCCTGAATCAGGATCGTGTCGCCGGCTTTCACGGGATACGTGCGGCGCAGCAGATATTGCGCGGTCAGGCCTTGCAGCATCACCGAGGCGGCCTGCTCGTCGCTCAGGGCGTCGGGCACCTTCACGACCTGCACGGCCGGCAGCACGCGCTCCTGCGCGTACGCACCGGGCGGACGCCCCACGTAGGCGATGCGATCGCCTACCTTGAGGCCGGTCACGCCCGAACCGAGCGCCGTCACTTCGCCGGCCGCCTCCATGCCGAGACCGCCCGGCAACGGCAACGGATACAGACCCTTGCGGAAGTACACGTCGATATAGTTCAGCCCGACCGCCGTCTGCCGGACACGGATCTCGCCCGCGCCCGGCTCACCGACTTCGACGTCGACCCACTTCATCACTTCGGGGCCGCCGGTTTTATCGAATCGGATTGCTTTGACCATCATGTCTCCTTGAGGTTGGGTGTCGCTTGATCGGGTCGAGAGTGCGAGCTCAAATCTGTTGCGTGAGACGCAAGGTCAACGAGTCGAGCACCATGCGCGCCGTCGAAATGTTGGTCGCGCACGGAATGTTGTGCACGTCGCACGCGCGCACCAGCGCGTTGATGTCCGGCTCGTGCGGCTGCGGCGTCATCGGGTCGCGCAGAAAGATCACCATGTCCACGCGTCCTTCCGCGAGTTGCGCGCCGATCTGCAGGTCGCCGCCGTGCGGGCCGGACAACATGCGTTCGACCGAGAGCCCGTGCGCGTCGGCGATACGCCCGCCGGTCGTGCCGGTCGCCACGATGTCGCAGCGCCGCAGCGTGTCGACGTATTCGCCGGCCAGTTTGACGATGTCGTCTTTTTTATGATCGTGCGCGATCAGCGCGATACGGGTGGTCATGACGTAAGACTCCTGAAACCGTTGTGATTGTCGTTGTTGTGGTGATGCTTGAATGCGGGCCGTTCAGAAGGTGCCCGGATAGGCGCCGCCGTCGATCAGCAAGTTCTGCCCGGTGATATAGCCGGCATGCACGCTGCACAGGAAGGCGCAGGCGGCGCCGAATTCCTCGCGGGTGCCGAAGCGGCCGGTGGGGATCGTCTTCGTGCGCTGCGCGCGCGCCTCGTCGACGGAAATGTTTTGCGCCTTGGCTTGCGCCTCGAACGTGACGCCGATGCGGTCGGTGTCGAACAGACCCGGCAGCAGGTTGTTGATGGTCACGCCGGTGGGCGCGACCTTGCGCGCGAGTCCCGCGACGAAGCCGGTCAGCCCGGAGCGCGCGCCATTGGACAAACCGAGCACGTCGATCGGCGCCTTCACCGCCGAACTCGTGATGTTGACGATGCGCCCATAACCGTTCGCGCTCATCGAATCGATGGTCGCGCGAATCAGCTCGATCGGCGTGAGCATGTTGCTCTCGAGCGCGCGGATCCAGTCGTCATGCGTGAAGTTGCGGAAGTCGCCCGGCGGCGGACCGCCCGCGTTGTTGACCAGAATGTCCGGCTGCGGACAGGCGGCGAGCGCCGCGGCGCGGCCTTCCGGCGTGGTGATGTCGCAGGCCACCGTCTTCACTTCCACGCCGCTTTGCTTGCGAATCTCCGCCGCGGTCGCCTCCAGCGTCTCAGCGGTGCGCGCGACGATCGTCAGGTTGACGCCTTCGGCGGCAAGCGCTTCCGCGCAGCCGCGCCCCAAACCCTTGCTGGCCGCGCAGACCAGCGCGGTGCGTCCTGCGATTCCCATGTCCATCAATGTTCTCCTCGTGAAAGTGTGCCTCGTGAGAAACGCCGGGCCGTCCCAAGTTTTCTGCGCCTAGGCGTCTGGCGCGAAGCGACAGCTCTGGATGCCCTCTCGCGGCAAAGTTTCCCCGATTCTAGAAGAATCGGTGCCGGACTGCGCCGGGCCGCTGCAATCTCCGGTATCTTCGGGCGGCACTCTTTCGGTAAACTTGCGCCGTGGCGCGTCCGCCAGCCAGCCGGTTCACCGGCCGTGCGGCGCGCCGAACCGATCCCTCTAGCCGCCCCGTGCGCACCCGCCATGACCCAGGACAGCCGTTTTCCCAATCTCTTCATCCTCGATCACCCGCTGATCCAGCACAAGCTGTCGCATATGCGCGACCGGGATACCTCGACTCGCACGTTCCGCGAACTGCTGCGCGAAATCACGTTGCTGATGGGCTACGAAATCACCCGCAATCTACCCATGACCACGCGCCGCCTGACCACGCCGCTCGTCGAGATCGACGCGCCGGTGATCGCCGGCAAGAAGCTGGCGATCGTGCCGGTGCTGCGGGCCGGCATCGGCATGTCGGACGGCCTGCTGGAGCTGGTGCCGTCGGCGCGGGTGGGCCACATCGGCGTGTATCGCGCCGAGGACCATCGGCCGGTCGAATATCTGGTGCGCCTGCCCGACCTCGAAGACCGCGTGTTCATTCTGTGCGATCCGATGGTCGCGACCGGCTACTCCGCCGTGCACGCGGTCGACGTGCTCAAGCGCCGCAACGTGGCCGGCGAGAACATCCTGTTCCTGGCGCTGGTCGCCGCGCCCGAAGGCGTGCAGGTGTTTCAGGACGCCCATCCGGACGTCAAGCTGTATGTCGCCTCGCTCGATTCGCATCTGAACGAGCACGCGTACATCGTGCCGGGTCTCGGCGACGCCGGCGACCGCCTGTTCGGCACGAAAAATTGAAAGCGGCCTGAAAACTGCGTGACGGCGAGCATCAGACGCTGCTGTTGCGCACTTTTCACAGCGTTTGCCGCTATCTCGCCCTCTGCCGCACCCCCGCGGCGTGATAAAATTCGAATCCGCTCAAAGAGCGGCTCAACTCGCACCACCGCCTGGCGCACCGCGCCTTTCGCGGGGCCTGGCAGGCCGGCGCGGCGTTTGCCGCGTGCCAGCCGCACCGCCCCGTTCCAATCGCGCTGCCAACCCGCGGGCCCGCTAGCCGGGCCCGGCTGGGCGTGATCAGGCTCGCAACGCTTGGTTGCGCACGGTTACTCACAGGCGGTAGCAACGAACAGTTGAGCCGGACAGTCAGGCAGCGGACGGTTTGACATCGAGGCGCAAAACACGCAAACACGCGCAAGCGCCCGGCATCGCAACGACAATTGCACAATGCGTGCGCCCCACTGGCGCGCGCGATGGAGAAAGGTATGGCGGGTCATTCGAAATGGGCCAACATCAAGCATAAGAAAGCAGCGGCCGACGCCAAGCGCGGCAAGGTCTGGACGCGGCTCATCAAGGAAATCCAGGTCGCGGCTCGCATGGGCGGCGGCGACATCGACTCGAACCCGCGCCTGCGGCTCGCCGTCGAAAAGGCGTACGACGCCAACATGCCGAAAGATAACGTCAACCGCGCGATCCAGCGTGGCGTGGGCGGTGTTGACGGCGCAAGCTACGAAGAAATCCGCTACGAAGGCTACGGCATCGGCGGCGCGGCGGTGATCGTCGACACCATGACCGACAACCGCACGCGTACGGTGGCGGAAGTGCGTCACGCGTTCTCGAAGAACGGCGGCAACATGGGCACGGACGGCTCGGTGTCGTTCATGTTCGATCACGTCGGCCAGTTCCTGTTCGCGCCCGGCACGCCGGAAGACAAGCTGATGGAAGCCGCGCTCGAAGCCGGCGCCGACGACGTCGTCACGAATGAAGACGGCAGTATCGAAGTGCTGTGCCCGCCGAACGATTTCCCGAAGGTGAAGTCCGCGCTGGAAGCCGCGGGCTTCAAGGCCGAGCTGGCCGAGGTGACGATGAAACCTCAGACGGAAGTCGAGTTCACCGGCGACGACGCGGTGAAAATGCAGAAGCTGCTCGACGCGCTGGAGAATCTGGACGACGTGCAGGAAGTCTATACAAACGCCGCGATCGCCGACGAATGAGCGCGCCCCGGCGGCGCGTGGCGCGTGGGCTCGTGTCGAGCCGCGCCACCCTCTGCCGGTTGACCCTCGCGTCGTTGCTGAGCGGACGTGCGTGTGGTTTTGCACCGCGCTTCCACCTTGGGTTCGCACTGTGCCCTGCGCCGTCACCGGCAGCGGGCCCAATGCGAACCTCGTTATTCCACGGCTGAGCGTGCTGCGTCAGCCGTTTATGGTTTTTAAGTCTCGGGGATTCACATGAAGTTACTCGTCGTCGGTTCCGGCGGTCGCGAACATGCACTCGCATGGAAGCTCGCGCAATCGCCGCGGGTTCAGCTCGTCTACGTGGCTCCTGGCAACGGCGGCACCGCCCAGGACGAGCGTCTGCGCAACGTCGACATCACCGAGCCGGCTGCGCTCGCCGATTTCGTCGAAAGAGAACAGATCGCCTTCACGCTGGTCGGGCCGGAAGCGCCGCTGGCGGCCGGCATCGTCAATCTGTTCCGCTCGCGCGGTCTGAAGATTTTCGGGCCGACCAAAGAAGCCGCTCAGCTCGAAAGCTCGAAAGACTTCGCCAAGGCGTTCATGAAGCGCCACGCGATCCCGACGGCCGAATACGAAACCTTCGCCGACGTCGCCGCCGCACACGCGTATCTCGACGCCAAGGGCGCGCCGATCGTCATCAAGGCCGACGGCCTCGCCGCGGGCAAGGGCGTGGTGGTCGCGCAAACGCTGGAAGAAGCGCACGCCGCGGTCGACATGATGCTGTCGGACAACAAGCTCGGCGATGCCGGCGCGCGTGTCGTGATCGAGGAATTCCTCGCCGGCGAGGAAGCGAGCTTCATCGTGATGGTCGACGGCAAGCATGTGCTGCCGCTCGCTTCGAGCCAGGATCACAAGCGCCTGCTCGACGGCGACCAGGGGCCGAACACGGGCGGCATGGGCGCCTATTCGCCCGCGCCGATCGTCACGCCGCAACTGCATGCCCGCGTGATGCGCGAAATCATCCTGCCGACGGTGCGCGGCATGGAGAAGGAAGGCATCCGCTACACCGGCTTCCTGTACGCTGGTCTGATGATCGACGCGCAAGGCAACCCGAAAACGCTCGAATTCAACTGCCGCATGGGCGACCCGGAAACGCAGCCGATCATGGCGCGTCTGAAGGGCGACTATTCGAAGGTGGTCGAGCAGGCCATCGCCGGTACGCTCGACACGGTGGAACTGGAGTGGGATCGCCGCACCGCACTCGGTGTCGTGCTCGCCGCGTACAACTATCCGGACACGCCGCGCAAGGGCGACCGCATCAACGACATTCCGGCTGAAACCGCGGATTCGGTCACGTTTCACGCCGGCACCACGTTGGCGGACGGCAAGTTGACCACCTCGGGTGGCCGCGTGCTGTGCGTGGTCGGTCTGGCGGATTCGGTGCGCAGCGCGCAGTCGGTCGCGTACGAAACGATCAACCAGATCTCGTTCGACGGCATGCAGTATCGTCGCGACATCGGCTACCGTGCGTTGAACCGCAAGCACGACGCCAAGACCGAAGGCAAGCACTAAGCCATGACCCCACTCGCCCGCGTGCGGCGCCAACGGCGCTACACTGCGGGTTTTCGGCCGGTTTGACCGCGGTCACCGCGCCCATCGCAGCATGTGGGCCGATATGGGCCGATGCAGGCCCGACGTGGCCTGACCAGGGCGGCAGTATCCCGCCCGGCGCGAAAAACTGAATGGCCGCGCCTTCGCAGGTTCCACCCTGACGCGGGCCCGGCCGTCGCCCTTCACGAAGAACCCGCGGCACGACGAGCGTGCCGCCCTCAGCATCTGCATTCATGACCGATTCGAGCTACGACGCACAGGCCGTGCGCAGCTGGCTGCAAGGCCTGCAATCGCATATCGCGGACACGCTCGGCGCGTTCGACGGCACGCCGTTCGCAACCGACGCATGGCAGCGCGTCCCCGGCGAGAAGCTGCGCGGCGGCGGCTGCACGCGGATTCTGGAAGGCGGCAATTTCTTCGAGCGGGCCGGCATCGGTTTCTCGGATGTCGCGGGCGACGCCTTGCCGGGTTCGGCGAGCGCGGCGCGGCCGCAACTGGCCGGGCGGGGTTTCGAAGCGATGGGCGTGTCGCTCGTGCTGCACCCGCACAATCCGCACTGTCCGACCGTGCATATGAACGTGCGTCTGCTGATCGCGACCAAGGCCGGCGAAGAGCCGGTGTTCTGGTTCGGCGGCGGCATGGACCTCACGCCGTACTACGGCTACGAGGAAGACGCGCAGCATTTCCATCGCACTTGCCGCGACGCGCTGCTGCCTTATGGCGAGGACCTGTACCCGAGTTTCAAGCGCTGGTGCGACGAATATTTCTTCCTCAAGCACCGCAACGAAGCGCGTGGCATCGGCGGGATTTTCTTCGACGATTTCTCGGCGCCGGGCTTCGACCAATCGTTCGCGATGCTCAAGAGTGTCGGCGACGCGTTCCTCAAAGCGTACCTGCCGATCATCGAAAAGCGCCGCAGCATTCCGTACGGTCAAGCCGAGCGCGATTTCCAGGCTTACCGGCGCGGGCGCTACGTCGAGTTCAATCTGGTCTTCGACCGTGGCACACTGTTTGGGCTGCAGAGCGGCGGACGCACCGAATCGATCCTGATGTCGATGCCGCCTGTGGTGAACTGGCGCTACAACTGGCAGCCCGAGCCGGGCACGCCGGAAGCGCGTCTTTATAGCGATTTTCTCGTGCCGCGCGAGTGGCTGTGACGGGCCGCGCCCGCGCATCACTCGAATCGTCACGACAAAGGATCTTCACCTGAAGCCGAACGCTCATCCTGTTGCCCTGCCTCGCCGGATCGGACTGCTCGGCGGCACTTTCGATCCGATCCACGACGGCCACCTCGCGCTCGCGCGGCGTTTCGCGCATGTGCTGAAACTGACCGAACTCGTGCTGCTGCCGGCCGGCCAGCCTTGGCAAAAATCGGACGTTTCGCCGGCCGTGCATCGCCTTGCCATGACGCGCGCGGCGGCCAGCGAACTGGTGTTGCCGGGCGCGACCGTGCGTGTCGCGACCGACGAAATCGATCACGACGGCCCGACTTACACGCTCGACACGCTGCAACGCTGGCGTGAACGCGAAGGTGAGGACGCCTCGATTGCGCTCCTGATCGGCGCGGATCAACTAGTGCATCTCGACACATGGCGCGACTGGCGGCGCCTGTTCGAGTTCGCCCATATCTGCGCGGCCACCCGGCCCGGCTTCGACCTCGCGTCGATTCCACCGGCGGTCGCTCAAGAAATCGACGCGCGCCGTGCCCGCGCCGACGTTCTGCAAGCCACGCCCTGCGGCCACTTGCTGATCGATACGACGCTTGCGTTCAACGTTTCGGCCACCGACATTCGCGCGCATCTGCGCGAGCAGGTGAACCGGCGGCTTGCCCTCGCGGGCGGCGAACAGCAAGACCAGGCGGCGAGCCATGTCCCCACCGCGGTGTGGGACTATATTCTTCAACATCATCTGTACCACCGGTAACCCCATGGATATTCGCAAACTGCAACGCGTGATCGTCGACGCTCTCGAAGACGTCAAGGCGCAAGACATCAAGGTGTT
Organism: Paraburkholderia sp. RL17-373-BIF-A; assembly: GCF_046030175.1. Lineage (NCBI taxonomy): Bacteria > Pseudomonadati > Pseudomonadota > Betaproteobacteria > Burkholderiales > Burkholderiaceae > Paraburkholderia > Paraburkholderia sp. RL17-373-BIF-A. Next base: position 63,819 of record NZ_JARESO010000021.1, read on the forward strand.
CAACACCAGCCACCTGACCGCGCTGTTCGATCGCGTGATCGTCGCGAGCGGCACCTCGAACCGGCAAACCAAGGCGCTCGCTTCGAGCGTGCGCGAGAGCGTCAAGGAGGCCGGCGGCGACATCATCAGCACCGAAGGCGAGGACATCGGCGAATGGGTGCTGGTGGATTGCGGCGACGCCATCGTGCACATCCTGCAGCCGGCCCTGCGCCAGTACTACAACCTCGAAGAAATCTGGGGCGACAAGCCGGTGCGCATCAAGCTGTCCACGCCGGACCCGTTCGGTGGCGCGCGCTCGAGCGAACCCGATGAAGACGAGGACGAGGACGAAGCAGCGCCGGCCGTGAAGAAGCCCGCGCGCAAGACGGCCGTACGCCGCAAGTAAGCGGGCTTTGGCCGGCTTACGGTAATCGTCCGCGACTCTCTTCGTCATGAAACTGCATATCCTCGCCGTCGGCCACAAGATGCCGGACTGGATCGCCACAGGCTTCGACGAATACGCGAAGCGCATGCCGCCCGAGCTGCGCATCGAACTGCGCGAAATCAAACCCGAGCAGCGTTCGTCGGGACGGCCGGCGGAAAGCGTGATGGCCGCCGAGCGGCTGAAAATCGAAGCCGCGTTGCCGAAGAACGCGCGCATTGTCGCGCTCGACGAACGCGGCAAGGACTGGACCACCATGCAGCTCGCCGGCGCCCTGCCCGGCTGGCAGCAGGACGGCCGCGACGTGGCGTTCCTGATCGGCGGCGCCGACGGGCTCGATCCCGATCTGAAAGCGCGCGCCGATATGCTGCTGCGCGTCTCCAGCCTGACTTTGCCGCACGCGATGGTCCGCGTGCTGCTTGCCGAACAGCTTTACCGCGCGTGGACCATCACGCAAAATCACCCCTATCATCGCGTGTGAGCGAACGAGGCGGCGTGTGTAGCGCGCGGCTTTGTCGCGTGTTGCCGCGCGCGCTTACCTGGCGCTTTCCGTCGCATCGCCTGCGCTGAGTGAATCGCATGTCGACGCGCGTGTTTTTGTGCGCGCGGCGATAGCGTTCACGACACGCTGATCGACGCTCGACCGGCACGCTCGCCGAACCCTCATACAATCCGCTTCATCGAGACCTGTTCATGTCCACGTCCGCCGCTTCGCTGCATCCGTTCGTCTATCTCGCTTCGCAGAGTCCGCGCCGCCAGGAGCTGTTGCAACAGCTCGGCGTGCGTTTCGAACTGCTGCTGCCGCGTCCCGATGAAGACGCGGAAGCGCTCGAAGCCGAGCTGCCCGGCGAGCGCGCGCACGACTATGTGCAGCGGGTGTGCGTCGCCAAGGCGCATGCGGCACGCGCGCGCCTCGTGGCCGGCGGCCATGCAGCGCGGCCGATTCTGGTTGCGGATACAACCGTCACGATCGACGACGCGATTCTCGGCAAGCCCGTCGATGCCGACGACGCCGTCGCGATGCTCAAGCGCCTCGCCGGCCGCGACCACGAAGTGCTGACGGCCGTGGCCGTGGTCGATGCCGAGGGCGCATTGCTGCCGGCCGCGCTATCCGTGTCGAAGGTGCGTTTTGTTGCACTGCACGCAGACGCGATTCGCCGCTATGCGGCGAGCGGCGAGCCGCTCGGCAAGGCGGGCGCGTATGGAGTGCAGGGGCGCGCCGCGGAGTTTATCGAGCATATCGACGGGTCCTATTCAGGTATCATGGGTTTGCCGCTTTTTGAATGTGCTGCCCTCCTGCGTGCAGCGCGCATCGACTTCTAAAATAACACCATGAATGAAGAAATCCTGATCAATGTCACGCCGCAGGAAACGCGCGTCGCGCTGGTCCAACAAGGCGCCGTCCAGGAACTTCACGTCGAGCGAACTCTGTCGCGTGGCCGCGTCGGCAACGTCTATCTCGGCAAGGTCGTACGCGTGTTGCCGGGCATGCAATCCGCCTTCATCGACATCGGTCTCGAACGCGCCGCATTCCTTCACGTCGCCGACATCTGGCATCCGCGCATTGCCGGCGAACCGCAGCATCAGACGCCGCATCAACCGATCGAGAAAATCGTCTTCGAAGGGCAGACGCTGATGGTGCAGGTCGTGAAGGATCCGATCGGCACCAAGGGCGCGCGCCTGTCCACGCAAGTGAGCATTGCCGGGCGCACGCTCGTGTATCTGCCGCAGGAGCCGCATATCGGCATCTCGCAGAAGATCGAGAGCGAAGCCGAACGTGAAGCCGTGCGTGCGCGTCTGACCGCCGTGCTGCCCGCCGACGAGAAAGGCGGCTACATCGTGCGCACCATCGCGGAAGATGCGACCAGCGAAGAGCTGGCCGGCGACGTCGCGTATCTGCGCAAGACGTGGGCGACGATTCTGTCTCAAGGGCAGCGCATGCCGCCGACGAGCTTGCTGTATCAGGATCTGAATCTCGCGCAACGCGTGCTGCGCGATTTCGTCAATGACGAATCGTCCCGTATTCAGGTGGACTCGCGCGAGACGTATCAGATGCTGGCGGATTTCGCGGCCGAGTTCACGCCGGCAGTGTCGTCGAAGCTGCACCACTACACCGGCGAGCGGCCGCTCTTCGATCTATACAACATCGAGGCGGAAATTCAGCGCGCGTTGTCGCGCCGGGTGGATCTGAAGTCGGGCGGTTATCTCGTGATCGACCAGACTGAAGCGATGACGACCATCGACGTGAACACCGGCGGCTATGTCGGCGCGCGCAACTTCGACGATACGATCTTCAAGACCAACCTCGAAGCCGCGCACACCATTGCGCGGCAATTACGTCTGCGCAATCTGGGTGGCGTGATCATCATCGACTTCATCGATATGGAGAATGTCGAGCATCGTGATCAGGTGCTGGGCGAACTGAAGAAGGCGTTGTCGCGCGATCGCACGCGTGTGACGGTGAATGGGTTCTCGCAGCTCGGGCTTGTCGAGATGACGCGCAAGCGTACGCGTGAATCTCTCGCGCATGTGTTGTGTGAGCCTTGTCCGGTTTGCCAGGGGAAGGGGCAGGTCAAGACGCCGCGTACGGTGTGTTACGACGTGCTGCGCGAGATTCTGCGTGAGTCGCGCCAGTTCAATCCGCGCGAGTTCCGCGTGGTGGCGTCGCAGCAGGTGATCGATCTGTTTCTCGAGGAAGAGTCGCAGCATCTGGCGATGCTGATTGATTTTATTGGGAAGCCGGTGTCGCTGCAGGTGGAGTCGAATTTGAGTCAGGAGCAGTACGATATTGTGCTGATGTAGGTTGGTTGACGTCGCGCAATGGTCGGCTTTTTATTGATGTCGCCCAAGGTATCGTGCGCGGCTGGCGGTTCCATTGGTTTGTGCTAGGCGAAACGACATAAAGCAGTTTTTCGAGACGCGGTTACCGATTAGGATGGCTTTCCCGATATGACGGAAACGAGAGAACGGCCACTAATCGGGACTCGAAAATTGCCCGGCAATAACAAACATGTCGACCGCTGATTACGAAAAAATCCCGTATTACAGAATCAACAAGATTCTATGGCGCTGGAGCCGGTGTGACGCTGAGAACGGGTGCCTTCCCGTCCCAGATCTGATTATCTCGATGAACGAAGCTCCGCCGGGCTTATCGATTCCGCCCGCACCCGAGCCTTACCAGCAGCGACGGACGCAATGAGTGGGCCAAACGGATTGCAACGACTTCGGTCAAACGAACCATTGTGGGTGTCTGCGTTGTGGCGGCATTCGTTTCCGCTTGGAGCTATTGGGACGGCGCGAGACTACGTTCGATCGTTAAGCCTATAGACTGCGACGATGCGCAATCGGCCGATGGCCGCTATACGGCATGCGTCTGTTACCTTGGATCGCAAATTGTCTTGCGGCTCTATGAGCAGCCAAGCCAGCAACTTCTGGCTGAGAAAACATATAGAAGCTACACCGACGACCCCGCCAGGCTTTATTGGGAACGCGATGCACCGCGTTACGAGGGTGGAGACGAGAGCGGTGCCGACTTGGGAACGATTCGTCTGCCGTCATCGCTATACGACCGGCTGCTAGCCAGACTGCCCTAGCCGACGTCCCGCGCCAGCCATCCCGTCGCGGGGTCCGCAAAGCTCACCGGGAGTAATCCGGTGACCAAACCCAACCCAGCATTGAAGCGATAGGCCTCGCCGCCGAGCCTAGCGCCCACACCCACTCCCGAACGAACCCCCAATTTCCTCATTGACCGCACCCCATCGAGAGGCGTATAACCATCCCACTGGATGTTAATTGGATGGTATCTAGATGCCTCCCGGAGTGCAAATGCCCAAACTCAATCTCATCAACACCTCGCGCCCCAAAGGCGGCGAGACCGAAAAAATCACCATCAACCTGGGCCCGATCGACCTCGGCCAGATCGATCTATTGGTCGAAGAAGGCTTTTACTCGAACCGCACCGACCTGATCCGCACGGCAATCCGCAACCAGCTCGCGGTGCACGCCCAGGTCGTCACGGAAACGGTGACCCGGCGTGCCATGGTGCTCGGCCTGCAGCACTTCTCGCGACAGGATCTCGAAGCCGCTCAGGCCGCGCACGAACAACTCGACATTCACGTGCTCGGCCTCGCCAGCATCGCAGCCGATGTGCCGCCGGAACTCGCGGCGGCCACGATTGCATCGGTGGTGGTGCTCGGTGCCTTTCATGCGTCGCCCGCGGTCAAGGCGGCGCTCGCCGGCCGCATCAGCTAGGCGCGACGCTCGACTCATTACCGTGGCTGAACGGGCGACCCATCAGTCGACTCTCAACCACGCCCCACACAGGCAATACAAACCATCATGAAAATGAACGAAGACTTCCTGAAATCGATGAAAGACGCCTTCGAGCTATTGCGCACGAAGGGTCCCAAAGAAGCGACGGCGGCGGTTCAGCGCGCGCTCTCGGGCCACAACGCGAACAATGTCCACGTGGACCCGGTGCAAACACCGCACACGCCTTCGAATGCCAGCGAATGGGCGCAAGCGTGGACGCAGCCGCAAACGCCAGCGAGCCCCGCTCCGCACGCCCCTGCCGCGCCGACTTTCGACGCCGACACACCGGGCACCTTCAGCACGCACACGTTCAGCAACGCAGCCGGACAACGCCAGTACAAGCTCTACGTGCCCGCTGTCTACAAGACCGAACCATTGCCGCTGATCGTGATGCTGCACGGCTGCACGCAGAACGCCGACGACTTCGCCGCCGGCACGCGCATGAACGAAATGGCCGAGCGTCACGGCTTCATCGTCGTGTATCCGAATCAGGCGCAAGCGGCCAATCATTCGAAGTGCTGGAATTGGTTCAAACCTGCCGATCAGCTACGCGATCAAGGCGAACCGTCCTTGATCGCCGGCATGACGCGCGAGGTGATGGCGCGCTATCGCGTCGATCCGGCGCGCGTGTATGTGGCGGGTCTGTCGGCGGGCGGTGCGATGGCGGACGTCATGCTGAAAACGTCGCCCGATCTTTATGCGGCAGCGGGTGTGCACTCTGGCCTCGCCTATGGATGCGCAAAAGGCCTGCCTTCGGCGCTCGCCGCGATGAAAGGCGGCAAGGCGCCACGCAATCGCACACATGCCGCGCCGCAACGCCCGCTGATCGTGTTTCATGGCGACGCTGACACGACAGTCCATCCGTCGAACGCGGCGCAGATCGTTGCGCCCTTCGACGCCGGCACCACCACCGTCAGCACGCAATCCGGCGCTGCAAGCGGACGGCGCACCTATACACAGCAACGGCACATGGCCGCCAACGGCGTCGAAGCGGAGTCCTGGTCGATTCACGGCGCGGGTCACGCGTGGTCCGGCGGCAGTCAGCACGGTTCGTACACGGACCCGTCCGGTCCCGACGCCGCCGCGGAAATGGTGCGATTCTTCCTCGCCCATCCGCGCCTGCACTGAGTCGGCACATCGGCGCCGGACCAGGCAAGTCCGGTTGAATATGAATGACCGGACTGCGGGTTATACAGCCGCTTGGGCGAGACGCGTTTTGCACGAGGCGCCTCGTGCGCTATAGCAGCGCGGGCGAACGATAAAAGGCCCCGGTAAATGCCGCGCGGCGGCCTACGCCGCGACCGGGCAGCCCGCCTGTTCAAGCGCGGCCTGCGCGTGCTCGTGCAGGTCTCCGCTGGCGAGCGACGCGTCCGGTGTGCGCACCCACGCCGCAATGCGCAGCGTCGCGCCGCCATCGTCCGGATAGTCCGCCACCGTGACGATCGGTGCGAGCGTGGCGCCGCTCAGCACGCGCGGTTCGTCGGCGACCAGCTTCTTCAATTCGCCGATCGCGGCGTCGACGTCCTTGCGCTGCGCGAGACCCACTTCGACCTCGATGCGCTGCGTGCCGCCGCTGCTGTAGTTGATCACCGGATTGCTCCAGATCTGGCTATTCGGCACGAACACGGCGTTGCCGTCGCCGCGCTCAATGCGCGTGGTGAAGAGTCCCACTTCGCGCACGATGCCGGCCGCCGCGCCGCTGCCTTCGATCACATCGCCGACGCGAAACGGCCGCAACATCAACAGCATCATGCCGGCCGCGATATTCTGCAGCGTGCCTTGCAACGCGAGTCCGATCGCGAGGCCGGCGGCGCCGAGCACCGCCAGCACGCTCGCGGTCGCGATGCCGACTTCGCTGAGCGCCGCGATGAACACGAGCACTCGCACGGCCCAGGTGCTCATCGCCGCCAGCATCGGCGCGAGCGTCGGATCCGCGTGCGTGCGCGCGAGCGCGCGGGCGAACATCGCGCCGACGCGATTCGAGAGCCACCAGCCAATCACTAGGATCAGCACGGCCAGCACGATATGAAGGGCGTCGTGCGTCAGCGTGACGAGCAACGACGGCTGGAAGTGAAAGAGTCGCGCGAGGAGATCGTTCATCTTGAGTCTTCGTTCCGTTACGGTATAGGAGTCTTGACGCAACGAAGCAGGATACGTTCCCGCCCTTTACATTTCATGCACAGAGGCACGCTGCTTGCTCGAACATGCGAACAGGGGCAGTGCAATCATGCAAAGCCTTACAGCAAGGGAGTTTACGCTGTCGTTAGCACGGGCAAAGGAGCACCACATGTCCCAACATTTGAAGACTGGCGACCGTGTCAGTTGGAACACGCCGCAAGGCGTCACGCACGGCAAGATCGTGCGTGTCATTTCTACCCATACGACTATGGACGGCAGAACGGTCGATGCGTCGACATCTGACCCACATTACGAAGTACAAAGCGAGAAGAGTGGCAAGCATGCCGTTCATCGCGGCGATGCATTGCATCGGGTCAAGAATTGATAGGGATGGCTAAGCATGCGTGTGAGCATGCATCCATGCCGCCGGCAAACCTACGCGTCAAAGAGTGCCCAACGGCCTCAGCAAATTACGCAGTGCCGCGACGGTGATCGGACGCGAGAACCAGAAGCCCTGCGCTTCATCGCACCCGAGCGCTTCCAGTTGCGCGGCCTGCTCGGCCGTTTCGACGCCTTCAGCCGTCACGCGCAGTTTGAGCGCATGCGCCATCGCGATGATCGCGCCGACCAGCGCCGCGCATTGCGGATCGGTGCTCATGCGCATCACAAACGAGCGGTCGATTTTCAGGCGATTCAGCGGAAAGCGCGTCAGATACGCAAGGCTCGAATAGCCGGTGCCGAAGTCGTCCACCGCGACTTCCACGCCCAGATCGCGCAACGCAAAAAGTGTCTGCACAGCCTGTTCGGTGTCGCCGAGCAAAACGCCCTCGGTGATTTCCACCTCGAGGTATGAAGGGTCGAGCGCGGCATCTTCCAACGCCTCGCGGATCGTCTCGAACAGATCCTGTCGCTGGAACTGTTGCGGTGACACGTTCACCGCGAAGCGCGGCAACGTGCCGGTCAGCCTCAATAAATTGCCTGCATCGCGGCACGCGGTCCGAATCACCCATTCGCCGATCTGCTCGATCAACCCCGCCTCCTCCGCGACCGGCACGAATTCGACGGGACTGATCAAGCCACGCTGCGGATGGTTCCAGCGCAGCAGCGTCTCCACTTGCGCGATGCGGCCATTGGAGAGCGTCACCTGCGGTTGATACACGAGATGCAATTGCTGACGCTCGATCGCATCGCGCAGCATGGTTTGCAGTTCGAAGCGGCGCGCCGCCTGACCTTCCAGCGCGGTGGAAAACCGCCGCACCGCATTGCCGTTCACCGCCGAAGCCGCCGACAACGCCACGCCCGCGCGACGCATCAGCGTAGGCGCATCGCCGCCGTCGGCCGGATAAGCCACGATGCCGATGCTCGCCGCAATGTTCAAGGCAGTGCCGGCGTAGTCGATCGGCTCGGCGATGCGGCCCAGTGCTTCGGCGGCGAACGCATCGGCGGCCGCGCCGGTTTCGTTGACCAGCAAGGCGAACTGCGTGCCGCCGATCGAGGCGATCGTGCCGTCGTTCGGAAAGAGACCGCGCAACCGTTCACCGACAATCTGCAGCACGAGTTCGGCCGCATGCAACCCAAGCGCATCGCGTAGTTTGCGCAGATGATCGAGCTCGGCGATCAGCACAGTAAAACCGCTGCCGCTACGCTGGCAACGCGCGATCGTCAGTTCCAGGCGCTCAGTAAATAGCGTTTGGTTGGGCAGACGAGTCACGCCGTCGTGATGCGCGACGTACCAGAGACGCGCTTCCGATTGCGCGTAACGCGTCATGTCGATGGCGATGCCCACGTAGCGCGCCGGCCTGCTGGCGAGGCCACCCGGATGCGCGGGCTCGGCGATGAGCGGCGCCAACGCCAGCACCACGCGAACCGGCGTGCCATTGCGCCGCAAAAAACTCCATTCGGCCTCATAGCGCGAAGTCACCGTGGCAAGCGGCGACAGTTCTCCGCGGCGCTTGGCGAGTTCGGCGGGATCGAACAAAGACTCGAAAGTCCGCCGGCCAATCAGTTCTTCCGCTGCAAATCCAGTCAGCTTTTCGAAAGCGGCGTTGACGGTCTCGAACGTGCCGTCCGCGGTGCAGATGAACATGCCGTAAGGCGCCGAGGCAAGCGCGGCATCGCGCGTACGCATGTCGGCGTAGAGGGGGACTTGCATCGCGCCGGCCTTTTGTTTTTTCCTGAGTAGTGAAAGCGATCGGACGTATTCTTGCGCGCGGGCGCAAATAGTGAAACCCCGAGATCCGGTCCGATGTTTCGGGCAACCGTGCGTATGATAACGGGCTTTCGTGCCCTCGCCGAATTCGCGAGCCCCCCATTCTTCGCGCCAATCGTTTTCCTTGGTGTAATCCCCAATCCTCCCGACCGGCTCGCTCGCGCTTGCGCGCGCCATACGAGGCTCGCTATTGCCGGGATATTCGGTCCTTCATGAGCGTCGCCAAATATCTGGCTTCCTAAGCAAACTTTTCCAGCCTACGCCGTACTATCCTTGTCGGCAAAAAAAGCAGCAAGCGAGAGAGCTTGCGGCGCGAATGCAATCAACGGATACCTTCGAGGTGACCGGCCCCTTTCAGACACCGAGCGATCACAAAGTGAGGTCGGTCAGACGGAAGATTGTTATGGGTTAGTTCACGCCTCCCACGGCCATACTGCGGCACCACCGGGTTGTGCCGGTCGGCGAAACTGTCGTGGTGAATCCACGCAAAATGCGCGACGTCGATGAAGCCTTCGGTCTGCCGTCCCGCCGATGCGTTGATGTCGATCGCAGGCGGCAGGATCTGCTGGAAGTCGGGATCATTCCAGTTCGGAAACGCGGGCAAGGCTTCCATGCCGCCACCCAGCGACACCCACACGAGTCCGTACGCTTCCTGCGTCGCATAAGTGACGAGATGCAGCCGCTCGGGAATCGGGCCGTCCGTTTGCGATGGAACGTGCTTGCACTTGCCTTCGCTGTTATAGGCAAGGCGGTGGTACGGGCACACGATGTTGCCGTTATCGACCCATCCCTGGCTGAGCGGCGCGCCGCGATGCGGACAGATATCGCGCGTGCTCACCAGCTGGCCGTTCGAGCGGAACACCACGAGCGGTTCGTCGAGCAGCGTCACGCTGATGGGTTTGTCGGTGACTTCAGCGGCGAACGCCACCGGATGCCAGTAGCGGCTGAGAATCTCCCAGGCGTGGCTATCGAACGTGCAATTGCGGGGTAAGGCGGATGAACGTTGAAATGTCAGCGGACTGGTGGTGGCCGAAGCGTTGGCAAAAGCAGTGGCGGAACTCATGCGTGTCTCCAGAACCTGGTGGGGGTTCGTCGCGCTCATGAGCTGTCTCGAGCGCGTTGGAGAGAACGATAGCGGGATGAGGTCCGCCGACCCATCCCCTGAAATGCATTGACTCTATGTACGGAAAAGCATAGCGAGCCGCCGCACCGCGACCGCGCTTTTTACGCGGCGCGCGGCAACGCCGCTTCGATGAACACCGCGCACAGCGCTTCCATGCCCTTCGCGTCTTCTTCGTCGAAGCGCGCGACGATCGGGCTGTCCACATCCCACACGCCGATCAGCGTGCCGTCCGGCGCGACGAGCGGCACGACGACTTCCGATTGCGACGCCGAATCGCAGGCGATATGGCCGGGAAACTCGTGCACGTCGCGCACCACTTGCGTCTGCCGAGTTTGCGCGGCCGTGCCGCAGACGCCCTTGCCGAGCGCGATGCGCACACACGCGGGCTTGCCCTGAAACGGTCCGACAACCAGTTCGCGGCCGTCGTGGAAATAGAAGCCAGCCCAGTTCAGATCACTGAGGGAATGAAACACGAAGGCGGAAAAATTCGCAGCGTTGGCGATCCAGTCGGTTTCGTCGGCGAGCAGCGAGCGCGCCTGGGCGACCAGCTCTTCGTAGTGCGCGGCTTTGGGCAGATGCGAGGCGGAGGAGACTTCGAACATGACGGCGTCCGTGATGAAAGCGGAAAGAGGAACAGCGAGTCGTGCAGTTTAAAGCAAGCCGCGGTTTCCTTCACGGCGCGCGCCGGCGCCGCGGCGCAAGGTGCACGAAGCAAAGCCCTCTTTCCTTGCAGTTCCGTCAGACCCGTCGGCGTCCACGCGGACATGAAGCCAACGGGCAAAACCACACGACGATTACTGATCGACGCCGATGATCACACTCGATGCCTTGAAAATCGCCGTCGCCGCTTTGCCGTTTGCGAGGCCGAGGCGATCGACGCTCTCATTGGTGATGATCGCCGCAATCTGCGCGCCGCCGGCGCTGATCAACACTTCGGAATTCACCGCGCCCTTCGTGACGGCCGACACCGTACCGGCGATGCAATTGCGCGCCGACACCTGGTCCTTCGTGATGTCGACCATCAGGATCACCGACGACGCCTTGACCAGCGCAAAGGCTTTCTTGCCCACCGCGAGGCCGAGCGACGTCGCGCTGCCGTGGGTGATGATCGACACGATCTCGAGACCTTCCTGGGTGCGCAGCGTGACTTCGTCGTTGACGGCGCCATGGTTGAGTTCGGTGACTTCGCCGGCGAATTGATTGCGTGCGCTGGTTTGCATGTTGTTCTCCTTGGTTGGGCGGCCTCGAGCGAGCGTTCTTTCGAGGCCATCCGTTGGGATTAAGCAGTGAGCGTAGTGGAACGCTCGCCGGTTGCGGCAGCCTGCGCGTGAAGCGCTATATCGCACAGCCGCTATGGACGACGCGAACCCCAATGAAACCACATAAGCGTTGTGTTTGGGAGTGCAAACGCGGCGCCGGTACGACATGCTGCACAATGCGCCGACACCGTATCATCGTGCCCTGGACCTTCTTCGCCGAACCTCATGCCCGTTGCCGTTCAATCCCGCCTCGCCGCCTGGCCGAACGCCTGCCGCACCGCCGCGTTGTGTGCCGCGCTCGCGGCGATCACTGCCTGCAGCAATCCGTCGCCGACGCACGACGCGCACGCGCCGGTGGACACCGTCACGCTCTTCCCCATCGCACATTACGATCAGGACGTCGATCACTGGCTCGAACCGGACAGCCCCGGCTACGACCAGCCGTTCCTGAGGCCCGCCGACCAGCAGGCGCACTTCAAGGCCCTGTACGCGCGCTACTTCGGCACCGGTACCGCGGCGCCCTCGCCGTGGAATGTCAACTTCGTGACAATGCTGGTGTATCGCCAGCAAGGCGCGGACATTGCCGCACTGCAGCAGCGGCGCATCGGCAAGTTCGACAATACCGGCAAGAGCGGCGCGGACATCGGTTACGGAGAAAATTTCCGGCCGCACGACAAGGCATGGATCGACGCCATCGCGCAAAACATGAACGTCGCGCAGTTCGCGCAGATCGCCGTTTATCAGCCGCAGCGCCGCGCAATCGCGACCGGCAACCTGATGGTGCGCGAGTTGCCGACCACCGACCCATCGTTCTACGACCATCATCTGGCCGGCGAAGGCTATCCGTTCGACAACCTGCAGATCTCGGCCGCGCGGCCCGGCACGCCGCTGTATGTGCTCGGCAGCAGCCTCGACGGCGCGTGGCATTACGTGCAGACACCCGACGTGCAGGGCTGGGTGCGCAGCGACGGTGTCGGCATGGCCGACGACCGCTTCGTCGATACATGGCGCGCCGCGGCGGGCAAATCGCTCGGTGCGGTGATCGTGGCGTCGGCGCCGGTGCGCGACAGCCGCGGCGTGTTCCGCTTCAACGCGCCGGCCGGCACGCTGCTGCCGATCGTCCCTGCCAGCGCCGCGCGGCCGGCGCAAGCAAAACCCGTGGCGAGCGACCCCGGCAACACCGGCAACACAGCCGAGCCGGCCGTTGCGCGTCAAGTGCTCGTCCCGGCGCGCGACGCCGACGGCCAGGCACTGATCCGCACCGCCGCCCTGAGCGACGCGCAAATCGCGCCGACGCCGCTCGCCGCGACGCCGCGCCATCTGGCGATGCTGATGAAAACACTGATCGGCCGCCCCTACGGCTGGGGCAATAGCGGCCTCTACAACGATTGTTCGTCGGAACTGCAAAGCATCTTCGCCGCGTTCGGCGTCTGGCTGCCGCGCCATTCGTCCACGCAGATGAACGCCGGCCGCATGATCGACCTGTCGTCGTCCGCGCCCGCCCAGCGGCTCGACTATCTGGCGCAGCACGGCGAGCCGTTGCGCACGCTGGTCTACATCGGCGGCCATGTGATGCTGTATATCGGCAACACCACCCGCAACGGCAGCGCGGTGCCGGTCGTCTATCAGGACGTATGGGGCTTGCGGCCCGCCGACGATAGCCGGCGCGCGGTGATCGGCGGCTCGGTGATTCTGCCGCTGTTCGAACACATTCCCGAAGACGCCACGCTGCAATCGCTCGCGGCGACGCCGACGTTCCAGATCAGCATTCTCGGCGCGCCGCGTGGCGGCACCCCGGCGCCGTCCGCCGCGCCGCCGGACGAGGACAATCCGGCTGGTTGAAACAGGCGCCCGGGCGCTCGCCGTACGCCCGGACCAAAAATATTTTTTCGGGAGTGTCGATTCAACGGTCATGTACTCGTCGTAACGTTGAAGACCTGACTCGACGAGTCGGTCTTTCACCTCACGAACCTGTTACTTCAAGGAGTCGCCGTCATGTCCAGCAACGCTGTCAAACCGATCCCGGACGGGATGCACTCGCTCACCCCGTATCTGATCTGCGCCAACGCCGCGGACGCCATCGCGTTCTACACCAAGGCCTTCAACGCCGTCGAACAGGTCCGCCTGCCCGGCCCCGGCGGCAAGGTCATGCACGCCACGCTGAAGATCGGCGATTCCATGCTGATGCTGACCGACGAATGGCCCGAGCACCAGTCGTTCGGCCCGAATTCGCTGAAAGGCACACCGGTCACGATTCACTACTATGTGGAAGATGTCGACGCCAGCTTCAAGCAGGCCGTCGACGCCGGCGCGACCGTTGTGATGCCCGTCACCGACATGTTCTGGGGCGACCGCTACGGTCAGGTGAAAGACCCGTTTGGCCATAGCTGGTCGTTGGCCACGCACAAGCGCGACCTGAGCCCGGAAGAAATCCAGAAAGCCATGGACTGCATGAAGTAAGGCGCGGTCCGTCCGGTGAGAAGGAGGAGAAACGTCATGCAAAAGATTGCGCCGTGCCTGTGGTTCGACGGCAATGCGGAACATGCGGCCCGCTTCTACACGTCCGTGTTTTCCGATTCCCGCATCGCCACCACGATGCATTACACGGACGCCGGACCCGGGCCGAAGGGCGGCGTGCTGGCCATCACGTTCGAGATCGAAGGCCAGGAGTTCATGGCGCTGAACGGCGGCCCACAGTTCCCCTTCACGCCGGCCATTTCGCTGTTCGTGCACTGCAAGTCGCAGGAGGAAATCGACCGTTACTGGACGAAACTTCTGGACGGCGGCAAGGAGTGGCAATGCGGCTGGCTTCAGGACCGGTTCGGCGTCTCGTGGCAGATCGCGCCGGACGTGCTCGGCGACATGCTGCGCGACCCGAACGAGGCTAAGGCGAGCCGCGTGATGAAGGCCATGATGAATATGGTCAAGCTGGAAATCGCGCCGCTCGAAGCGGCTTATCGCGGCGATTGAAGTGCAACTCTGAACGCGCGCTGCCGTCGGCGCGCGGCCTGCTTGCCGTTGCATTGAGAATTCACGGCGCGGCAAGCAGGCCAGGGGCGCGAGCGCGCTATCTTTGATAGGATCGGTCTCGACCCATAATCGGCGGGACATGAACGGTGCGCGTCAATCATCAGGCTTTCTTCTGCTCGCTGTTTGTCGCGCGTCTCGCCGATCAGGTCCTGCTGTTTCTCGTGCCGCTCGTCGTCTTCCAGACCACGCACCAGGTCTCGTGGTCGGGGCTCGCGTTCTTTATCGAAACGCTGCCCCGCTATCTGGTGTTTCCCTTCTTCGGCGCCTTGTGCGACCGCATCTCGCCGCTCAGATTGATGCGCGTGAGCCAGACCGTGCGGGCGCTGGCCTGTTTCGGCGGCGTAATCGCTTACGCGCTATTTGGCGGCATCGGCTGGTTGATCGCACTCTCTGCCGTGTGCGGCGTGTTGACGAGCCAAGGTCTCGTCGCGCGTGAAGTCATGCTGCCGCAAATCTTCAGCACGCAGCAGTTTCAGCGCGTGCTCGCCTACTCGCAATTGGCCGATCAGTTGGGGTTCGTGCTCGGTCCGATGCTCGCCGCGTTGCTGCTCGGTCTGTGGCGTTGGGAATGGGTTGTCGGTGCAACCGGCGTGCTGTTTCTCCTCGCCGATGGCGCGCTACTGCTGTGGCAACGCGCGAGCGGTTTTCGCGCCGCCGAGCCGCCGGCCTTGGCTCCGGGTCACTGGACGTTGCCGCTGCGCATCGCGCTGCGTCATGTGCTGGTGCTGCCTGGCCTGAAGAAAGTCGTGCTGCTCGCCGCCGCCGAAAATCTGGTGATCGGCGTGACGCTCGCCACGTCCGCCGCCATGGTGACCGGCCTTCACGCGCAATCGAATCACTACTATGCCGGACTGCAAACAGCCGGCGCCGTGGCCACGGTGCTGATTCTGCTGACGATCGCACGCGCCGCATGGCCGGCGCGCGCCCTGGGCCTGGTCGCCTTCGTCTCGATCTGCGCGGGCGGCGTGATCGCCGGCGCGAGCGCGGCGCCGTGGGGTTATGCACTCGGCTTCCTGCTGATCGTCGGCTTCGACAAGATGTTCAACGTCTACATTCGCAGCGCGCGGCAGCAAATCATTCCGCCGCAGGACTACGGCAAGACAACCGGCGTGGTGATCCTTCTCAACAACATGACACAGCCGCTCGCCGGCCTGCTGGTCAGCGTGTTCTCGGCGCGCACGCAAACCGGCCCGCTGATCGTGACCCTGTCGCTGACGATGGGCGGCATCGGCGCGGCCGTGTCGATCGGCGCGGCGCTGGTGCGAAGGAAGCGCGCGCTGGCGCTCGGGGAATGACGCCGCGCCGGCATGCCTGAATGCCTGAATGCCTAAATGCCTAAATGCCGTTGTTAATATCGAGTGCGGGTTGCGCAGCGCTCGGGCAGCTTTAGGTCTTTATCCGCAACGCAGCTAGACAGCCTCGCACACCACCGCGAACTTTAGCAACTGCGTCGGCCCGAACGCGTTACTGAGCGCCACGTCGGCCGCGTCGCGCCCTCGCGCCATCAGCACGCGCCCCGTGCGCGGCGCGTTGTTGCGCGGGTCGAACGTCTGCCAGCATCCGCCGATATACGCCTCGAACCACGCGGCGAAATCCATCGCCGCGTACGGCGGTGGCAAGCCGACATCGCTGATATAGCCTGTGCAATATCGCGCCGGAATATTCATGGCCCGGCATAGCGCCACCGCCAGATGCGCGAAGTCCCGGCACACGCCTTTGCGCTCTTGCCAGGCCTGCCATGCGGTCTTGGTCGGACGCGCAAAGTCGTAACCGAACACGATGTGGTTGTGCACGTAATTGCAGATCGCATCCACACGCCCACGGCCGAGCGGCAGCTTGCCGAAGGTCTGCCACGCGAATTCGGAGAGCAGATCGGTTTCGCAATAGCGGCTGCCGAGCAGAAACACCAGCGTATCGTCAGGCAGCATTTCCACCGGATGCTGTTCGGTGTAGGGCGGGCGCATCTCCGGCTCGGACGACACCTCCAGCACCGCGCTCGTCGAAAAGGCAATTTTTCCCGGCGGCGCCACCAGCCGGCTGCACAGATTGCCGAACGAATCGCGGTACTGGCTGATCGGCACCGGTGGATCGACCACCAGCAAATCCGGATTCAGGACCTCTTTCGCATGCGAATAGTGGGTGTTCAACATCAGCATCATCGGCGTCGGTTGCACGCACTCATAGACCAGCTCGTAGCCAACGCGCAATTTCATCGCAACGCCCTCTTCCAATTGAAACGTTCAGTTGACGCGCACGGCGAGCCGCCCGAAACGGCACTCCCCGCATACGCGTTTTAATTCGACACGCCGCGATCTTCGGCGCGCGTTCATTCGTTCTTATCCGCCTTGCTTCGCCGTCATTCGCCTTCTGTCACGCTCACGTCCACCTGCAAGCCGCGAAACGAATGCGGCGCGCCGTGCCACGTGCCCCACAACGGCAGCGCCTGATAGGCGTTCCACGCCACCGCCACGCGAATCAGATGGCGGTTGCCGACGATGCTGTTGGTCGGATCGAAATCGACCCAGCCGGCGCCCGGCAAATAGATCTGCAACCATGCGTGCGTCGCGCCGCCGCCTTGGGTGGCGTCATGCTCGGGCACGAATATATAGCCGCTCACGAAGCGCGCCGCGAGGCCGAGCGAACGCACCGCGTCCATCATGAGCACGGCAAAATCTCGGCAACTGCCGCTGCGGCTGCGCAAGGTGTCGCCGGGACGGTTCACGCCTTTTTCCGTGCGGCGCACATAGAAAAACGAGCTCTTGATTTCGAGCGTCATGGCGCGCAGGAGCGCCATCGTGCCGCTGCCCGTGCCGCCGCTTTTGCTGTTCTTGCCGCCTTCGCCGCTCTTTGCAGCGACACCCGATGTCGGCACGAAACGGCGCGCCCACTCGTCCACGTCGCTGTCCGGATACTGGCGGCTGCGCGCGTTCACGAGATCGGAAGCCTCCTCGTTGGTGTACGCGAACGGCCAGTTCACCGCGTACGGTTCGAGCGCGTAGTCGGGCATGGGCGCTTCGAAGTGCTCGAGCGTCACTTCGCTGTCGAAGCGCAATTCGCTCGCCTTCTCCGCGAAACTCGCGACCGCCACCGAGTTGTCGAACACGTCGTGCAGCCAATGCAGCCGCGACGGCGCGGGCGTGATCACCAGCTTGTTCGTGACGAGCCGCAAATCGTGGCTCGCGCGTGGCCTGAACATCATGCGATGTTCGCCGAAACGCACAGGTTCCGAGTAGCGGTAGACACTGACGTGGCGCACCGTGAAGCGCTGCGGCTCATTCATCCGACCGCCCGATGGATGCCGCCGGGTTCATCCTGTCCATCGCGTTCACGCTTTTAAAAAGCCGCGGCCGCCGCAGGCGAAAAGCGCGCGGCGCGGTTTTGATCCTAATGAGCCACGGCCGGCTTGCGGTGTGGTCGAGTGCTCTGCACGACAAACTGACGGGTTCAGCATACACCCGCCATATTGGTTGAAAGCACTCATTTGGCCGCGGCGTCGCGCGGGAGAAGTTATTACCAGAATCCGTTCGCAGATCTGTGGAGCATTTTCTCGCTAGGCGCTGAAACGTTGGCCCTCAAGGCTTTGCGGTCGGTGCGCGGGGAAGAATGTCCTGTGCGGATCGCATAGCCCGCTTGCTCGCCCTCCGCACTCTCGGATTTGTCCGATTCCATACATCCCCGTTTTTTTGAATGATCCGGAGCAATCGGCCGAACAACGGAGGACAGATTGCCGGTTACATGTACATTCCGCCTCAATAGTAAGCCCATGTCCACGTTGCATTGCGACGGTGTTGGTGACTTTGCGGCTTTCTCGGGAGACGGCAACGGTAAGAATAATCCCGCCGCCGCGGCTATTCGTGATGTTGGCCCACTTCCGCCCGGTCATTACTACATCGTAGATCGGGGCTCGGGCGGCATCTTTTCACACATCAAGACATGGGCCTATGACATCTACAACCATACCGAACGCGGTAAATGGTTTGCACTATTCAAGGCGGATGACGAAATTGACGACTGGACGTTCGTGGACGGCGTGAAGCGGGGTAACTTCCGACTTCATCCGCACGGTAGACAAAATCTCAGCGAAGGCTGCATCACACTGGCCGATCCGGTTGCGTTCTACAGACTGAGAGATCGGCTTCTTCACACGACACCCATAGCTCTGCCGGGTGGGAAGGGTTTCGCATATGGCACGGTCGACGTCCAATGAATATCAAAAAATTTGCAATCCGGTGCGGTGCGGTGGCAGGCGTGGCCATATTGGTCAACATACCTATTGGCATGTTTCTGTTTTCGAGTTTCATGGATCGTGCAGTGTTTTACACGACCTCTGCACTTCATATTTATGGTGATGAAGCGATTGGCGACTTCCTTGTCGGCGCCGCGTTCTTTCTCTCTTTATTTGTAGCACTGCTTCTTGTGTTGATTGTGACTCGCACTGTTGAGTGGCGTAAGCGGAGACCTTCAAATGTCAAATGACGTTTTTATCAAAATCGATGGCATCGCGGGGGAATCACAGGACGCGGCGCACCCTGACGAGATCCAGATTGCGAACTGGACCTGGAAAATGTCCCAGCAAGCATCCGCGATGTCGGGATCTGGCGGAGGCGCGGGCAAGGCCACGGTTGAAGACCTTGTGTTCTTTCATGATGTAGACCGGGCGAGCCCTAATCTGATGACGTACTGTTTGACCGGCAAACATATCCCCACGGTCGTCCTGACCATGCGCAAAGCGCGCGGCGTGTCGTTTGACTTCCTGCGAATCACCATGAGCGATGTTGTCATCACCGGTGTCGAAATGTCCGCGAGCTATGAACAAGTTCGTCTGTCGTTTGCCAAGGTGAAGCAGGAATACATGGTGCAGAATGCCCAAGGCGGAAGTCGCGGTGTCGTGACGGGTATGTTTGACATCAAGCAGAATGCGGCTAGACGTTAGTCAGTGACATGCCGAGATCGGCCAGAGGTCTATTCCTGAGACCCGCAATGAAGACAATGACAGCTACTTCTGGCGCGACGCCGCTCATGTCGTCCAAGAAGCCACCGGAGCATCTAAGGTTTGCTGAAACCCGTCACCCCCGTCGAATAACAAGTGCCCCGAATCGAACCCCGCGTGCCACCCAGTAGCTTGCTGAGTTAAAACTTAACCGAGTCTGTGAGACCGCTTCACCGCGGCAAAAAAGTTATCAACAGAATCTGTTCGCAAATCTGTGCATAACTATCCGGCAAAAACCGCAAGCTGTTGATGCGATTGCCATTTTTACCGTGACGCCGAAGTTGAGCAGCGCTTGCGCCGAGCGCGCGTCATTCGCGCACCGTGCCGCGCGCCGCGTCGTCGGCAACGTGCGCGTGACGGGCTTCTTCGCGCCATTGCTGACGCGAGCGAACCATTCGGCGCACCGCGAGGCGCGCCATCTTGACCCAACCCGAAGGCCGCGGGTCGGCCAGCATGCTGAGAGCGCGCGCGTAGTCGAGCGTGAGGCCGGGTGTCCACGCCATCGTCGCGGCTCGCTTGCGCACTTGCGCGGCGACCCAAAGTTCGGGCGTCGAGATCACGCGCAGAAACGGCTGCCAGCCGCCGAGGTCGCCCCACACACGCGACGAGGCGCCTTCGATCGCCGCCTCCAGGGCGCGCGAGACACTGCTCGAACAGTTGCGATGCGTGAGGTTGTACGTCGTGTCCTGTCGATACGTGTCCCAGAAGCGGCGCAAGCGCACCGGATCGTAGTTGCGGATGCGCACCTGAACCGTCGACGGACACCACGCTTTCGATTCGGTCGGGTAATCGGGCTGGAATAGCCCCGGCACGTCGTTCTCGCGCGTGGCGCGCAGCAGCCGCGCGAAGTCGTCGGGCGAACGATCGATCTCGACACCCGGATACAGGCTAATGTAGACGCCCTCGGGCGATTCGAGCGCGGCATGGCCGGTCGATATCACGCCGTTGCGATCCACCGCCGCGATATAGCGATCCACGATCAATTGCCGACGTGCTTCGCCCTTGGCCGAACCGACCGGCGTCCACACGTGCACGGTCAAAGCGGCTTCGTCGGCGGCGGGCGGGCCGTCCCATTCATGTGCAATCAGACGGCTCGCGGCGAGCGCGCTCGCCGCGGCAATGCCGGCATCCGCCGCGGAATTACTCGCGACCACCGCGGGGTTCGTCGCGAGCCGCCGCACCCGCGCGCTCAGCAGGATCATGTTCCATCCGCCAAAGATCAGGCCGAGTCCGACACAGTACGGCACCGTGCCGACGTAGTGAGTCGGATAGGGTTGATAGAAGAAGATTGCCAGCGCGATTTCGACGGCGCCGCCGATCATCGCGAGCCGCCACGTGCGAAAGCGAACCACTTTGGCCGAGACGATCTGCAAGAGGCCATCGGCGAGAAAGAGCGTGCCGAAGATCATCGACAGAATGAAGTTGCCGTGCTGGTGGCCGACCAGAATCAGCGCGGCCGCGGTGGTGAACCCGATGCCCTTCACATAGCGCAGCGTGCGTTGCCCGCCCATGCCGGTCCAGGCGACGGCCAGCGTGGCGAGGCCTTCGAGCAACAGCAACGAGACGAACGGGGTGATGGGAAAATAGAGCGCGCCATCGAGCGCGTCGCTGAACACGAAGACGCCGAACAGCACACTGATGCAACCGACGATCCGCAACGATCGCCAGCGCGTGCGCAGATAATCGACGCCCAACAGAATCATGACCAGACGAACCATTGCGAGTCCTCCGTGACTGATGCGTTCTGCTGATCGCCATCTTAACCATTTTCGCGGCGTGGACGCGCAACGGTCCCCCGTGAACCACGAAGCGAAAGCGCACATTCGCCGTGCCTCGCTCAAGCGTCTTTGTGCCGCTCATGCCGATGCGCTTTCGCGATCAATCGATCAGGCATGAAAAAGGCCGGCGCGGATAGACTTCAACGCGCCGGCCTGCAACGAACCAGAAAACCAGAAGCTGCTTACGCCGCCCTGGCTTGCGGCATCGCTTCGCCGCCCTGCTCGCCGCCCAATGCGTCGAGCAGATCGCTCAACATGCGGTCGAGCTCGGCGGTCATCAACGTGACGTCCGAGTCGAAGCGTTCGTCGTCGTTTTGCGCGGTGGGGTCGCTCGCTTCCTTCAGCACGTCGAGCGGCGCGATGCGCTTGATCGTCAGCGACGGTGTCAGCACGAACGACACGCGATCGTTCCACGTCATCGCGAGCCGCATGCATTGCTTGCCGGCTTCGATATGACGGCGCATATCTTCGGCATCCAAAGTATGTCCCACATAACGCACGGTCGCGTTGCCTTCCGTGGGCGAGCGCAATTCGGTGTCCTGGTCGAGCGTGAAGCCGGCGGGACCAACGCCTGAGAGCAGCCATTCGGTCATGGCCGCGACCGGCGAGTGCGTGACGCGCACCGTGCCGAGCGGCAATTGATCGATCGACTTGACCAGCAGGCCGCGCACTTCATCGGCGACCGCTTGCGAAGCGGCGTCGATCACGAGCCAGCCGTTCTTGCAATCGATCCACACGCGCGTGTCGCGGCGAATGCTGAAGGCGCGCGGCAACAGTTCGTCGGTGACCTGTTCCTTGAGTTCGCGCATTTGCTTGCGGCCGGGTTTGAAGCCTTGCTGATCCTCGAGTTCGAGCGCGCGTTCCTTGGTCACTTGCGTGACGACCGACGCCGGCAGCAGTTTCTTTTCGGCGCGAAACACCAGCAACATCTGGCCATTGAGCGAGTACACCAGCGAGTCGTTATCGCGCGGCGATGCCCAGCCATGGCTTTGCATCTCGACGCTGTTGCCGGGCGCGAACGCGTGCGGCGCGAGCCACTTCTGCATCTGTTCTGGGGTGACGGACCACGGAGCGGGAAGACGGTGAAGCTGAAGGTTTTTGAACCACATGGGCAGAGTCGTGTACGGGCAAAGCGCACCATTCTATCTGACGATAGACGTCGCGCGGTCGGCCCGACGGACTCTGTTACTTCGTTCGCGCACTCAGCACCGAACGGCTGATTTTCAAATATGGATAGCAAATCCTTTAAGCGACAGACCGATTATCAAACACGGCCTTACGCTGGAGAATGCGCTTCATCCACTTCAACGCTCTCTGGAACGCGCCATGTCCACCTCTTCCCTGTCCCGAATCGCCCGTCATCTGCTGCTCGCCGCGAGCCTCGCCGGCGCCTTGAGCGCCCACGCCGCAAGCGACGCGGACCTGCCCGTGCCACACCACGTCGCGGTTGCGTCGAACTCGGCGCAAAGCGCTGAAGTCGTGCGGACCGCGCGCCGCTACGCCGCCTTCTGGAACACCGGCGACGAAGCCTACGCGAAGCTCGCGCTGTCGCCCGTCTTTGTCGACCGCACCTTGCCGGATGGACGCCCGCAAGGCCCTGAAGGTCCGCTGCAAGCGTCGAAGGGTTTTCGCGCGGCGGTGCCCGACCTGCACGCGGAAATCGACGACCTGGTGGTGGCCGGCGACCGCGCCTCGGTTCACCTGCATTTCCGCGGTCACTTCACCGGGCAGTTCCAGAACCTCAAAGGCACCGGCCAGACCGTCGACTTCCAGGCCTTCGACCTGTATCGCGTGAAGCACGGCCGCATCGTCGAAAACTGGCATCTCGAAGACAATCTGACGCTGCTCAAACAGCTCGGCGCCATCAAGCAGTAATGGTTTAGCCGGATCCGTTTTGAACGCGCTTTACGTTGAAATCACCTAGACTTTTTGACAAGCACGTGACTAGACGGAGGCGGCCATGGCCGATGAAACCGCACCCTGGCAAATGGTGGAATACGAGGGTTTCGAGATTCACGTAGCGCCGTTTCTGAAAAACCCGCCCAAGGAAGGGCACACGCCGACCGCGGCGAATAAACGCTACACGTATATCGGCTACGTTTGCCATCCGGGCGCGGATCCGGCCATTCCCGGCCACGCGGTTCCATTTCACCCCGACGGCGAAGAGAGCTTCGCCGGCGAAGACGAAGCCCTCTATGAAGGCATACACGTGGGACGCAGCATCGTGGAAGGCACGCATCCAGACCTGACGGTGTTGCCGCTGGTGACCGGCGGCGTGTGAATCTCTGGCTTGCGCTGATTTGCGCTTCAGTGAGCTGTTTGCACGCCCGACGGCGAGTCGTGCTTCGCCAGCAGGCGCAACGCCAACTCCAGCATCCGCTGATTGGCGCGTGGGGGCGTGAACGTCTCGACCTTTTGCAGCGCGGCTTGCGCGAGACTCCGGCGCAGCTCGGTGTCCGTCAGCAGGCGCTCGATGGCAAGCGCCATTGCGTCCACGTCGCCGACCGGCACCAGCAGGCCGGCCTTGCCACCCTCCAGCATATCTCGCGGACCGGTCGGGCAATCCGCCGACAGCACCGGCGTGCCGAGCGCCATCGCCTCGCCGAGCACCACGGCGCAACCCTCGTAGCGGCTGCTCAAGACGAGCATTTCTGCCTGCCGGATATAGGGCAGCGGATTGGCACAGAAGCCAAGAAACTGCACCGATGCACCGATCCCCAGTGCGTCGGCGAGTTGCTCGAGCTCGCGCCGGTCCCGCCCCTCGCCGATCAGGACGAGCGCCGCCTCGCAGCGGCCGCGCTCGCGTAGTTGGGCGTAGGCTCGCAGCAAGGTCTTGTGGTCCTTCTGACCTTCGTCCAGACGCGCCACGGAAACGATGAATGATTCAGCCGGACGCTTGATCTCCGCGCGCGCCGCGTGCCGCAGCGCGTCGACGTCGATCACATTCGGCAATTCGACAATGTCCATGTCCTGGCCGGCTGTCGAAAAGAGTTCGCGCGCCTCGTCCAGCATGGCAGGGATCAGCACGGTAATCGCCGAGTAACGCGCATAGTGCCTCACACGCCGGGCGATGTACCGCTCGCTCTTGCCGCCGAGCCGAGCCGCGAGGCTGAAATGGTTCACACCGAACCAGGGCACATTGCAACTGCCAGCCATATGACGCAGCGAAAAATCGAAATCGCAGACCAGATCGTGCTGCTTCGCGAGGCGCCGCATACGCAGCGCCGCCAGCGGCCGGATCACGCCGTAGGTCAACAGCTTGTGCAATAACTTCTCGCCGGCCCCCAGCTTGCGCCCGCGCGCCGCCTGATGCAGCGCGTACATCCACTTCGACGAGGCGAGCACGTGGACGGGCACGTCATCGGGAATCGACTGCGCGCGCCAGAACGCCAGGTCGTCGGTCGGGTAAGCCACCGACAGGCTCGGCGCGAACAGCCGCCGGTCGAGCGTCTTCAACCACGATAGCAACGCGGTCTCGGTGCCGCCTTTGCCGAAATCGTTGATATGAAACAGGATGCGCAGCGGGGTGCGGTCAGCTTCAATAGAGTGAGGGTTCACGTTCGTCATCAAGGTTATTCGCCCAACTCTGCTGTCGGCGCTTCGCGCCGCTGTTCACTGCGTGCCACCGTGGATTGCCCACGTGCAGTCTCGGTCGACGTTCCGCCTGGCGCGCGAGCCTGCTCCGCGCAGCCCAGCAGCAGGCCCGCGAAAGCCCAGAACGCGAGCATGGTGGTCTGCCACATGAAATCGTCCGTCGTATTTTTCGCGATCATGCCGGCCACTAGCGCAATGCCCGCGGCGCACAGCCAGGGCTTGACCCGCCGCAGCCGCCAGAAACGCGCGACGAGGCACAGCAACAGCACGGTCTGCAGCACCACACCAATGAATCCCGTCTGCAGCCACGTGTTGATGAACAGGTTGTGCGCATGCGTCAGCGCTTGCGGTTCGACCGCCAGCAAACTGGCCGGCATTTCGCTGCGATAGACGATACCCGGCAGCGGCTTGCCGAAGCCCACGCCGACCCACGCATGACGCTCGGCCTCGCCGACATAAAACGCCCACAGCTTCGGACGCGTGTCGGCCGATACCGTGTCGCCGATCGCGGACAGCGAGCCTGGCACATAGACCTGATGACCCTCGATCGCCAGATCGTGTAACTGCGTGGCAGGGGGCAGGGCCGCCGTGCGCAAGCGGGAACTGAGTTCGAGCGTGCCGACACCGGCCGCGCCCACCACGGCAATGACCAGCAACGCCAGCGGCAGGCGACGCCGGTACAGCGGGAACAGCGCGACCAGCAACGTCGCGGCGGCCGCCGGCCAGAAGAACCGGTTGAGCGTTGCCAGTCCGATGAACAGGCACAGCACGATGCCGCTCGCGCCGATCACGCGCCAACGCGGCCGCAGCAAGAAGCCCGCGAAGAGCGCCATCGCAAATACCGCGAGCGTGCTGGTGTGGCCGACGCGGTTATAGAAGTGCATTGGGAAGGTATTGGCGGTGGGCGGCTGCAGATGCCCCCAATTGAGCGCGCTGATCAAGGCGACCGCCACGCAGGCGATCCAGTTGACGGCCACCACGGGCGCGGGCCGCCGCAGCTGGGTGCCGAATAGCCAGAAGCCCCAGAACGACACCAGCGGATAGAGCACTTCGTCGCACCACGCGTGCAGACTGATCATCGGATACATGGACCACGAAACCGAGGCGAGGCTCCAGGCAGCCCAGCCCGCGATAGGCAGCGCCAGCGGCCAGTGCCATAGCGAGGGCCGGTCCGGCGACCAGGCCGCCGCCACCACGCCGAGCGCCATCAGGGCGAGCGCATTGAAGACGATCGCCGTCATGTGGCCGAACATCACCACAAACAGAATGACCGGGCAGGCAACCCAGAACACGCGCTCCACTCGCGCAGCCGTGTGAGTCATTACACTTTCACCAGAACATTTTGCAATGCGTTGTATACCGACTCGACCGACAGCCGGCCCATACAGTCGGCATGGTCACCGCGCCACGCGACGCAGGTCGTCTCGTTGCGATCACAGCGGCGCACCCATGCTACCTCGCGGCGGAAAATAAAAGGCTGATCGCGGCACGGCATATCAGCGATCGTAATCGGCACGAAGGGCACCTCGCGCCAATAGCGGCCCGCGCCGTGAATCAGCGCGTTGCCCGGCCCGAACAGCGCGAGGGTCGGCACCCCAATCAGGCGCCCCAGATGCGCGACGCCGGTATCGGGACAAACCACGGCTTGCGCGCCGGCAAACAGATGCCATAACTCGCCGAGCCCGAGCCGCGCCGCCAGGTTCGGATGATGCGGGTCCGGGTCGATTGCCCGAATCAGTTCCGCTTCGCCCGGACCGCCGGTCCATACCGGCAGGTAGCCGAGTGCTTCCACGCGTTGCGCAAGCTCGCGCCAGCGCGCGTTGGGCCAGCGTTTGACGCTGGTGCTCGCGCCCGGGTGCAGCACGACGTAAGGCTTCGTCAGCAGCGACGGTTCGGGCAGCGCCGCGTGTTGCGGCGCGCTCCAGTCGCTCGGCCGGTAGGCGCGCGGCGGCGGCCCGTCGATCAGTTCCGCGGCGAGGTCGGCCCAGGCCGCCGCAGCGTCGGGATACGGCACGCCGCGGTTGAGTGGCCAGTTCTTCCAGGCCGGCCGATCGCCCGCATGTCCGACGATCCAGCGGCAGCCCGCGCCCAACGCAAGCCAGCTATGACGATTGTCGCCGAGCACCATGCCGAGGTCGTAGGGTCCGGAAAGCAAAACGTCGCGCACCGACTTCACATCACGCGGATCGAACGGCAAGGCAGTGACGTCGAAAGGCCGCCCGGCATACAGCGGCACGATCGCCTTCGGACAGGCGAGAACGATTTGCGCTTGCGGATGTTGCGCGCGCAACTTGGCGAGCAGCGGCGTGAGCAGCAGCGTGTCGCCCAGCAAGAGATGATGCGCAATCAGGATACGGCGCGGGTGCCGTGGCTCGCGGCGCAATGGCTTGATCAGCAGTCGCGGGATGGCCCGCGCAAAAATATGAAGACGCCCGGCAAGCCGACTCATAGGCTCATCGGCGCGTGGGTTCCCGCCGCGATCTTGCTGTACGCCGATACCCGGCGCGAGGTCGCGTTCGCCATGCACAATCTCCAGCGGTATTCGTCCCGAAGGCCTCCAGTGCAGCGGCGACGGCCCCGTCGCGGCGGGCTGGCGCGGCTCGGGACGCGCCGCCTTTTGCCCACCGCCTGTCCAGGCCGGCATGGAAAGCTCGATGAAATAAGTGGGTGTTCGGCTCGAGTTGAGTTCGAGCGTTGATAGCTTGAAATTATAACATGCGCCCCTGCCGCGGAACGACGCAAAACCGCGCCAGGCGGCCCGCCCGCCCCTTCTGTGACAAGGGCGTGGCGGTCTCTAACGCGCGGCGTCGATCTGCCGAGCCAGCGTCAACAGCGCGCTCACGTGAGCGGTCACGCTTGCGTCATAAAGCACCGCGTCGCGGGCGAGTTCCGGCGACGCGCGACGCGTGCCGTCGCGATTCGCGCGCACTGCCCGTTCGAGAGTGGCGCGCAGGTCGGCCAGGTCGTTCGGCGCGAACACGAATTTCGCATGCGGGGCGATCGCATCGCAGCAGCCAATGCTCGACGGGAAAATGACCGGCGTGCCGCACATCACCGATTCGATACCGACCAGCCCAAACGGCTCATATGTGGATGCGAGGATCGTGAAGTCCGCAGCCTGGTAACACTCCGCGAGTTCTTTCACATAGCCGATATAGCGCAGCCGCTCGGATGTGCGCGCGGGCGGCCGCCCGGCCACGGCCACCACCACGGGCAGCGACGTGTCGCGCAGCGCGGCTTCGATGAGCGGCAGCCCCTTGCGCTCGTGGCTGCTCGACGGGAACAGCAGGACGATCTCGTCGTCGGAGAAACCATATTTGTGACGCAAGGTGGAGCGCGTCGCGGCATCGGTCGGCGCGAAGCGCGTGCCGTCCACGGGCGGATACAGCACGCGGATCTTCGCTTCGTCGACACCGTACAGTTCGCGCAGTTCGTCGTGCATCAACTGCGAATGCGCCACGACGACTTTCGAGCATTCGTACTGGCGGCGCTCGAGCGCAATCTGCCAGCGGTCCGAACGCTTCTGCGCGCGCCCCGTCGCCCGCAAGAACCCGAGATGCGTGCCGCCGCAGATCGCCACCTCGGACGAGTCGACGCGGTTGCAGCCAATAAGCACATCGACGTGCGCCGCGCGCCGCGCCGCGCGCAAGCGCCATGAAAACCAGCGGTCGCGCAGCTTGCCCGGCAGGAACGAGACGTTGATGCGATGCGGCTCGACCAACTTGCATTCCGGCAGCGACGCGTCGAACCTACGCGCGAAGAAAGCCGGCTCGACGCCGAGCGCGGCGAGGCCACGCACCAGATCCATGGCGTAGCGCTCGAGGCCGCCGCTGTGCTGCAAGGCGTTACTGGAGAGTCCAAGTTTCTTCATTCAGACAGCGCGCGCCTGCGCCTCGTCAAATGTTAAGGGGGTCGGTCACGCGCGGTCCGGCTAGCGGACCGCGTGAAGGGAGAGCCGAATGGCGGATTGACGTGTCGTGCTTCAGGCCGCGGTCTGCTGGAACTGGATGCGGTGCAGATGCGCATACAGTCCGTCTTGCGCCAGCAGTTCGCGATGGCTACCGCTCTCGACGATCCGCCCCGCTTCCATCACCAGGATGCGGTTGGCGCGCTCGATGGTCGACAGACGGTGCGCGATGACGAGTGTCGTGCGGCCCTTCATCAAAGTTTCCAGCGCGGCCTGCACGTGGCGCTCGGACTCGGAATCCAGCGCCGAGGTCGCCTCGTCGAGGATCAGGATCGGCGCATCCTTGTAGATTGCGCGCGCAATTGCCAGACGCTGCCGCTGGCCGCCCGAGAGCATCAGGCCGTTGTCGCCGACCAGCGTATCGATGCCTTTCGGCATTGCCTCGACGGTGTCCCACAAGTTGGCCGCGCGCAGCGCCGCCTTGACCTTGTCGGGATCGGCGGCCTGGCCGTACGCGACGTTATTCGCGACCGTGTCGTTGAACAGCACCACGTCCTGGCTCACCATCGCGATCTGACTACGCAACGCGTGCAGGTCGTATTCGGGGATCGCCACGCCGTCGACCAGGATCTGGCCGCCGGTCGGATCGAAAAAGCGCGGCAGCAGATTCACCAGCGTGGTCTTGCCGCTGCCCGACGGACCCGCGAGTGCGACCATTTCGCCCGGCGCCACTCTGAACGACACCTGGTCGAGCGTGTGGCGGTTGTGCGTGGCGTTGGTGCTGTAGTTGAACGAGACGCCGCGGAATTCCACTTCGCCGCGCGCGCGCTCGAGCGGCTTGCCGCCGCCTTCCGGTTCGGACGGCTCGTCGATCAGACCGAAGATCAGTTCGCACGCCGTCATGCCGCGTTGCAGCGGCTGGTTCACGTCCATCAGATGCTTGAGCGGCGAGATGATCAACAGCATCGACGTGACGAAGGCGACGAAGCCGCCGACCGTGGTCTGATCCGACGACGACTGCACCACCGCGATCGTGATCACGACGGCGAGCGCGATCGACGCGAGGAACTGCGTCAACGGCTGCGCGAGGCCGCCGGACACGGTCATGCGCATGGCATAGCCGCGCAGACGCTTGCTCATCGCCTCGAAACGGTCCATCTCATACTGCTCGCCGTTGTGCACCTTGACGACCTTGTAGCCGCCCACCGATTCTTCGACGATGTACGACAGTTCATTGGTCAGCAGTTGATGCTCGCGGTTCAAACGACGCAACCGGCGGTTGATCTTGCCGACCAGCCAGCCGATCGCCGGCAGCAGCACCGCGACGATCAGCGTCAGACGCCAGTTCAGATAGAACAGATAGCCGAGCAGGAAGACCACGGTGAGCGAATCGCGCACCAGCGTGACCAGCACACTCAGCAGCACGTTGAGAATCTGGTTCACCTCGAAGACGATCGCGTTGATCACCGTACTCGCGGTTTCGCGCTGGAAGAACGCGACGCTCGTGTGAATCATGCGGCTGAACATCTTCAGGCGCAGATCGAGCAGGATCTTGTTCGTCACGTAGGCAAGCAGATACCCGGACGCGTATTGCGACACGCTGCGCACCAGTGCGAGGCCGATCACCGCGGCCGGCACGAACCACTTGGTCTTGTCGTTGGCATGCGCGCCGAAGCCCTTGTCCAGCAGAGGCTTGAGCAAGGCGGGGATCGCCGCGTCGGTCGCGGCGCTGACGGCCATCGCGACGATCGCGCCGAGGAGAACCCACATCAGCGGCTTGATATACGGCCATAGCCGTTTAAAGACGACGGCGGCCGATGACGCCTCACCTGAACCGATGGGTTTGCTTAACGTTGGCTTCGCGCTCAAGGAATCCTCTGAGAATGCGGAACGGCAACCGCACGGCGGACGGAATGCCGGCCGGGCGGAATATCAAAAAAGAGCATTGTAAACGGTTGGGGGTGGGCGTCGGCGGATAGAGGCTGGCTGTGTATACTCCTCGTGCCACTCGCCTGGCGCCACCCGCTTGCGCGATTCGTTCCGTCATTCCGCCCTCACGCTACTCAGGTATGCAAGAAACCACCCTCGGCGTCGCCATCATCACCAAAAACGCGGCGGCGCGGCTGGCTGAATGCCTGCAAGCCGTGGCCTTCGCCGATCAGATCGTCGTGATCGACGGCGGCAGCACCGACGGCACCGCCGAGATTGCCCACGCGCATGGCGCCCGCGTGATCGAGCAGACCGACTGGCCGGGCTTCGGCCCGCAAAAGAATCGCGCGGTCGACGCGCTCAGCACCAGCTGGATTCTTTCAATCGACGCCGACGAGATCGTTTCGCCGGAACTGGCGGCGGCGATTCGCGCGGCGCTTACCGCCCCTAATGCAGACGTCTACGCGGTAGACCGGTTGTCGAGTTTTTGCGGCCACTGGATTCATCACAGCGGCTGGTATCCCGACTGGATTCCGCGCCTCTTCAGACGCGGCGCGGCGCGTTTCTCCGATGACCTGGTGCACGAGCGGCTGGTGTTCGATACACCGGCCCAGCGCCTCACCGGAAAGCTGATGCACTACTCCTACGAGGACTTCGAAGGCGTGTTGCGCAAGCTCGATGCGTATTCGACAGCGGGCGCCGAGCAACGTCATGCGGCGGGTCAGCGCGGCAGCTTCGGCAAGGCGCTCGGGCGCGGTGCATGGGCGTTCGTGCGGACTTACTTGCTGCGCCGTGGTTTTTTGGACGGCCGCGCCGGTTTCATGATCGCGGTGTTCAATGCGGAGACGGTGTATTACCGGTTTTTAAAGCTGGCGCGGTTGGGGGAGAAGGCGCGGCGGTAGGCGTCGGCACGTGCGTCGCCAAACGCCAGCAGCCTTGCCGCGACGCCGGGCGCCCGCGCCAGTGATCCCCGCCTGATAACGGGCATGCGCAACGTCATTCGCTCCGCAATGCTTCGACGCGCACAGTGCGCAATCAGCTCTGCCCGCGCCAGTGGCGCGGGCGCCACCACCGATCAATAGACGATCTCGATCGAGCTTCCCGCGAACTCGCCACGCAAGGCCGCGAGCAGTTCGTCGGTCGGCTTCACACGCCATGCGTCGCCCAGACGCATTTCACCTTCCGCATTCTGGCTGCGATAGACCACCTGCACGGCAAGCCCATTCGGAATCTGTACCGCCTGACGCTGGCCACCCCCGCCATAGCCGCCACCATTACGGCCACCGCCGTTCCCACCACGCGATGAAGCCGCCGGCGCCGCTGCCGCTTGCGGCTCGTCTTTGCCGGCGCTATGCGCCTCAAGCACGCGACGCAACGCCAGCGCGTCCGCATTGCCGTTCATCTGCACCTTCACCGCTTCCGCGTAACGGCAGCGCGCGCGGCCGAGATCCATGACCGTGTCGACGGTGAAGCGGATGCCGCCCGTGAACGCGTCGTTACGCGCCTGGCCCTGCACGACCAGCAGTTCGTCTTCCTTGAACAGCTGCTTGTGCGCTTCGAACGTCTCGTTGAACACCGTGACTTCGCATTGGCCGGTGCCGTCGTCGAGGAGCGCGATCAGCATCTTGCCGCGCTGGGTCATCTGCGTGCGCAGCGACGCGATCACACCCGCAACCAGCTTGTCGCGCCCTTCTTTCAGCTCGCCGATCTTCTGGCGCACGAAGCGGCGCACTTCGTCTTTGTATGCGTCGAACAGATGGCCCGACAGGTAGAAGCCGAGCGCGGCCTTCTCTTCCTGCAGCTTTTTCTTTTCCGGCCACTCCGGCTCGTCGACCAGTTCGTGACCTTGCGACGGCGCGTCACCCATGTCGAACAAACCCGCCTGTAGCGCATTGGCGCTCGCCTGTTCGGCGGCTTCCATGGCGAGCGAGACGGAGGCGATCAGTTGCGCGCGATTCGCATGCAAGGTGTCGAACGCGCCGGCGCGGATCAAGGCTTCGACCGTGCGGCGATTGACGATGCGGCGATCGACCCGGTTGCAGAAATCAAAGATGTCGATGAACGGACCTTCTTCACGCGCGCGCAGGATTTCCTCGATCGCGTTCTGGCCGCTGCCCTTGATTGCACCGAGTCCGTAACGGATCGTTTTCGAGCGCTTGCCATCAGGCTCGGCCACCGGCTCGAAGCGGTACGCGGACAGATTGACGTCCGGCGGCAGCACCGCCATTTTGTTCGTGAGACAGTCTTCGAACAGGATCTTGACCTTGTCCGTGTCGTCCATGGCGAGCGACATATTCGCCGCCATGAATTCCGCCGGATGGTGCGCCTTCAGCCACGCTGTGTAGTACGCGAGCAGCGCATACGCGGCCGCGTGCGACTTGTTGAAGCCATAGCCCGCGAACTTCTCCATCAAGTCGAAGATTTCGTCGGCTTTCTCGCCGGTCAGCCCGTTTTTCGAGGCGCCCTGGCGGAACAGCTCGCGGTGCTCGGCCATTTCCTCGGCCTTCTTCTTACCCATCGCGCGACGCAGCAAGTCGGCGCCGCCCAGCGAGTAGCCGCCGATGATCTGCGCCATCTGCATCACCTGCTCCTGGTAGACCATGATGCCGTAGGTCTCTTTCAGAACAGGTTCGACACGCGGATCCGGATACTCCACCACTTCGCGGCCATGCTTACGCGCGCAGAAGCTCGGAATCAGGTCCATCGGGCCCGGACGGTACAACGCGACCAGCGCGATGATGTCCTCGAAACGGTCGGGTTGCGCGTCTTTCAGCATGCCTTGCATGCCGCGGCTTTCCAGCTGGAACACGGCGACCGTATTCGCTTTCTTCAGGATCGAGAACGACGCCGGGTCGTCGAGCGGCACCTGCGCGAGCGACCAGTCCTGCTTGGACGGATCGAGACGGCGGATATAGCGCTCGGCCCAGTCGAGAATCGTCAGCGTGGTCAGACCCAGGAAGTCGAACTTCACGAGGCCGACGGCTTCGACGTCGTCCTTGTCATACTGGCTCACGACGCCGCTTTCATCGCCCTGCGTGTACAGCGGGCAGAAATCGGTCAGCTTGCCGGGCGCGATCAGCACGCCGCCCGCGTGCATGCCGACGTTACGCGTCAGGCCTTCCACGCGCTGCGCGAGTTCGAGCAACTGATGCACTTCGTCTTCGTTGTCGAAACGCTCCTGCAGGAGCGGCTCTTCTTTCATCGCGTCGGCGATGGTGACGTGCTTGCCCGGCTTGAACGGAATCAGCTTGGCGATGCCGTCCGTGAACATGTAGCCGAGATCGAGCACCCGGCCGATGTCGCGCACCGCCGCCTTCGCCGCCATCGTGCCGAACGTGGCGATCTGCGACACCGCGTCCGCGCCGTACTTTTCCTTCACGTACTGGATCACGCGATCGCGGCCGTGCTGGCAGAAGTCGATGTCGAAGTCGGGCATGGACACCCGCTCCGGATTCAGGAAACGTTCGAACAGCAGGTTGTAGCGCAGCGGATCGAGGTCGGTCACACCGAGCGCGTACGCGACCAGCGAGCCCGCGCCCGAGCCCCGGCCCGGTCCAACCGGCACGCCGTTGTTCTTCGCCCAGTTGATGAAGTCCGCCACGATCAGGAAGTAGCCGGGAAAGCCCATCTTGATGATCGTGCCGCACTCGAATTCGAGGCGCTCGTAATACGTCGCGCGTTGCGCAGTGCGCTCGGCTTCATCCGGATACAACTGTTCGAGACGCTTTTCGAGGCCCTCTTTCGACAGATGCACGAGGTAGTCGTCGAGCGACATGCCGTCGGGCGTCGGGAACAGCGGCAGCTTGGGCTTGCCGAGTTCGAGCGTGAGGTTGCAACGCTTGGCGATTTCAACCGAGTTGACAAGCGCCGACGGAATGTCCGCGAACAGCGCCGCCATCTCTTCCTGCGTGCGGAAGTACTGCTCGGACGTGAAGCGCTTCGAGCGGCGCGGATTCGCCAGAATGTCGCCTTCGGAAATGCACACGCGCGCTTCGTGCGCGGTGAAGTCGTCCGGCGTCATGAACTGCATGGGATGGGTGGCGACCACCGGCAATTTCAGCGACGCCGCGAGCGCGACCGCCTGCTGCACGTACTGCTCGCCGCCCGGCAGACCACAGCGCTGCAACTCGATATAGAAACCGCCCGGGAACACCTTCGCCCAATGCAACGCGTTGCGTTTGGCCGCTTCTTCATTGCCCGCCGCGAGCGCGAGGCCGATGTCGCCCTGCTGCGCGCCGGACAATGCAAGCAGCCCAGCGCCCAGGCCGGATTCGAGCCAGCCGGCCTCGATCTCCGCGCGACCGCGATACTGATTCGTGAGCGACGCCTTGCTGAGCAGTTCGCACAGGTTCAGATAGCCGAGCCGGTCTTTCACCAGCAGCAGCAAACGGGAAGGCTTGTCGCGGTCGTCTGGATTGGTGATCCAGACGTCGCAGCCGGCAATGGGTTTGACCCCTTTGCCGCGGGCTTCCTTGTAGAAACGGACGAGGCCGAATGCGTTGCCGAGATCGGTGAGGGCGAGCGCGCCCTGGCCGTCTTTGGCCGCGGCCTTGACGATGTCGTCAAGACGCACGATGCCATCGGCAATCGAGAATTCGGAGTGAACGCGGAGATGAACGAAGCGGGGATCTGACATGGGCGACATTGTAACTCCACCCTTCCGGAGTTTTCAGGCCAAAACCACACGTTAGCCGATCGGCTTAGGACGCCAGCGCGCGAGCCGCGTGTGCAGGCGTTCCTGAGGTGGCGGACCATGCGAACGGCCGCTCGGGCGAAGCGAATCGGCAGCAAGTTCACGAACGGTTTGCGCTACCGCAACCCATTGGCCATTCGGCCGAGTCGGGGAAAGCGCCGGGTTGAGAGATAATACGGGTTTCGCCCTATTCGACGTGGCCGCGCCGCATGGCGTTTGAAGGCGGGCAGCCCAACGCGCCCTGTTTTCCGCAAGGCCCGGCCACTTCTTACCGCTGGACACTCATGAGTATCGTCAATCTCTCTTCGTACCATTTCGCGACTATCGAAGACACCGCTGCCTGGCGCCCGTTCGTCACTGAACGCTGCAACGCGCTTGGCCTGAAGGGCACCGTTCTGCTCGCGCCGGAAGGCATCAACCTGTTCGTCGCCGGCACGCGCGAAGCCACGGACGCGTTCATCCACTACATCCGTCACGACGCCCTGTTCGACGGCAAGTTCGTGAATCTGCAGTTCAAGGAAAGCCTGTCGGACAAGCAGCCGTTCACCCGCATGCTGGTCAAGCTCAAGCGCGAGATCATCACGATGAAAAAGCCGGCCATCCGGCCGGAGCTCGGCCGCGCGCCGTTCGTCGACGCGCCCACGCTGAAACACTGGCTGGACCGCGGTCACGACGACCAGGGCCGTCCGGTCGTGATGCTCGACACGCGCAACGCGTTCGAAGTCGACGTCGGCACGTTCGACAACGCGCTCGACTACCGCATTACGAAATTCAGCGAGTTTCCCGAAGTGATCGAGCAAAATCGCGCCGACCTGGAAGGCAAGACGGTCGTGTCGTTCTGCACGGGTGGGATTCGCTGCGAAAAGGCCGCGATCCACATGAAGGAAGTCGGCATCGCGAACGTGTACCAGCTCGAAGGCGGCATTCTGAAATATTTCGAGGAAGTAGGCGGCGCGCATTATCACGGCGACTGCTTCGTGTTCGACTACCGCACCGCGCTCAATCCGCAACTCGAGCCCAGCAAGACCACGCAATGCTTCGGTTGCCGCGCGGTGGTCCCGCCGGAAGCGCAAGCATCGCCAATGTACGTGGCGGGCAAGACGTGTCCGGAATGCCATCCGGACAGCAAGGCGGCGCGCGCCGCGTGATGGTGGCGGCGCAAAACGCCACCACTCGACCATGACCTATCGCGGACGTTTCGCGCCTTCGCCCACCGGGCCGTTGCACTTCGGCTCGCTGGTGAGCGCGCTCGCGAGCTGGCTGGACGCACGCGCTCAGCGGGGCGCATGGCTCGTTCGCGTTGAAGACATCGACGGCCCGCGCACCGTGCCGGGCGCCGCCGAAGACATCCTCGCCACCCTCGAACGCTTCGGCATGCATGCCGACGAACCGCCCGTCTGGCAAAGCACGCGGACGGCGCACTACCAGCAAGCGCTGGAGCAATTGAAGGCCGCCGGCATGATCTATCCGTGTGGCTGCACGCGCAAGGAAATCGCCGACTCGCTGCTCAACGCGCACGCGCGCAATACGACCCTCGCCTATCCCGGCACCTGTCGCGACGGCCTGCACGGCAAATCGGCGCGCGCATGGCGCCTGCGCGTGCCCGACGGCGACAGCGCGGTCATCGCGTTCGAGGATCGCTGGCAGGGCAAGCAGACGCAGAATCTCGCCACCGAGGTCGGCGATTTCGTGCTGAAACGCGCGGACGACCAATGGGCTTATCAACTGGCGGTGGTCGTGGACGATGCGGACGCGGGCATCACGCACATCGTGCGCGGCGCGGATTTGATGGATTCAACGGCGCGGCAGATCTATTTGCAGCGTTGCCTCGGCGTGCCGACGCCGGAGTATTTGCATGTGCCCGTTGTCACGAACGAACAGGGCGAAAAACTCAGCAAGCAGAACGGCGCGACGGCACTGGATATCGACAAGCCGCTTGAAGCGCTATGCGCAGCGGCACAGCATCTTGGGCTCGACTTGGAAAGCGCTGCGGCCCATACGACGCTTGACGGCTTTTATGCTGCCGCCACGGCAGCATGGGCAAAGCGGATGGGCTTACCAGCAGCGTGAACGCGGTTCACGCCTAACAATGATCTCGCCGTGCGCGGCGTGCATCGAGCAGATTGGCTGCGGCAACCAGCGCGCTTGCGCGCTGCGGGGCGAGCTTTCGAAGTGCCCTAAATTTTGCCGCGCCGCCTGCGGCCCAACTACCGGCGCAAGCCCAGCCCGCGCCCCAGGCGAACCGCACCCGAGCCACGCCAGCGAATCAAAAATCAGGAAGAAGACGACGACTTCCTCGGCATCCCAAATCCGCCCAGCAGAGCTGCCAACGGCTGCTTCGAAGCCGTCTTTTGCGGCGCAGCGGAAGCAGCGGCCTCCTCGATTTTACGAACCGAAGAAGGCGACGGCTCATAAGGCTTCAGGAAGAAATCATCCACGGGTTGAGCGCGATGATGATGCGGCCGGTCGAACGTACCCGACGACGCACCCGTGCGCCGGCGGCTGCCGCGGTCCTCACGGCCCTCGCTGCTGCGTTCACGACGCGGCGCGCGTTCTTCATGGTGATGCCGCACCGGCGCTTCCACCGTCAGGCGTTGCACGTCCAGAGGACGCTTGATCAGCTTCTCGATATCGGCAAGCTGCTTGCGCTCGTTCGGGCTGCACAGCGACAACGCATCGCCCGAAGCACCCGCGCGGCCGGTACGGCCGATCCGGTGCACGTAGTCTTCCGCGTTGAACGGCAGATCGAAGTTGATCACCGCAGGCAGTTCGGCGATATCCAGGCCGCGCGCGGCGACATCCGTCGCCACCAGCGCCTCGATCTCGCCGCGCTTGAACGCGTCGAGTGCCTGCATCCGCTCATTCTGCGTGCGGTCGCCGTGAATCGCGGTCGCGACCACGCCGTCGCGCTCGAGGCTGCGCGCCAGGCGGCTCGCGCCGATCTTGCTGTTGCAGAACACGATCACCTGCTTGAGGCCGCGTTCGCGAATCAGTTGCACGACCGCGCCGGTCTTGTCGCCCTCGGCCACTTCGTACACGACCTGCGTCACGTTGGTCGCGGTGGAGTTGCTGCGCGCGACTTCGATGGTTTGCGGGTTGCGCAGATACGTGGCGGCAAGCTTCTTGATTTCGCCTGAGAACGTGGCCGAAAACAGCAGCGTCTGACGTTCTTTCGGCAGCAGGTTCAGGATGCGCTGCAGATCCGGCAGGAAGCCCATGTCGAGCATCCGGTCGGCTTCGTCGAGCACGAGAATCTGCACCTGGCCGAGATTGGCCGTTTTCTGTTGCACGTGATCGAGCAGACGGCCCGGCGTGGCGATCAGAATCTCGACGCCGCGGCGCAGTTGCTCGGATTGCGGGTTCATATCCACGCCGCCGAACACCACGGCGCTGCGCAGCGCCGTGTGCTTCGCATACGCCTGCACGTTCGCGGCGACCTGGTCGGCCAGTTCGCGAGTCGGCGTAAGGATCAGCGCGCGCACCGGATGGCGGGCGGGCGAAGCGCTCGTGCTCGCCTGCGGCAACAGACGCTGGATGATCGGCAGCGAGAAGCTCGCGGTCTTGCCGGTGCCGGTTTGGGCGGCGCCCATCATGTCACGGCCGGCCAGCACGACAGGGATCGCCTGCTCCTGGATCGGCGTAGGGATGGTGTAGCCCGACTCTTTGACGGCTTTCAGGATATCGGGCGCGAGGCCGAATTGATCAAAAGTCGCAGTGCTGGGCGTGACGGCTGTGTCGGACATGGTGGCTTTCGCTAAAAATGCGCTTGGCGCGTACGCGCGGCAGCGGTCGGAACCGCAGAGGGCATTGTGATGAAGGCGGAGCCACGGCGTTCCGCACGGGACCCGTCAATATTGCGGGAAAAAATGCGGCCGGCTCCGGCCGGCGGAAACACCCGCCGGAAAGGCCGGTATTGTAGCACTTCAGCAAAAACACTCATGGCGCATGCGCCGGCTTTCTGCTTACGGCGGAGAAAGCCGGGTGCCGGCAGACTGCGCACCCGCCGGCGAATCGCGGCAAAGCACCGGCGCGCCTCGCTCGCAGCGTAGTTGGTGGAGACGACAGTTGCGTGACAGCGAGCTGGTTCGGCGGCCCGGCGATCGGCGCGCGATGCCGCGTCCGGCCGTGCGGGTGGCCCCGATGCCCCTCAGCCGTCACGCCGTCACGCCGTCACGCCGTCACGCCGTCACGCCGTCACGCCGCCAAATCGTCTCACCACGTCTCGCGCATCACCATCAACCGGATCTCGGTCATGTCCTCGATCGCGTAGCGCACGCCTTCACGCCCTAGCCCGGAATCCTTCACGCCGCCATACGGCATGTTGTCGACCCGGAACGACGGCACGTCGTTGATCACCACGCCGCCCACGTCGAGTTCATCCCACGCGCGATGCGCGTGCGCGAGCGAATCCGTGAACACGCCGGCTTGCAGGCCGAAGTCGCTGTCGTTGACGGTCGCGAGCGCGGCGCCGAAATCGTCGAAGCGCTCCAGAATCGCCACCGGCCCGAAGGCTTCCTTGCGATACAGATCCGTGTCGCGTTTCACGCCTTCGAGCAACGTGGCCTCGAACATCGCGCCGTCGACCTTGCCGCCCGCGACGATTTTCGCACCGGCCTGCACCGCGCTTTCCATCCAGCCGGCGAGGCGCTTGGACTCCGATTCGGAGATCATCGGCCCGACAAAGGTCTTTTCGTCTTTCGGATCGCCCATCACCAGCGACTTCGTCTTGGCGATCAGCTTCTCGCGCAGCGCATCATAAACCTTCGCGTGAACCAGAATCCGCTGCACACCGATGCAGCTCTGCCCCGACTGATAGAACGCGCCGAACGCCAGCCGATCGACCACGTAGTCGAGCTTCTCACCCTGATCGCCGTCGACGATCGCGGCCGCGTTGCCGCCCAACTCCAGAATCACCTTCTTCTTGCCGGCTTTCTTTTTCAGCTCCCAACCTACCGCGGGCGAGCCGGTGAAGGACAGCAATTTGAAGCGCTCGTCGGTGGTAAATAGATCGGCGCCGTCGCGATGCGCGGGAAGAATCGAGAATGCGCCTTTCGGCAAATCGGTTTCCGCCAGAATCTCGCCCATGATGAGCGCGCCGACCGGCGTGCGGCTCGCCGGCTTCAAGACGAACGGCACGCCCGCCGCGATGGCCGGCGCGACCTTGTGCGCGGTCAGGTTCAGCGGAAAGTTGAACGGCGAAATAAACGAACACGGTCCGATCGGCACACGCTTCACATAGCCGTGATAGCCCTTGGCGCGCGGCGAAATTTCCAGATTGACGATCTCGCCGTCGATGCGCACCGACTCCTCCGCGGCCACCTTGAACGTGTCGATCAGGCGCGTGACCTCGCCTTTCGAGTCGTTGATCGGCTTGCCGGCTTCGATGCACAGCGCGAGCGCCAGTTCGTCGTAGCGCTCGCGAAAGCGCTTCACGCAATGTTCGAGCACCGCCTGACGCTTGAACGGGGGAAAGACGCGCATGGCGGGCATGGCATCGACGGCATGGCCGATCGCTTTGTCGATCGCGGTGGCGTCGGCCATCGCGACGCGGGTGGCGACTTCGCCGCTGAATTTATCGGTGACTTCGAGATCGGTGTTGGCGGCCACCGCAACGTTCGCCAGGTAGTACGGGTAAGTCTTTTGCAACATGACGCGACTCCTTGATCCAATGCGTGACAAGTTCACAATTGCGCCGAAAGCCGCTTGATCTCGCGATTCAGCACGCGCTCGTTGTCCGAGTAGTCGATCGGCAGATCGATCACATGCACGCCGGGCGTCGCGAAACATTCGCGCAGCAAGGGCGCGAATTCCGTCGCCGATTCGATGCGGTGTCCCTTCGCCCCGTAGCTCTCTGCATACGCCACGAAATCCGGGTTGCTCAGCGTCATGCCGTAGTCCGGGAAGTTCATGTTTTCCTGCTTCCAGCGGATCATGCCGAACGCGTCGTCGCGCACGATCAGGATCACCAGATCCAGCTTCAGACGCACCGCCGTTTCCAGTTCCTGCGAATTCATCATGAAGCCGCCGTCGCCGCACACGGCCATGACTTTGCGGTCCGGGTGCACGATCTTGGTGGCGATCGCGGACGGCAGCCCCGCGCCCATCGACGCCAACGCATTGTCGAGCAGCAGCGAATTCGGTTCGTGCGCGCGGTAGTAGCGGGCGAACCAGATCTTGTACATGCCGTTGTCCAGACACACGATGCCGTCCACCGGCGTGGTCTCATACACGTCGTTGACGACGCGCACCGGATACATAGGAAAGCGGTCGTCGTGCTGGCCTTTGGCCAGATGCGCCTCGAAGTGCTCCTTGATCTCCTTGAAGCGCGTGAAGTCCCAATGCTTCTGGCGCTCCTTGAGACTTTCCTTGAGTTGCCAAACGGCGTTGGCGATATCGCCAACCACTTCGATCTGCGGGAAGTACACCGTATCCACTTCCGCGCCGAGGAAGTTGACGTGAATCACCGTTTTCTCGCCGGCGTCGCCGCTGCGCATGAAAAACGGCGGCTTCTCGATCACGTCGTGGCCGACGTTGATGATGCAGTCCGCATGGTCGATCGCGCGATGCACGAAGTCGCCGTCTGACAGCGTCGCATTGCCGAGCCACATGGGATGCGATTCGTCGATCACGCCTTTGCCCATCTGCGTCGTGAAGAACGGAATGCCGATCTGGTCGACGAACTCGCGCAGCATCTTGGTGGTGGTCTTGCGGTTGCCGCCCGCGCCGATCATCAAGAGCGGATGCTTCGCGCTGGTGATCGCCTCGACCGCGCGCGCCACGGCTTTTTCCTCGGCCACGGGACGGCGGCTGAAGCTTTTCGGAATCGGCTTGCCATCGCCCTCTTCATGCGCGACGTCTTCGGGCAATTCGAGGTGCGTAGCGCCGGGCCGTTCTTCTTCAGCCTGACGGACCGCCTCGCGCACCGCTGCCGGAATATTGGCAACCGATACGATCTGCCGCGTGTATTTGGTGAGCGGCTCCATCATGCGCACCACGTCGACGATCTGGAAATGCCCCTGCTTGCTCGACTTGATCGGCTTTTGCCCGGTGACCATCAGCATCGGCATGCCGCCGAGCTGCGCATACGCCGCGGCGGTCACGAAGTTGGTCGCGCCCGGCCCGAGAGTGGCCAGACACACACCGGTG
This sequence comes from Paraburkholderia sp. RL17-373-BIF-A, assembly GCF_046030175.1. Taxonomy (NCBI): domain Bacteria; kingdom Pseudomonadati; phylum Pseudomonadota; class Betaproteobacteria; order Burkholderiales; family Burkholderiaceae; genus Paraburkholderia; species Paraburkholderia sp. RL17-373-BIF-A. Next base: position 106,327 of record NZ_JARESO010000021.1, read on the forward strand.
CGGCCGGTGAGACGGCCATATGTGGCGGCCATGAAACCGGCCGCCTGTTCGTGGCGCGTGAGAATCAGACGGATTTTCGAGCGGCGCAGCGATTCGAGCAGATCGAGATTTTCTTCACCGGGAATGCCGAACACGTACTCGACACCTTCGGCTTCCAGCGATTTGACGAACAGGTCCGATGCTTTCATTGAGGGTCTCGCTTGATGATACGGACGCGGGCCGTGACTCCATCGCTGGAGCCCGGAAACGGACGATCGAAAACGACCCGGGCCACGCCGACAGTGCCTGGGATGGCACGGATGGCATGACGCGGTGGCACGGCGGCAAATGCCATGCGGGACAGCTTACTACTCGAATGGAAACGGCGTGCGCCGGCGGACAATGCGGCGAATCGGAAGGCGATGAGACAAGCGGCGGCATGGGAAGGGAAAGCCGCCGCATCGCGCTCAGCGATTGATGGTGATGCAGTCGGAGAGCATGGGTGGCGCGTTTTCGCCGGCCATTGCGTCATACAGGTCGGCGCGCGGCCCCTTGGTCCACCATGTGTAGCTGCCGGCCTGATACTTCGCGCCCGACGCCGACAGCGTATTGACGAACAGCAGTTGCTTGCCCTTCACCGGCACGAGGGCGAAGCTTTGCCCGTTCGCCGTGTTCCAGTAAGTGACATGCAGAATCTTGCCGGTCGCGCAGGTGTATTTGTGCGTCTGACGGTTTTTGGCCTGAATCTCCGAGAACTGCAACGGCGCGGCCCACGCATGGCCGTACAGCGCCGCGAGACCCGCCGCCGTGGTGACTGTAACAAGCCATTTCTTCATGAGATGCCTCGATCGTTGCGGCAAATCGAACACGGGCGGCGCGCCGCACGTTGCGCCTCTGGAACTGCGGCTGAAAGGCGGACGACGGGCCGGTTATGGGTCGATCACGTCGGCGCACGCGTCGGTCGGCGCGGCGGCCACATGCCCGACCACCGGCACGATCTTCAACCCTGCCGACGCGATCCGGCACGGCGCAGCCGCGAGGCCGCAGCCCGTCAACCCGACGCACAGCGCGAGCAGCACGCCGAGTGCGCCGAGACGGCTGGTCCAACCGCGCCGCGTGTTGTTGCGCAATTCCAGCGCCATACGTACCTCTACTCCGATGGGCTCGACGAGCCCCAATCATTCAGATTGCGCGCGGCGATGGGTGCCGGGCACGCGGGTCGGGCGAGTCACGGCGAATTGCTTCAGCTGCAGCAGTTCGCCGTGCACGGCGCCGTCACTTACTTCGCCGACACCGGCCGCACTGCTGCCGCGGCCTGCTTCGCGCGCGAACGTGCTTCGTCGGTGTTCTCGCCGGTGGCGAGCGCCACGCCCATGCGGCGCTTGACGAAACTCTCCGGCTTGCCGAACAGACGCAGATCCGCGTTCGGCACCGCCAACGCCGCGGCGACGCCTTCGAACGCAATGCCGGTCTCGTCGAGCCCGCCGTAAATCACCGCCGACGCGCCCGGCGCCCGCAGCGACGTATCCACCGGCAAACCGAGGATTGCGCGCGCGTGCAATTCGAATTCCGAAAAGCGCTGCGAGCACAGCGTGACGAGCCCCGTATCGTGCGGACGCGGACTCACTTCCGAAAACCATACGTCATCGCCGCGCACGAAAAGTTCCACGCCGAAGAGACCCCGGCCGCCAAGCGCGGCCGTCACCTTGTGCGCGACTTCGCGCGAACGTTCGAGCGCGAGCGGGCTCATGGGCTGCGGCTGCCACGATTCGACGTAGTCGCCCGCCACCTGCACGTGGCCAATCGGGTCGCAGAAATAGGTGCTGACTTCGCCGCTCGCCGGGTCGATGGCGCGCACGGTCAATTGCGTGATTTCGTATTCGAAGTCGATAAACCCTTCGACGATCACGCGGCCATGATTCACCCGGCCGCCGGCCATCGCGTATTGCCATGCGGGTTCGACGTCCGCGTCGCTTCTGAGCACCGACTGCCCCTTGCCCGACGACGACATGACCGGCTTCACCACGCACGGATAGCCGACTTTGGCGATGCCCGCGCGCAGTTCGTCGAGCGAATCGGCGAACGCGTACGGCGAGGTCGGCAAGCCGAGTTCCTCAGCGGCGAGACGGCGGATGCCTTCGCGGTTCATGGTGAGCTGCGTGGCGCGCGCGGTCGGGATCACTTCGGCGAGACCGTCGCTTTCAATGGCGGCGAGGGCGTCGGTTGCGATCGCTTCGATCTCGGGGACGATCAGATGCGGCCGCTCCTGTTCGACCAGCGCGCGCAACGCCGCGCGGTCGGTCATGTCGATTACGTGCGCGCGGTGCGCCACCTGGTGGCCCGGCGCATTCGGATAACGGTCGACGGCGATCACCTCGACGCCCAGCCGCTGCAGCGCGATGATCACTTCCTTGCCGAGCTCGCCGGCGCCGAGCAGCATGACACGCGTGGCGGATTCAGAAAGGGGCGTGCCGATCCGTTGGCCGATCTGCATGAGGTCTCCAGATAAAAGTCGGATGAGGGTGGGATTGAGTAGAACACGATGTTAACATGCGGGCCCCTCGCCGCGCCTTGCTCGCGGCGGCCGCATCCTGATCTGCGCGTGAAGGGCAACGGCGGAGCACGACGGCGGCGCGCAAGGGCGCCGCGGCGCACCGAATAAGCGCTCCGCCCGCCAATGCTCTCGCGTGCGGCAAGCTTAGTGCGTTACCCTTACGCCTTCGCCAGTTTGAAGAGGAACGACGCCATGCTCCAAAGCTCCTCCGCGCGACGTGTTGCGCGCTTCACCCCGTATCTGCGCACCGCCCTCGCCGCGTTGAGCGTCGCCGCGCTGTTGAGCGCCTGTGCGATCCCGAAACATCCCGACTCGGAAGCCACCGCGCCCGATCCATTCAATCCCGCCGCCGCGCAACTGCTCGACGACACCAGCTGGGTGCTGAGCGCCTGGAAACAGGCAGACGGCACGGCACGCGCGATTCCGGCCGCGGACCAGGACGCGCCGATCACGCTCACGCTCTCCACCTCGACCGGCCAGCGCCATGCCAGCGGCTTTTCCGGCTGCAACCGCTACATGGGCTCGTACGCGCTGAAAGACGGCAAGCTGAGCTTCGGCACGCTGGGCGGCACGCGCATGGCGTGCATGACGCCCGGCGGACAGATCGAAGGCGCGTATCTCAATGCGCTGACGCACATCGACCGCACCGGCGTGCAGATGCGCGCGCCACAACAAATGCAACTGGTGCTCGACAACGGCGACACGCTGACCTTCGACCGCAGCACGAAATGAACGAGTCGCGGATCGTCCGGTCGATGCTCGAGGTCGCTGATGAGCGAACCGGACCGCGGAGCGGAGCGCCTCGATCGGGACGGGCCACATGACGGATGAAGGCTGTCCCGCCAGCCGTTGTTTTTCACCGACGGCGGGCCGCGCGCCGGTCTGCTTTCCAATTGACGCAAGCATACTTGCGTCTGCCTTCGAAGCATCGGGCTTCGCCGGTTTAAACTCGACGGATTGCGTTTTTGCGCGTCCGTCATTCGTTGATGTCTAGTATGCACACGGTAGTTTTCGGCTGGTTCGGCGGGTCAGCCGTCTGGTTCATTCCTCTTTTGTGGCGTCTCGTAAAGTCGGCACTGCCGGGCGGCGCGGGTCTGCGCGGCCCCGGCACGATCCGGCTGTGGCTCGGCTTCGTCTGTGTGCTGGTGGCGAGCTGCACACTCGAGGCGTCGCTGATCGGCGTGGCCGGCGTGAATGACTTCGGCCATGCGCTGGCTGCGGGATTCGGCCATCTGCTCGGGCATATCGGCACGCCCCTGGCGGCGCTCGCGCTGCTTTTCATCAGCCTGCCGTGGCTGATCGACTTCCGCTGGCGCGACTTCGCCGCCTGGGCCGACGGCGCGTTCGGCCTCGGCCTGTCGCGCGGCCTCGCCAAACGCGACGAGGAAGCGCGCCGTCATCGCAGCGTCGATGATGGTTTGCCGTCGCATGTTTCGCCGGCCACCAATACGATGGCGCCTAAAACCAATGGCCGTTATGCGCGCCCGACGGTCTGGCGTCCGCCGGCGCGTGGACGCGACGCGGCTGCGGCCGGCGCCGCGGCGAGCGCGGCGGGTAAGGATGCGGCGGCGCGTGGCGCTGCGGCGAGCTGGCGTGCTGGCGCGGCCACGCCGCGCCGTCAGGCAATACAGGCTGAGCCGGTGCTGCGCACGGGGGCCGCGACGACACCGCCGCGACAAGTGCCGATGCAGACGCAACCACTTAAAGCGGACAAGGCGGCATGGATGCCGGCGGAGCCGGTCGCGCCGGCTGGATGGTTGCGCGAGTCTGGGCCGCGCGCGGCTGCGTCGGGTGCGTCGGGTGCGTCCGGTGCGGCGGCTCGCGATGGGGCGTCGCAGATTGGACGTCGCTCGGCTGGTGAACAACGGCCGGCGGGATCTTTGGGGGGCGGCGCGGGTTTGGCTGCGGGTGCTGCCTTTGCGGCGGGTGCGGTGGGGGCGGCAGGTAAAGCGGCGCAAGCTGCGGCGCACACGACAGCGGCGGCGCGAGCAGTGTCCGGCGGCGCGGGCTCTCATGCGGCCGTAGGTCCCGCAGGAAATGCAACGACCGGTGCAGGTCGTCCTGCGACGACGGCTCAAGGCTCGGCGGCCCCGGCGGCTCCAGTCAGTCGCGCGCCGGCGCCCCGGCAAGGTTTCTCGCCTGGACCGCATTCAAACGATGTCACGCCGACGCCGGCCACGCGCCGTCCGCCGCCGAGCTACACGCGGCCGATGCCGGCGACGCAGAAAGTTACGCCACCCGCCAGCGTCCAGGAGACGCTACGCAGCATCGCAGAAAACGCCGCTCGCTGGACCGACATTGCGGGCGTCAGCCTCGCGCGCAGCACCGGCACGGAAAACGCAAAGGTGACGAGCGCGCCGAACGCCGCGCCGTCGTTCGAGGCTGAGCGGTCGAGTGTGGATGTGCCGCGAGCGGATGCGGTTGAACCGGCTTTGCCGCCGGATGAGAATGTGCCTTCGCTGGGTGTTACCGGCAATGCTAATGCTGCGGCTGATCGCGCGATAGAAACGCCGACCGATGCGCCGCGCATGGAAGCCGCGTTCGAAGTGCCGCCCGAAGTCAGCCACGAGCCCGTCGTGCAATGGCCGATCGAGCCGCCGATTATGCAAGCTCCGTTGACAGTGGCGCCGGTGGTCGCACCTGCGCCTGCGCCTGCGCCTGCGCCTGCGCCTACGTCGCAGTATGTGCCGCCGGTCGCTACGCCGACGCCGTTCCAGGTTTTTGCCGCGCAGTTGCAAGCAAGCGAAGCGACCGAGGATGAATCGCCGTGCGAAGACGATTCGATGGCATCGACAACTCACACCGACAGTCACGCGAGCCCGAGCGTTGAAACCGCGCAGACGCTCAGCAAGTCTGCGGACCATTCGGAAGTCGCCACACCGAAAGTCACCGGGCAGACGACTGCGCCGGCAATCACCGAACATTCGAAAGAAGCCGCGCCGTTTGTCGAACCGCAACCCGCCGCGCCTGCACCGGTTGCTGAAGTCGTGATCGATAAAACGCTCGCGCCTTGGGAAGCCGAACTCGATGCGGTCCTAGCGCAACACGCGGCTTCGTCATCGAGTGCGCCGGCTGTCGGCAGCGTCGTTGTGTCGAGCGGGGCAGTGCCGACGCGTGACGCCACGCCATCGCCGAGTATCGCGCGCCAAAGCGAATTCGCCACGCCGGTCGAAACGGAAACGGTGGACTCCCCTGCCCTCTCGGACGCACTTGAAGCATCGGACTCGTCGGTCACCACGCACGCTGCAAACATAACCGCCGCAGTAACGCCGCAAAACTTCACGCCGCGCTCTTCGGAGTCGTCGGCCACCGCGCACGCGGCGAACATAACCACGGCAGCGGCGCCGCAAAGCATCACACCGCATGCTTCGGGCTCGCCGACCACCGCACACGCGGCGAACATAACCACGGCAGCGGCGCCGCAAAGCATCGCACCGCATGCTTCGGACTCGTCCGCCCCCGCGCAAGCTACAAACATAACCACCGCAGCACCGCCGCAACCCATCGCGCCGCAAGCATCGAACGTAGTCCGCTTTCCGGGCTTTGTGGTTCAGGCCACGCCCATGGCATCCGACGTCATCGCCGACGCACCCTTCGCCGTCGAAGACCGTACCAACGAGACCGCCATCCCTCCGCTAGCACCGCCAGCGCCGGCAACATCGGCACCGCTCGCCGCACCGTACGCAACCGCGGTCCCATCCACGGAGCCCACGGAAGCCACGGAGCCCACCGAACCCGCCACCCAACCACGCCCACCCCTGCGCGGCCACAGCCCCACCAACGGCTTCGAGTTCCACGCGCCCGCGGCATCGATGGTCGAACTGCCTACGCTCGACCTGCTCGCGCCCGCGGACATCGACGTCGAACCGGTCTCCGAAGAAAAGCTCATCGAAACCGGCCTGCTGATCGAACAGCGGCTGCAGGAATTCAAGGTGCCGGTCACCGTCGTCGGTGCGTCGGCCGGCCCGGTCATCACACGCTTCGAAGTCGAGCCGGCGCTCGGCGTGCGCGGCAGTCAGATCGTCGGCTTGATGAAGGATCTGTCGCGCGGCCTCGGCCTAACGTCCATCCGCGTGGTCGAGACGATTCCGGGCAAGACCTGCATGGGCCTCGAATTGCCGAACGCCAAACGGCAGACCATCCGCCTGTCCGAAATCCTCGAAGCCAGCGTCTATCAGAACTCGCATTCGCAGTTGACGCTCGCCATGGGCAAGGACATCACCGGCCACCCGGTGGTCGCCGATCTGGCCAAGGCGCCGCACATGCTGGTCGCCGGCACGACCGGTTCGGGCAAGTCGGTGGCGATCAACGCGATGATCTGCTCGCTGCTCTACAAGGCGACGCCCGAAGAAGTCCGCCTCATCATGATCGACCCGAAGATGCTCGAGCTGTCGGTCTACGAAGGCATTCCGCATCTGCTCGCGCCGGTCGTCACAGACATGAAGCTCGCCGCCAACGCGCTGAACTGGTGCGTCGGCGAAATGGAAAAGCGCTATCGCCTGATGTCGGCGGTCGGGGTGCGCAACCTGGCCGGCTTCAACCAGAAAATCCGCGACACCGAAGCCAAGGGCAAGAAGCTCGGCAACCCGTTCTCGCTGACGCCGGAAGCGCCCGAACCGCTCGCGCCGCTGCCGCTGATCGTAGTCGTGATCGACGAACTCGCCGACCTGATGATGGTGGCCGGCAAGAAGATCGAAGAGCTGATCGCGCGGCTCGCGCAGAAGGCGCGCGCCGCCGGCATCCATTTGATTCTGGCGACGCAGCGTCCTTCGGTGGACGTGATCACCGGCCTCATCAAGGCGAACATTCCGACGCGCGTGGCGTTCCAGGTGTCGTCGAAGATCGACTCGCGCACGATTCTCGATCAGATGGGCGCCGAGTCGCTGCTCGGCCAGGGCGACATGCTGTTCCTGCCGCCCGGCACGGGCTATCCGCAACGGGTGCACGGCGCGTTCGTCGCCGACGAGGAAGTGCATCGGATCGTCGAGTATCTGAAGCAGTTCGGCGAGCCGCAGTACGAGGAAGGCATTCTCGACGGCCCGGCCACCGACGGCGGCGCGGCGCAGGATCTGTTCGGCGAATCGCCGGATGCGGAAGCCGATCCGCTCTACGACGAAGCCGTCGCTTTCGTGGTGCGCACGCGGCGCGCGTCGATCTCGTCGGTGCAGCGGCAGTTGCGCATCGGTTATAACCGCGCGGCGCGTCTGGTCGAGCAGATGGAAACGGCGGGCCTCGTGTCGGCTATGGGCATCAACGGAAGCCGCGAAGTGCTCGCGCCTGGGCCGGCGGAATAAGCAACTATTGTTGGCCACCGCCAGTGCGAAACCACCCACCGCAAGAAAATGGGCCGCTTGAAAAAGCGGCCCATTTTTTATCCGGCGCGCGCCGTCACATCACGCGCTTCGCCCACACTTACGACGGCGAGACCAGCTTGAAATCCACCGGCGAACCGAGTTCGAAACGCTTCGGATTCGCTTCGAGCATACCGCTCTGCTGATTGCGCTTGAACACGTACACGGTATCGCTGTTCTGATTGCCGACGATCAGCCAGTTGCCGGTCGGGTCGATTGCGAATTCACGCGGCGACTTGCCCATGCTGGATTGATGGCCGATCTTCTTCAGGTGCCCGTTGGTGGGGTCGACCGAAAAGATCACGATGTCGTTCGCGTCGCCGCGATTAGTGGCATACAGAAAGCGGCCGTCCGGCGACAGATGAATCGCCGCCGCGCCCACCGCGCCCTTGAAGCCAGGCTCGGTCAGCGAAAGCGTTTGCACCTGCGTGAGCTTGCCGTCGTTGTAATTGAACGTGCTGACCGTGGCCGCCATTTCGCTCGTCAGATACGCATGTTTGCCGTCGGCGCCGAACACCAGATGGCGCGGACCCGAGCCGGCTTTCTCCTGGTTGTAGCGCCAGTCGGTCGGGCCGAACAGCCCGCGGCTGCCGTCAGGCGTGTAGCGATACGAGTACAGCTTGTCCGCGCCGAGATCCTGCGCGAACAGATAGTGGCCGTCCGGCGAGAACACGGTGGAGTGAACGTGCGAGTTGTCCTGCCGGCCCTTCACCGGACCGCCGCCTTCGTGATGCACCGTGAGCACCGACGGGCCGACCTGACCATCGGCCTGCAACGGGAACACCGCGAAGCTGCCGCCCGGATCGGCGGCCACCGAGTAGTTCGCGGTCAGCAAATACTTGCCGTCCGGCGACAGGCTCAGATAGCACGGATCATTGCCGTCCGAAGAGACCTTGTTGAGGAACGTCAGCTGGCCGCTCGCGGCGTCGAAACGAAACGCGCTGATGCCGCCGCGCTGCGTGGCCGGGCCGTTGTCGCCGGGCATTTCGTTGACCGCGTAGACGAAGCGGCGATCGCGGCTCACCACGAGGTAGGACGGGTTGACCGTCTGCGCGACCGAGACGCGCGTCGCTTCGCCCGTCCTGGTGTCGAAGCGATAGACATACAGGCCTTCGCTCTTCGGGCCGGTATAGGTGCCGACCACCATGTCATAGACGCCGTCGGCGGGGGCCGGGCCGGAATCTTGCGCAAACGCCTGCGAAGCAACAATCGAGACCATGAGCACGAAACCTTTTATTATCGAACGGGCGGAGCGCAATGGAGCAGGGTGCGCCGCGCGCCATGAGGTGGAATCAGCAGCAGAAGGCAAGCGGGAATCTGCAACGGCAGGCATCGCGGCCCGGTGACGACGAAGCATATGACCTCCTCTACATCGGTTATTTGGTTGATTCGGTTGTCATGGTGTCTCTGGTCTGCCGCGCAATCGTTCGAGCGTTGTTCTTATCGAAAGAAGTATAAAAGCGTTGTGTCGGATCATGCAGCGAATCCGGTGACCGCTATCCGGTCAGGCGGCAATCGGCAGCATGAGTGGCAATTGTCCCGCCTGACGGGGCGTTTTTTCAATCGCGTCTCACACTACGGAGTCTTCATGAACGTCACACTCAGCCTGGGCCCGCTGGTTTCGTTGATCGCCGGTATTCTGATTCTCGTCATGCCGCGCCTGTTGAACTACATCGTCGCGCTCTATCTGATCATCATCGGCATCATTGGGATCTTCGGCGTGGGGTCGTCGCACTTCTGAGCGGCGGCGGCAATCGGCTACGCAAGCACGGGACGCACGACCGGGCGCAGCGCCGGCCCGGCGGCGCCTCGCGTCGAGGCAGGACATAAGACGTGCGCAAGCGTCACGCGCCAATGGCCGTGAAGCTCGAGGCAAGCAATAAAACCGGATGGCGCAGCGAAGCGGCGTAGGCTCGCCCGAAGCACGGTGAGTTTGCGGTCAGTGCGGTGCAGCAACCATCCGGCGTGCGCGAAGCGCCATCAGTCAGCCGTTCGAAAGCTGGTCGAGACGCAAGCGTCCCTGCAGCGAGAGAGCGCCAACGGCATAATGGCCATCGCCTTCCTTATAGCGCCGGAAGCAGGCCCGTTCGACCAGAAAGGCGGCGGCGGTCAGCATGCCGTTGCGGCTTAGCCCTAGCCGGCCATAATCGAGCGGTAACATCGAATCGTCGGCAAGTTCGCTGGCGGCCGAGAGAATCGTGATGCAGTCGGATTTCGACGGGTTCAGCATAGCTTTGGTCCTCGGAAACGGCGTCTGTATGCGCCATGGGCGGGGCCGGTTCATAATCCGGAAAGCTCCGGGCGTCGGCATGAAATCTGATTGTAGGCATTGATTTGACAATTACCAACCCGCGTTTCGCTGCATTACATGATGAACCAAAGCGCATCGCGCAAGTCCGGTAACAACAACGACACCTCGATGACACCTTGCACGGCGCCTCCTCGCCGCGCGCCATACTGACTCGCTCCCCATGCCCGCACTCATCGAAGACTATGCGCTCATCGGCGACGGCCACACGGCCGCGCTCGTTTCCCGTGAAGGTTCCGTCGACTGGCTCTGCTGGCCGCGCTTCGATTCCGGCGCCTGCTTCGCCGCCCTGCTCGGCACGCCCGAGAACGGCCGCTGGCTGATCTCGCCGGTCTCGGACACGCCGCCGACCATCACCCGCCGTTATCGCGGCGAAACGCTGATCCTCGAAACCGACTTCGAGACGCCCGAGGGCGCCGTCACGCTGATCGATTTCATGCCGCCGGGTAACGGCTGGTCGGAAATGGTGCGGCTCGTCGTCGGCAAACGCGGCACGGTGCGCATGAAGATGGAACTGGTGCTGCGTTTCGACTACGGCTTCTCGATTCCGTGGGTCGACCGCCTGAAGCACGACAGCGGCATCAAGGCGATCGTCGGACCGGACACCGCCGTGTTGCGCACGCCGGTCGAGTTGCGTGGCGAAGACATGAAGACGGTCGCCGAATTCACCGTCAGCGAAGGCGCACGGGTGCCGTTCTCGCTCGCTTACTCGCCCTCGCATCTGCGCATTCCGCCAGCGCGCGATCCGCACACCTCGCTGGCGCGCACCGAGAATCACTGGCTCGAATGGTCGGCGCGCGGCACGGTCGAAGGGCGCTGGGCCGAGCCGATCCGCCGTTCGCTGATCACGCTGAAGGCGCTCGCTTACGAACCGACCGGCGGCATCGTCGCCGCGCCCACGACCTCGCTGCCGGAGCAGCTCGGCGGCATGCGCAACTGGGACTACCGCTACTGCTGGCTACGCGACGCCACGATCACACTGCTCGCGATGATGCGCGGCGGCTATTACGACGAAGCTCGCGCGTGGCGCACGTGGCTCGGCCGGGTGATGGCCGGTGCGCCGGACCAGTTGCAGATCATGTATGGCATCGCGGGCGAGCGGCGCTTGCCCGAATTCGAAATCGACTGGCTGCCGGGCTATCAGGACGCGAAACCTGTGCGGATCGGCAATAACGCGGTCGGCCAGCGCCAGCTCGACGTCTATGGCGAAGTGATGAATGCGTTGCATCTCGCGCGCGTCGGCGGCCTGCAGGCGGACGACACCGCGTGGAACGTGCAGTGCGCGTTGCTCAAGCACCTCGACACGATCTGGCAGGAACCCGACGAAGGCATCTGGGAAACGCGCGGCGGCCGCCAGCATTTCACCTTCTCGAAGGTGATGGCGTGGGTCGCCTACGACCGCGCCATCAAGTCGGCGGAAATGTTCAAGCTCGACGGCCCGCTCGACGAATGGCGCGCCACCCGCGCGCAAATCCACGCGGAAGTCTGCGAGAAGGCCTGGAATCCCGCGCTCAACGCGTTCTCGCAGTGCTACGGCACCGACCAGCTCGACGCGAGCGTGCTGCTGATGCCGCTGGTCGCGTTCCTGCCGCCGAACGATCCGCGCGTCAAAGGCACCGTGGCGGCGATCGAGCGGGACCTGATGCGCGACGGCTTCGTGATGCGCTATCGCACCACCGAATACGACGACGGCCTGCCGCCGGGGGAAGGCACGTTTCTCGCTTGCTCGTTCTGGATGGTGGACAACCTGGCGTTGCAAGGCCGCCTCGACGAAGCAATCGCGATGTACGAACGTCTGCTCGCGCTCTGCAACGATGTCGGTTTGCTCGCGGAAGAGTACGATCCGGCTGCGAAGCGCCTCGTGGGCAATTTCCCGCAGGCGTTTTCGCATGTGGCGCTCGTGCACACCGGCCTGAACCTGATGAAACACGAGCAGGCGATGGCGCAGGCGACCGGGCAACCGCCCCATGACGGCACCGGAGAACCAGAACTTGATGCTGCTGCAACCCCCGATAGCGGCGCGGCAACGTCGCCAGTAGCATGATTTAATGACGGTTTGCGTGATAGCCGCGCGCAAAATGCTGCATTGCACAAGTACGCTTTGTTCGATATGATCGACTAGACTGTTGGCCGAAAAACAATGTGCCCACAACCAAATTGGCCCGCCGCAACGCCACACGCGTGTTTGCGAAGCCCCATGCGAACCGCTTAGAACGGAGCACCCATGCTCTACCAACTGCACGAATTCCAGCGGGCGATGTTGAGCCCCCTTACCGCCTGGGCCCAGGCCGCGTCGAAATCCTTCGCGAATCCCGCCAGCCCTTTGGCCTACGTGCCCGGCGCCACGCGCCTCTCAGCCGGTTACGAACTGCTCTACCGGCTCGGTAAAGATTACGAAAAGCCCGAGTTCAATCTTCATCAGATTGTCAAAGACGGTCATAACATTCCGATCATTGAACAAACGATCATCGAGAAGCCGTTTTGCCGCCTGATGCGCTTCAAGCGTTTCGCCGACGACAGCGACGCCGTTACCCAATTGAAAGACGAACCGGTCGTGCTGGTATGCGCACCGTTGTCGGGACACCACGCCACGCTGCTGCGTGACACCGTGCGCACGTTGTTGCAAGACCACAAGGTTTACCTGACCGACTGGATCGACGCACGCATGGTGCCGCTCGAAGCCGGCGAGTTTCATCTGGACGACTACGTCGCCTACATTCAGGAATTCATCCGCCACATCGGCGCGAAGAATCTGCACGTGATCTCGGTGTGTCAGCCGACCGTGCCGGTGCTTGCCGCCATTTCGCTGCTGGCGAGCCGCGGCGAAGACACGCCGCGCACCATGACGATGATGGGTGGCCCGATCGACGCGCGCAAGAGCCCGACGTCGGTCAACTCGCTCGCCACGCAACACTCGTACGAGTGGTTCGACAACAACGTGATCTTCACGGTGCCGCCGAATTATCCGGGCGTGGGCCGTAAGGTTTACCCGGGCTTTTTGCAGCACACCGGTTTTGTCGCCATGAATCCGGAACGTCACGCGGCATCGCACTGGGATTTCTACCAGAGCCTGCTGCGCGGCGACGAAGACGACGCGGAAGCGCACCGCCGCTTCTACGACGAGTACAACGCCGTGCTCGACATGGACGCGGACTATTACCTCGACACGATCCGCGTGGTGTTCCAGGAATTCCGCCTCGCCGAAGGCACGTGGGACGTTTCCGGCGAACGGGTGAAGCCGCAGGACATCACGAAAACGGCGCTCTTCACGATCGAAGGCGAACTGGACGACATCTCCGGCGACGGCCAGACCTTTGCCGCGCATGAGCTGTGCACGGGCATTCCGGAAGAGCACAAACGTCACTTCACCGCGGAGAAGTGCGGACACTACGGCATTTTCTCCGGACGCCGCTGGCGCACCATCATCTATCCGCAGTTGCGCGACTTCATCCTCGAGCACAACAAGGCGCCGAAGGTAGCGAAGGAAAAAGTCGAAGCCTGAGCGTCGCACGCGTAGTCGGCAAACAACGGCCTCTTCGGAGGCCGTTGTCGTTCATGAGGATCCCGAAGCCTCATTGCGCCGCTTTTGACGCAGCCTACTTGCGCAACAGATACGCGAGCAGCAACTCGGTGTTCATCTGAATCACTTCACTGCGCTCGCTCGCGCTGCTGAAATCGCGGCCGAGTGTGGCTTCGAGCGTGAAGCGGTTCGACACGATGTAGTAGCCCATGCCCGAGAGCGTGACGTAGAAGCGCAGCGGATCGACGTTGGTGCGGAACAGCCCCGCACGTTGACCGCGCTCGAGAATGCCGCCGAGCGTGGCGACGATCGGCGAGATCATTTCGCGGATGCGCGTCGACTTCTGCATATAGCGTGCTTCATGCAGATTCTCGTTATTGATGAGACGCAGCAACTCGGGATGATCGCGGTAGTAATCCCAAACAAAATGCGCGAGACGCGTGATCGCCTCGACCGGGGCGATGCCATTGAGCTCGAGCGTGCGCTCCGCTTCATTGAGCGCGCTGAACGCGTGCTCGAGTACGGCGGTAAAAAGCTGCTCCTTGCTACCGAAGTAGTAATAGAGCATGCGCTCATTCGTTTCCGCGCGGCGGGCGATCTGATCGACGCGCGCGCCGAATAGCCCACCATTTGCAAACTCTTCGGCCGCCGCAAGCAGAATGCGGCGCCGTGTGCCTTCAGGATCTCTTTTGATTTTCGGCTGATTCATGGTGGCATCGTCTTCGTGAGCCGCGTTATCCGGATCGCGCCGCCGGCCTCTCCTCGGGCCTTGCACCGACAGCACTGAACGGGCTGGTTGGGGGAATACCCTTCTGCGGTCTTTCGAAAAAAGCGCTTCGATTATGGCACATGGATTGCGGATGGCAATTGGGGAAATCGGCGATAATGTGCTATTTAGTTCAAGCTGTGCGGCCGCAAGCCAAAGCCCCACGTCGTGACCGTGACAGATACCAAAACACTCGCAGACCGCATCGAAGATCTGCTCCCCCAGACGCAATGCACCAAGTGCGGTTACCCCGCATGCCGCCCCTATGCCGAAGCCGTTGCAAGCGGTGAGGCCAACTACAATCAATGCCCGCCGGGCGGCGCCGAAGGCATCGCACGGCTTGCCGCTTTGCTCGGCAAGCCCGTGATTCCGCTCAATTCCGCCAACGGCGTCGAACGGCCGCGTCCGTTGGCGGTTATCGACGAACAAGTTTGCATTGGCTGCACGTTGTGCATGCAGGCCTGTCCGGTCGATGCAATAGTTGGCGCACCGAAACAGATGCATACGGTGATCGCCGAACTCTGCACCGGTTGCGATTTGTGTGTGCCGCCCTGCCCCGTCGACTGCATTGCCTTGCCGCCGGTCACCGGCGAAGCGACCGGTTGGGACGCGTGGAGCCAGGCGCAGGCCGACGCCGCGCGCGCGCGCCATGACCGGCGCGAAGCGCGTCTCGCCCGCGAGCGCGAGGCTGCCGAAGCACGTGCTGCAGCGCGGCGGGCCGGCAGCGCTGCCGCTGCTCAGGTTACCGAAACAACGCAAGCCAACGTTGCGGCGCCATCGGCCGCGCCCGCCGCGGACGACGCCGAAGCAAAGAAACGCGCGATCATCCAGGCCGCGCTCGACCGTGCTCGCAAGAAGAAAGAGGAACTGGCCGCCAAAGGCCAGGGCCCGCTGAACACCGAACGTGTGAGCGCGGACGTGCAGGCGCAGATCGATGCCGCCGAAGCACGCCGCCGCCGTCTCGGCCTCGCCGCGGACAACCCCGATACACCGTCCGATAAGCACTAACCGCACCGTCACGCCCAGCATGAACGCGAACAAACGCCGCGCCATCTACGAGACGTTTCAGAGTCTCACGCCTCATCCGACAACCGAACTCGAGTACACCACTCCGTTCGAACTGCTGATCGCCGTGCTGCTGTCGGCGCAGGCCACCGACGTGTCGGTCAACAAGGCCATGCGCAAGATGTTCCCGGTCGCGAACACGCCGCAGAAAGTTTTCGATCTCGGCGAAGAAGGCGTGACCGGCTACATCAAGACCATCGGCCTCTATCGCACCAAGGCGAAGAACGTCATTGCGACCTGCCGCATTCTGCTCGACCAGTACGGCGGCGAAGTGCCAGAGGATCGCGAAGCGCTCGAAAGCCTGCCGGGTGTCGGCCGGAAAACGGCCAATGTGATTCTGAACACCGCGTTCGGTCACCCGACCATCGCGGTCGACACGCACATCTTTCGGGTTGCGAATCGAACCGGTCTTGCGCCCGGCAAGGACGTTCGCGCGGTCGAAGCGACGCTGGAGAAATTCACGCCCGCCGAGTTCAAGCAGGACGCGCACCACTGGTTGATCCTGCACGGCCGTTATGTATGCAAGGCGCGCCGGCCTGAATGCTGGCATTGCGTGATCGAGCCGCTGTGCGAGTTCCGGCCGAAAACACCGCCACCGGATCTGTAGGCGGAACCGACACCTCATTCAACGCCAAAGCGCCGCCAGCAGCCCGCGGCGCCCCGGCGTAAAATGACGCCCTGCCTCGTCCGCTTCACAGGCTGACGCTTTACAGGCTCACGTCACACGCCCCACTCAACGCACCGGTCTCACGATGTTCAATCCCAGCCGCGACGAAGTCCGTCTCTTCTTCACCGACACCTGGCGCAAGCAGCGCAAAGGCGAGATTCTGACGCCGCTGGAGGCGATCGCCGCCGACTGGATCGTCGAGCATCCCGAATATCACGCCGACCTGACCGACGGCGACGCCGCCCAGGCACAGGACTACTCGCCCGAACGCGGCCAGACCAACCCGTTCCTGCATCTATCTATGCATCTGGCGATCACCGAACAGCTGTCGATCGACCAGCCGCCCGGCATTCGCGCGGCGCACGAACGCCTTGCCGCACGCCTCGGCTCGACCCACGAGGCGCAGCACGCCATCATGGACTGCCTTGGCGAAACCATCTGGGAAGCGCAGCGCACCGGCACGCCGCCCGACACGGACGCATACCTGCAGCGCATCGAGCGGCGCGCCACGCGCGACTGAAGCTGGCACATCCGCCAGCCGGAACCGAGCGCCCAAAAGCACGACACCCCGCCGAAGCGGGGTGTCTTTCAATCCGAAAGCAGCGCGAAGACTTATGCGCCGCGCTTACTTCTTCTGCACCAGATCGCCGTTCAGCGATTCGACATAAGCGGCAATGTCTTTCATGTCGCTTTGCGACAGGCTTTGCACCTGCGCCTGCATGATCGGGTTGTTGCGACCGAGGTGCGGGTTGCCGTTGCCCATCTGGTATTGGCGCAGCGCCCAGTAGACGTAATCAGAATGCTGACCCGCGAGCTTCGGATACTCCGGGCTCACCGGCTTGTTCAGGTTCACGCCGTGGCAAGCCGCGCAGTTGTGGCTGTCGGACAGCACCTTGCCGTTGCCGGCGTCGGCGGCGTGCGCGACGTTCGCTGCAACCAGACCGATCACTGCCGCCGACGCGCATGCAGCCTTGAACACCGTGTGGAGTGCCTGTTGGGGCTTATTCATGAATTCTCCTATCCCGCGAATTTATTTACCGAGTGACTGGATGGACAAGCCGCCGGTCACTTGTCGGGATTGCTCTTCGAAGAGGAATTTTGCGCTGCGTAGTAGGCTGCGATGTCGGCGATGTCCTGATCCGACAGCGACGCGGTGATGGCGCGCATTGTTTCGAAATGGCGGTCGCCCTTCTTGTAGCCATGCAGGGCGTTCTCGAGGTACGCCTGGTTCTGCCCGCCGAGCATCGGCACGCGGTAGACCTCAGGGTAAGCCGTGCGGTATTCAGGGATGCCGTGGCAGCCAATACACATCGCGACCTTGCCTTGGCCCGCCTTCGCGTTGCCGACGACATCCGCTGCCTGCGCACCGGCCGTATAGCCCGCGAGCACCGACAGCGCTGCGATCACGACGTGTTTGCCAACGAATTTATTCATAGCATGTAACCTGGCTTGAGGGGAAACGGGCGACCAAAAAGGCAACGGCCCGCGCCGTTATTCTTATAGGGAGCCACGCAGGCCAAAAAAATCGGGCTAATTGTACCGCGACGCCGCGCCGAACGTCCACCGCGCGGGGCCGCGGCGCATCCGGCCACCGCAAAGCCACGGCTAGCGCCGGTTTGCTCCGCCGCGCCCGATCCGCAAGGCATGGCGGCCACCGCCGCATGCCGGCCGCTCGCCCGGTTCGACACCGCATTCAGCCCGCTCTCGCCCGCCGCGCCCGCCCACCAGGCCCGCCGGGCGAACGTTCGGGCCGCTCGCCGGCGCCGCGTGCGCACTGGCTTCGCGCTACGGCACCGCGGGTGACACCTTACGCGAGGCGGTTTCAGGCCAACAGGCCTTCTGACTTATACTGGGTTTTTCCCGAAAAAGAGCATCTCGCCATGCGTTTCGAAGGCTCATCGCAGTACGTCGCCACCGACGACCTCAAGCTCGCGGTCAACGCCGCGATGACGCTCAAGCGCCCGTTGCTGATCAAGGGCGAACCCGGCACGGGCAAAACCATGCTCGCCGAAGAGGTCGCCGCCGCGCTCGGCATGCCGCTTTTGCAGTGGCACATCAAGTCCACCACCAAGGCGCAGCAGGGTCTGTACGAGTACGACGCGGTGTCGCGCCTGCGAGATTCGCAACTCGGCGACGAACGCGTCAAGGACATCGGCAACTACATCGTCAAGGGCGTGCTGTGGCAGGCGTTCGAGTCGGAGGAGCAAACGGTGCTGCTGATCGACGAGATCGACAAGGCCGACATCGAATTCCCCAACGACCTGCTGCGCGAACTCGACCGCATGGAGTTCTACGTGTACGAGACGCACGAGCTGATCCGCGCGAAACAGCGCCCGCTCGTGATCATCACGTCGAACAACGAGAAGGAGCTGCCCGACGCGTTCCTGCGCCGCTGCTTCTTCCATTACATCAAGTTCCCCGATCCGGTCACCATGCAGCAGATCGTCGAGGTGCACTATCCGGGCATCAAGAAGGAACTGCTCGCGGCCGCCATGCAGAGCTTTTTCGAACTGCGCAACGTCGCCGGATTGAAGAAAAAGCCGTCCACCTCGGAACTGCTCGACTGGCTCAAGCTGCTGCTCGCCGAAGACATTCCTCCGGAAGCGCTGCGCTCGTCCGACCAGAAGCAGATCATTCCGCCGCTGCACGGCGCGCTGCTGAAGAACGAGCAGGACGTGAATCTGTTCGAGCGGCTGATCTTCATGAACCGCAACAACCGTTGAACCATCGTTGATTGATCGTTGATTGAGCGCCGGATGGTCGCCGACCGGCCGCCAAGCCGCCATTGAAGCGCGCGGCGCCCCGACCACCCGCCGCCGCCGCAGAGGACCCAGCATGCTGATCGACTTCTTCTACTCGCTGCGCGCCGCCAAACTGCCGGTGTCGGTGAAGGAATACCTGACGCTGCTCGAGGCGCTCAAAGCCAACGTGATCGCGCCGTCACTCGACGAGTTCTACTATCTCGCGCGCATCACGCTGGTCAAGGACGAGCAGTACTTCGATAAGTTCGACCAGGCGTTCGGCGCGTATTTCAAAGGCGTCGCGCAAGCCTCGGAGCTCGCCTTCGACGTCCCGCTCGACTGGCTGAAGAAGAAGCTGCAACGCGATCTGTCGCCGGAAGAAAAAGCGCAGATCGAAGCGATGGGCGGCCTCGACAAGCTCATGGAGCGCCTGAAGGAACTGTTCGACGAACAGAAGGAGCGCCACGAAGGCGGCAACAAGTGGATCGGCACCGGCGGCACGTCGCCGTTCGGCAATGGCGGCTACAACCCGGAAGGCGTGCGCATCGGCGGCGACGCGGCGGGCAACCGCACCGCCGTCAAGGTCTGGGAAGCACGCGCCTATCGCGATTACGACGATCAGGTCGAAATCGGCACGCGCAACATCAAGATCGCGCTGCGCCGCCTGCGCCGTTTCGCCCGCGAGGGCGCCGCCGAAGAACTCGACCTGCCCGACACGATCCGCAGCACCGCCGCGAACGCCGGCTGGCTCGACCTGAAGATGGTGCCTGAGCGGCACAACAAGGTGAAAGTGCTGATGCTGCTCGACGTGGGCGGCTCGATGGACGATCACATCAAGCGCACCGAAGAGCTGTTCTCCGCCGCCAAAGCCGAGTTCAAGCACCTGGAGTTCTACTATTTCCACAACTGCGTGTACGACTTCCTGTGGAAGAACAACCGCCGCCGTCACGCCGAGCGCATGCCGACGTGGGATGTGCTGCACAAATTCACGTCCGACTACAAACTGATCTTCGTCGGCGACGCGACGATGAGCCCGTACGAAGTGCTGCAGCCGGGCGGCTCGGTGGAGTACAACAACGCCGAAGCCGGCGCGGTATGGCTGCGCCGGCTCGCCGATCATTTCCCGCACCACGCGTGGCTCAATCCCGAACCGGAAGGCCTGTGGGCGTACCGGCAGTCGGTCAGCGCGATCCGCGAGGTGCTCGGCCACCGCATGTATCCGCTCACGCTCGCCGGCCTCGAGACCGCCATGCGCACGCTGAGCAAATAGTCCGCTCGAGTTTTACCTTCAACGATAAGAAAGCATCTGCATGAGTCCGTCTTCCACGCCCGATTTGTCCCCTGCCGTCACTCCGCCCGGGCGCCTCAACCCTTTCGCCGACACTTCGCTGTCCGCCATCGTCGCCGGTTTCGTCGCGATGATGACGGGCTACACCAGTTCGCTCGTGCTGATGTTCCAGGCAGGCCAGGCCGCGCATCTGAGCGACGCGCAGATTTCGTCGTGGATCTGGGCCTTGTCGATCGGCATGGCCGTCTGCACGATCGGCCTTTCGCTGCGGTTTCGCGCGCCGATCGTGATCGCCTGGTCGACGCCCGGCGCGGCGCTGCTGGTGTCGTCGCTGCCGCACGTGGCTTATGGAGAGGCGATCGGCGCGTTTATCGTCTGCGCGCTGCTGCTCACGCTGGTCGGCCTGACCGGCTGGTTTGATACGCTGATGAAGAAGATTCCGGCGGGCATCGCCTCGGCCTTGCTGGCGGGCATCCTGTTCGAGATCGGCATCGAGATTTTCCGCGCCGCGCAGTTCCAGACCGCGCTCGTGCTGACCATGTTCTTCACCTACCTGATCGTCAAACGGATCGCTCCGCGCTATGCGATCGTCACGACGCTGATCGTCGGCACGGCGGCCGCCGGCGGGCTCGGGCTGCTCGACTTCAGCCGCTTCCACGTCGCGCTGGCGCATCCGGTGTTCACGATGCCGGTGTTTTCGGTGGCGGCCAGCGTCAGCATCGGGATTCCGCTTTTCGTCGTCGCGATGGCGTCGCAGAACGTGCCGGGCATCGCCGTGCTGCGCGCGGACGGCTACACCACACCCTCGGCGCCGCTGATTTCGACCACCGGCATCGCCTCGCTGCTGCTCGCGCCGTTCGGCTCGCACGGCATCAATCTTGCGGCAATCACCGCGGCGATCTGCACCGGCCCCGAAGCGCACGAAAACCGCAACAAGCGCTATATGGCGGCGGTATGGTGCGGCATCTTCTACCTGATCGCCGGGGTTTTCGGCGCGACCATCGCCGCGCTGTTCGCGGCCTTGCCGAAGGCGCTGGTGGTCTCCGTCGCGGCGCTGGCGCTGTTCGGCTCGATCATGAGCGGCCTCGCCAACGCCATGCAGGACCTGAAGCAGCGCGAGGCGGCGCTGGTCACGTTCATGGTGACCGCGTCCGGGCTGACTTTGCTGTCCATCGGCTCGGCTTTCTGGGGGCTGGTGGCGGGCGTGCTGACGCAAGTGGTGTTGAACGCGCGGCGCGCCTGATCAGTCGGCAAAAAGCGCTCGGCGGAATCGGTCAGCGCCGGATCGGTCGGCGGAAAATGCCGCCTGAAATCCGCGTGAACGGATCGCCGTGGGCAACTGTCAATACCGCATCAGCCGATCCGCCATAGAATAGAAGCATCCGGCAGCGCTTTCCGTCAAAATTCCCCGGCAAGATGGCGGGCAGCGTTGCAGCGTGACCCGCGGCCGCCGGATCTGGTTAGCGTTTCAGGCCGGTGGCAACCTCATTTCTCCTGAACCACGGCGCGCACGCGCCCTGAAGGCTCGAACATGACAACCGCACTCGATCAACTCAAGCAATACACCACCGTCGTGGCCGATACCGGCGACTTCCAGCAGCTTGCCCAGTACAAGCCGCAGGACGCGACCACCAATCCGTCGCTGATTCTGAAAGCGGTGCAGAAAGACGACTACAAGCCGCTGCTCGAAAAGACCGTGAAGGCGCACGCGTCGAAGCCGGTCGGCGCGATCATCGACCAGTTGCTGATCGCCTTCGGCACCGAAATTCTCAAGATCATTCCGGGCCGCGTGTCGACGGAAGTGGACGCGCGCCTCTCGTTCGACACGCAAGCCTCGATCGCCAAGGGCCGCGAACTGATCTCACTGTACAAGGAGCACGGCATAGGCCGCGAACGCGTGCTGATCAAGCTGGCTTCCACTTGGGAAGGCGTCCGCGCGGCGGAAGTGCTGCAGAAGGAAGGCATCCACTGCAACATGACGCTGCTGTTCTCGCTCGCCCAGGCGGCCGCCTGCGCCGAAGCGGGCGCGCAACTGATCTCGCCGTTCGTCGGCCGGATTTACGACTGGTACAAAAAGAATGCCGGCAGCGCGTGGGACGAAGCGAAAGACGGCGGCGCCAACGACCCGGGCGTCAAATCGGTGCGCCGCATTTACGCGTACTACAAGAAGTTTGGCTACAAGACCGAGGTGATGGGCGCGAGCTTCCGCACACCGGGTCAGATTCTGGAACTGGCCGGCTGCGACCTGCTGACCATCAGCCCGGATTTGCTGCAAAAGCTGCAGGACAGCACCGATAAGGTGGAGCGCAAGCTGTCGCCGGATATCGCCAAAGGTGCGGATATCGAACGCGTGCCGGTCGACGAAGCGTCGTTCCGTTTCCTCGTCAATGACGAAGCCATGGCAACTGAAAAGCTCGCCGAAGGGATTCGCGCCTTCGCTGCGGACGCGGTCAAGCTGGAAAAGCTGATCGAAGCGTTGCGTTAAGCTTTGCTCGCGCCGCTTGGCTGGCGCGCAAAACACACGGCCTTGGACTTCACGGTTCCGGGCCGTGTGCCGTTTACCGACCTTCGGCGGTTGTGGTTGCGTTTGACCCGCGTCATGGACCGCCGCGCCTACGACATATAGTCACAAGTAACGCCTGACGGGCGACTAGAATCTTCTGCAAGGGCGATTCACGGTGGTCTATTAGCGTTGCCCCTGTGCGGGGCGGCACCTACTTTCTTTGCCACGGCAAAGAAAGTAGGCAAAGAAAGCCGCTTTACACCGCCAACCCTTAAGCGGGCTCCCCGCGTAGCCACGGTAGTGGTGCATCTGGAATCGGTGCCCTCGCGCATTGTGCGCTCGTGACAAGGCACTCATTCTTCCGGCGGCGCTGCGCGCGCCGTCGCGGTACTTCTTCAACCCTAGGACTCTTGCGTTGCTTGTTGCGGGGATATCGCGCTGCTCACCCTTTCCGGAGACGATCATGCTGGTTCAACCTTACGTATTTTTTAACGGGCGCTGCGAAGAAGCGCTCGACTATTACTGCGCGAAACTCGGCGCTCAGGTGACCTTCAAGATGCGCTACAAGGAGGCGCCGCCCGATCCGCAAAACCAGCCGCGGCCGGGTCTCGAAGAAAAGATCATGCACGCTAACGTGCGGATGGGTTCGACCGACTGGATGGCATCCGACGGACATTGCGATCCCTCGGCTACGATGAACGGCTTCAGCCTGTCACTCACCGCCGACGACGCCGCCTCCGCCGAAAAGTACTTCAATGCGCTCGCCGACGGCGGCCAGGTGACGCTGCCGTTTCAGCCGACTTTCTGGAGCAAGGGCTTCGGGATGGTGGTCGATCGCTTCGGTCTCATGTGGATGGTGACGGTGCCGGAGGGCTGAGCGTTGAGGGTCGCAGCCGCACCTAAGCCTTCAGCAAAGTCCTTGAATGCCGTTCGATGTTCCAGTTCGGCTCGGTTTCCAGCAACAACTCGCGCAGCCGGTCCACTTGTTCGGCAAGCCGCTGTCCGAGCCAATACGGCCCCTGAAATTCGGTCGGCAGCTTGAGCGCCGCGTCGCCGTGCCTCTGCGCGAGCGGCGATGCGGCCGGAATGCCGAAGTGTGTCGCCCGGCCAAAGCGCAGGCCGCGCGCCATCGCCAGCAGAATCGAGCGCACGGTGCGCACCTCCACGCCGCATTGCTCGGCGTACGCGGCGCGCGCCGTGGCGTCGGCGTGCATCAGCGGACCCGTGGCGAGCAGCTCCAGCGAACTGAGCACCGAGCGGTGCAGCCGCTGAATCTCTTCGAGCTTCGACTGCGGCACGTCGATTTCCTTCGCCACCGAAGGCATCAGCGAGCGCAATTGCACGAGCCGCTTGTTGATCGCCAGAAAGCGCTTGACCTGCTCTTCCTCGCTGATCGTCTCGCCTTCCAGCAGCCGCGTGTAGACGCGCGCGCATTCGCGCAGATTCGTCGCGAGCCCGTAGCGCCACGAATAGGTGGCATGCAGCGGCAGCGCGAACGAAAACGCCAGCGCGATCACAATGCCGATCAGCACGTTCAGCGTGCGCCACAGGCCGACGTCGATCAGATTGTCGCCGTGACCCGCGACGATGCACATGGTGATCGCCGTCAACAGCCCGATATAGCCTGACGAGCCGATCGCGAACCACGCGCAGATGCCCGCGACGATCGACATCAACACATAGGTGAGCGGCGCCGACCCGGTGAGGTTCTGCAACACGATCAGCGAAAGCCCGATCGACGCCCCGAGCAACGTGCCCGCCGCCCGTTCGGCTGCCTTCTTGCGGATATTGCCGTGATGCTGCAAGCCGCCGATCACCACCAGCAAAGTGACCGACGACCAGATGCCGTGAGGAATGTCGATCCCGGTGGTCGCCAGAATCGAAACCAGCATGGCCAGCCCGACGCGCATACTGTGCAGCACCTTGGCGTGGCGATAGCGGTAGTAAGGCGACGTAACCGCGCGAACCATCCGGCTAAGGGCCGAGCGGCGTGGAATCACGGTGTGGGAATCGGCAGAAGCCATGGCGGCGCGCTCGATGCGGTGAAGGACGGTTCCGCTATCCTGCCCTGGAGTGCCTCATTAGGACAAACGGCGGCAAGACAAACGCCCGCACACTTTCGTGTGCGGGCGTTGCGGTTTTCAGTTTGTCGAACCCCGTGAAGCGGCACGACATCAAGCAGGCGTGATCAGCTTTCGACCACGTCCAGATAGTCCTCCGGACGGGTGCGGTCTTCGGCGCGCTGCATGCCGGCCGCGCGCACCAGCAGGCTCACCACCACCGCCACCACCAGGTTTACGATCAGCGACCACACCGCGGCATAGCCCGGAATCGCCATGCCGAACAGGTGGATCGTGAAGATCGAGCCGGCCAGCTTCAGCGAAATCGCCATCCACGTGCCGGTTGCGATGCCGACCGCCCAGCCGATCAGCAGGCCGCGATAGTCGAGCACGCGCGTGTACAGACCCAGCACGATCGCCGGCAACGTCTGGATGATCCAGATACCGCCGAGCAGCTGCAACTGGATCGCGTACGTGAGCGGCAGGCCGAGAATGAACGCCACCGCGCCGACCTTGACGATCAGCGAGACCAGCTTTGCGACATTGGTCTCCTGCTCATGCGTCATGTTGCGATTGACGAACTCCTTGTGGATGTTGCGCGTGTACAGGTTCGCGGCCGCGATCGACATGATCGCCGCCGGCACCAGTGCGCCGATGCCGATCGCCGCGAACGCCACGCCGACGAACCACGACGGGAAGTAATGCAGGAACAGCGCCGGCACCGCGAAGTTCGGGCCGAACGCCTTGAAGTACGGCGCAAACTCCGGCATGTCCTTCACACCCGAGGCAAGCGCCATGTAGCCGAGCAGCGCGAGCAGGCCGAGCACCAGCGAATAAGCCGGCAGCATCGCCATATTGCGGCGGATCGTGTTACCCGACTTCGACGACAGCACCGCCGTGATCGAGTGCGGGTACAGGAACAGCGCGAGCGCCGAACCCACCGCGAGCGTCGCGTACGCGCTGTAGCCGTTCAGGCTCGAGACGTCCGGCGCTTTGAGCAGCAGCTTGGCCGGCGGCACCACGCTGAAGATGTGGCCGAAGCCGCCCAGTTGCGGCGGAATCACGATGATCGCGGCGAAGATCGTGATGTAGATCAGCACGTCCTTGACCACCGCGATCATGGCCGGCGCGCGCAGACCCGAGGTGTACGTGTAGGCCGCCAGGATCGCGAACGCGATGATCAGCGGCAGATCGCCGACGAAGCCCTTGGTGTCGAAACCGAGCGCGCCGATCACCACTTCGATACCGACCAGTTGCAGCGCGATGTACGGCATGGTCGCGACGATGCCGGTCACGGCGATCGCCAGAGCGAGCATACGGCTGCCATAGCGCGCCGAAACGAAGTCCGCCGATGTGACGTAGCCCTGACGTTTGGCGATGCTCCACAGTTTCGGGAACACCACGAACGCGAACGGATAGATCAGGATCGTGTACGGCAACGCGAAGAAACCGGTTGCGCCCGCACCGAACACCAGCGCCGGCACGGCGATGAAGGTGTACGCGGTGTACAGGTCGCCGCCCAGCAGGAACCACGTGACGATGGTGCCGAAGCGCCGCCCGCCGAGGCCCCACTCTTCCAGATGCGCGAGATCGCCGCGCCGCCAGTGAGCCGCGATAAAGCCGAGAATCGTGACGCCGATGAAAAACAGAACGAAGACGAAAGTTGCAATGGCGTTCATTATCGTGCGCCCCCCTGCGGACGGCCGCTGGAGCGCGTCTTGGTCTTGAAGTACACGAGCGCCGTGATGACTGCGCTGATCAGCACCCACAGGAGCTGATACCAGTAGAAGAACGGAAAGTCGAACAGCACCGGTTCGACCTTGTTATATGACGGCACCCAGATCATCGCGATCCAGGGCAACAGCAGCAACCAGAGCCAGTGCTTGCTGGCCTTGTTCGCGTCGGCGTCGTGAGCCATGACGTCTCCTCTTCCCTATTATTGAAATGTCGGCCCGTGTTTGACGGGAGGTGGATCCCATAGCGGATGGCCACGGGCGCCCCGAAAGCTTCGAAAGAGTATAGGAGCGGCGAACGCGCGGTCAAGCAGGGACGACCCCAGCACGAGCGTGCTTTCAGGGGCCAGTGGGACGCTGTTTCGACGGGCCTATTTGAAGCGCTGCAGCGGGGCGCGTAAGGCCGCGTGGCTTGGGTCTGACAGGCCGGCCCGCTTCGCGAGGAAGAGGACCGGCTGTTCAATACGCGATGGATGACGGCGGCGAGCGTCGCGTGGGCGCAACGGCGAGCGGCACACCGACGGCGGTGTTCAGTCCATGCACTGCTTTGGATCGGACCGGCTTGCGCGGCCCGACCGCCCAGGTCGTCGCAATCAGACCGAGAACGAGACGCCGGTCTGTCCGGTCGATTCCTGCAGACCCTTGATCCACTTGCGCGCTGGCAGACCGAGTTCCGCTTCGATCAACTTGGCGCGCGCCTGCAGCGCCGTGAACGGCACCTCGAGCGCCGGACCCGAAAACGCGATCGCGATGCGGTTGCCGTCGTGCACTTCCGGCAGCGCGACCACGCGGCCGTCGAAGGCTTCGTTCAAACGCTTCATATTGCGCACGAAGCTCGGGTGATCGCCGAACAGGTTCACCGTCACCACGCCCGCGTCGGTCAGGCACGCGCGCACCGCGCGATAGAAGCCGACGCTGTCGAGCACCGGACCGCGCGCCGTCGCGTCATAGACGTCGATCTGCAGCGCGCCGATCGTGCCGTGGTTGGCGCGGTCGTTGACGAAGTCCCATGCGTCGGTTTCGTGCACCGTCAGACGGGCGTCGTCGTGCGGCAATTCGAACATCGTGCGCGCGGCCACCACGACCGCCGGGTTCACTTCCACCGCCTCGACCTTCGCGCGTTTCAGGAAACGGTGCGCGAACTTGGTCAACGCCGCGGCGCCCAGACCGAGCTGGACGATGCGCTTGGGCGTTTCGATGAAGAGCAGCCAGGCCATCATCTGCTGCGCGTATTCGAGTTCGATGTGATCCGGCTTGCGCAGACGCATTGCGCCTTGCACCCACTCCGTGCCGAAATGCAGGAAGCGCACGCCGCCCTCTTCCGAGAACGTCACCGGCGCGAAACGCGGCTTGCGCGGCGCTTCGATTTGCGGCGCATCGTGCAGATCGTCGTCGTGCGAAACGCGCTGTTTGTTGCGCGCGGCGTTCTGCTTTTTCTGCGTTTTTTGCGTTTTTTGTTTACCGCCGGCGACGTCAGCGTCGCGGTTGCGGAAGGCACGCGCTTCAGCCGAAGCGCGCTTGATCAATTTCGTCATGTAAGGATGTCGCGCCAAAGACGCAATTTTTGGTCGAACGAGAGCATAGCATTCGCCGGACTCGACGAAGGCAATACCAGGGTGACGTAGCCCGCCGCGCCGATTACCGGCGCGAAACGGCCCGCCGTCTTGCCGTTGAAGCAGACTTTCGCGAGCTTCGGCGCGTGGGCGCGCAACGAAGCGAAATCATTGGGGCTGGCATTGCGGATCGCCGCGTCGAGACTGCCTTCGCGCGTACAGGCGGCAAGCACGTCCCACACGCCGATGCCGTGCGCGAGCACGCGGCGCAGACGCTCTTCGTAGCTGAGTTCGGCGAGCGGTTCGTCGAGCACCGTGCCGATGAGGCGCCAGAACTGGTTGCGTGGATGCGCGTAGTACTGCGTCGCGGCAAGCGACGCCTCGCCGGGAAAGCTGCCGAGAATCAGCGTATGCGTGTCCGCGGCGACGACGGGAGGAAAGCCGCGCAGCATCAGCGGCTCCGTTCGTCGGATGCACGCGTTGCGGGATGCGCGCGCGATGCGGTGTGCTCGAGCGGGCGGCCGTGCTCGCGCACCCGCGGATGCGCCAGCCACTCATCCGACTTGCTCGCGCCGGACAGAGTCGCCAGATGCGTCCATAACGCCGGCAACATGCACTCGGTGACCATCAGCGGCGCACTGCGGCGCTCGAACACTGAGCGGCGCGCGACCAGCGCATGCGGCGGGGGCCCGTCGACCTCATGTGCCGCGAGGTGATAGAGCGGATGCCGCGCGGTCAACCTGCGGCTCACCAGCGACGAACGCGCCACACTGCTATCGCTATACAGGAGTTCCGCCAGCGGTCGCATTCGCAAGCGCCGCATGGCCTGCCACACGCCCGCGCTCGCGGCGAGCGGCGCGATGCTATGCGCGGCGACAAACGGCACGCCGTCGACGCACAGCACGACTTCCCGAACCCAGACCGGCGCACGCGGCGCAAGGCCGAGCGCGGCGCTCTCGTCGGCCCACGGCAACGCGACGCCTTCGCGCGTCACGCGTACCGCGACCGCGCCGAGCGCACGAAGATGTGCGGTCAGTGAACCACCACGGGTCAGCCAGTCTTTCTGGGCGGCGCTCAAGCCGGGTAAGGGCGCGACGCGCCAGTGGGCGTCGGCGGCATCGAAACGGATAGACATGGTGTCGGATTATAACGGCGCGGCTGTCGGACCATTCGCCAGCGTGCAGGCCTTTCCCTTCAGCAGATTCCATCGACTACGACGGCGGTCGTGCAGCACTTCCACGGGCGCGTCGATTTCAGATAGTTCCGATTCTCCGCGGCTCGCGTCGCGCGATAAAACCTCCGTGCTTTGCAAAGCCGGCCGCCGACGATCGAATGGCGCGCCATGTGAACGAATAATCAAGGAGAAAACACGAAGATGAAGCACATCCTGAGCACCACCACATGCGCTATCTCTGTCCTGCTGGTGGCAGGTTGCGCGGCGCAACTGAACCGCGATACCGAGACATCGTTGAACAAGGCCGTTGGTATCGAGGTGGCGCCGGTTGCCGGCGGTGTCGCGGTCAAGCTGCCCGAAACCGCCCTGTTCGATTTCAACAAATCCAACGTGCGCAGCGACGCCGCCGCAGTCATCGATCGTTCGGCCGTGCTGCTCAAGCGCAGCAAGAAACCGATTGTCGTGGAAGGCTACACCGACAACGTCGGCACGCTCGAATATAACCAGCAACTGTCCGAAGCGCGCGCGACCGCGGTGGGCTACGCACTGGTGGCGCGCGGCATCCCGACGAGCCGCATTCGCACGAAGGGCAATGCGTACAACAATCCGGTGGCGAGCAACGATACGCCCGAAGGCCGCGCGCTGAATCGTCGCACCGAAATCGTCGTGCGTGGCGAGACGACGGATACCTTGATGGGAAAGAAGTAGACGGCCACCAGTTCCAGGCCAGCTCTAAATAAAAACCCGGGCGCGTGTGAGCCCGCCCGGTTTTCAATCAGCGACAAAATCGCGCAATGCTCGTGCGACCTCGTCGAGCACCGTATCCCAACGCCCCAACTCGCGCTGCCTGAACAGACGCGCCGACGGATACCACGGGCTATCGTCGCGCTCCGTCATCCAGCGCCAGTCGGTAAACGTGGGCACCAGCACCCAGACCGGCGTGCCGCATGCGCCGGCCAGATGGGCAACCGCCGTGTCCACCGTAATCACCAGATCAAGCGACTGCAGGATCGCCAGCGTGTCGGCGAACGTGCCGATCTCCGGCCCGAGCCTGTGCATGCCGATATCCGCGTGCCACGCCACCGCCTCGTTCTGTGCCTCGCCCTTTTGCAGCGCGAACCATTGCAGGCCAGTCTGCTGCAAAACCGGCAGCCATTCGCGTAACGGAATCGAACGATAGCGATCGAGCCTGTACGCCGGATTGCCGGCCCAGACAATGCCGACGCGTTTTCCGAGCGGACCGCGCGCATCGGCCGCACAGATTGCATCGAGGCGGTTCTGCCAACGTTGCACCTGCGCCGGTTCCGCTCGCAGATAGGACGTCGCGAGCGGCAGCATCGGCAGGTCCAGCTTCATATGCTCCGGCATTCTGAGCATGCGGCACCAGTAGTCGTACGGTCCGGGCGGCGCGGTGGTCCACGCAGCATGCACGCCGGCCGCATTGCGCGCCACTTCGCTCAGCGGAGCCTCGACCCAGACGTCGACCTGCGCGCCGCGGCGATGCAACCACTCGGCCATGCGCAAGAACTGCAGTTGATCGCCCAGCCCCTGCTCGCCGACGAGCAGAAAGCGACGGCCCGTCACCCGCTCGCCTTGCCACTCCGGATATGGCGGGCGAACCAGATCGTGATTTTCCGGCAGCGCCTCATGCCAGCGGTATTGCTTCCAGCCGTTTTCGTAGTCGCCCGCGCGCAGTTGTGCCGCGGCGAGGTTGAACTGCATCGACGGATGATCGGGCATCAGCCGCGCGGCTTCGACGGCATGCGCATACATGGCCGGAAAGTCGCCCAGCATATTGAACGCAAATGACGCGTTGTGATGCAGCCAGCCGTTGTGCGGATCGACGCCGAGGCCTTCGGTGGCGACGCTGATTGCATCCCTGAGACGCTCCACGCCGTTCAATGCGAAGGCCACCTGTTGCAGCGCGGATGCGTCGCCGGCGAAGCGAGCGCGCAGCTCGACGAGCACGCCGTCGATCCCCGCACCGCCCTGTGCTCTCCACAACGCCGCAATTAGTTCGAGCGCGTCCGTCAGATGCGTCGAGTCGAGCGTCCACGCATGCAGCCAGTAATCCGCGGCGTCCTGATAGCGTTCGAGCTCCGTACTGATCTGTGCGAGCGCGCGAACGGCATGATGCAATGCCGGCTCGAGTTCGAGCGCCTCGTGGTAGTGTCCGCGCGCTTCGACGAGACGCTTCGCAAGCTTCAGGCAATCGCCGAGATTCCGATGCAGGCTCGCAGTGCCGCCATCCAGGTCCATCGCGCGATGGTAAAACGCTTCGGCGGCCGTCAGCTCGCCGCCCAGCGCGGCGATCAAGCCGCGATGCTCCCAGATATCCGCGCGCTCAGGCGCGACGTTCAATGCCTGATCGAGATACTCGCGCGAAAGTTCGGGCCGCTCGACGCGAAATGAGGCGAGGCCGAGACGATGGAGCGCGTGCACGTTGCGTGGTTGTTCGGCGAGAACGCGCTCGTAGCCGGCAATCGCTTCGCGATGGCGCCCCGCGGCGAAGCAGGCATCGGCACGCGCGGTGATCGCGCCGACATCGTTGGAGGCGCTGGTATGGAGTGGGAATTCGGGTTCGTGCATCGACATCGATCAGTTGCGTGAGTTGCTCAACGTGGGGTGGCTTGCGCCGCTCAAGCTGTCCGGTCCGGCGCCATCATCGTCTTCAGACGCGTGGCCACGCGCTCGACCACCGGCGCCCACTGGGCAGGCTGCGGCTGTCGGAACAGTTCGACCGAGTCATACCAGGGCTGCGTCTCCTCGTTGCCCCACGACCAATGCGAAACGTGATCGAGCATTGCGAACACGCGATGCCCTAACGCGCCGCCGAGATGCAACGGTGCGCTGTCGATAGTCACGAGTGCGTCTAGTGCGGCGAGATGCGCCGCCACATCGGCGAAGCCGTCTTCGTAATCGGCGGTCAGATCGCACAGACGAAAACCCTGCGCGGCCAGCGCCGTCACGTCGGCGTGGCGTCCCGGCGTGAGCGGATGGAATACGACATCCGGTAGCCTCAGCAGCGGCGCCAGTGCCGCGAGCGGAATCGATCGCTTGGCGTCGCGCCGATGCGTCGGGCTGCCCGACCACACGAGACCGACGTGCCACATCGCATCGGGCGCGTGCGCGCTGATCCGTTCGCGCCACGCCGCGACCTTCGACGCATCGGCCTGCAGGTAAGGCGCGCCGCGGACCTGCTCCGGTTCCAGACCGAGCACGAGTGGCAGGCTCATGAGCGGCAAAGCGTAATCCGGTGAGCCGAGCGGACCTTCTTCGATCGACACGCAGTCCGCGTAGGAACGCGCAAACAGCGGTTGCAACGCGCGACGCACGGCGAGCACCAGCCGTCCGCCTTCGTCACGCACACGTGCCGCCAGATACGAAACGAAGCGGACCATCTGGATGTCGTCGCCGCTGCCCTGCTCGCTGTGCACGATCAGGGTCTTGCCGCTGAGCGCTTCGCCATGCCAGCGCGGACACAAACGCATCATCACGCTGACGATGTTGTTGTGCTGGCGGTCTTCGCGCGCAAGACGCGCCTCGAAACGCGGCCACGCGCTCGACCAATCGCCGCGCCGTAGTTCCAGGTCCGCGAGATCGACCGCTGCCTGCACCGCCGACGGATCGATCGCGAGCGCCGCACGCAGTGCCGCCTCGCTGTCCTCGTAGCGCGCCTGCTCGTTCAGATACATGCCGATGGCCGCCAGCACGTCCGCGTTGCCCGGCGCGACGGCGTCCACGGCGCGCATGGTGGCCTCCGCCGCTGGCGCGTCGTTGCACTGCCATTGCGCGTGACTGAGTTGCCACGCCATCTCCGCATCGGCGGGATTGCGCGCAAGCCTTTCGCGGCAGATACGCTCGACCATCGGCCAATCGCGCACTTCGCGTAACGCCAGCACGAGTTGCAGCGGCACCGCCGGATCGACCGCGGGGTCGAGCGCGTACGCCCGCAACAACGCGGCGCGACGCTCGTCCCGCGCGCTCGTGTCAGGCAGCGCCGCCAACGCGATCGACAACCACCACGGCGCGCGCGCGTCCTGCGGCGCTCGACGCTCATAGGCACGCAAGATCCGCGCGGCCGCCGACTGCGCGCCGCACGTCTCGATCAACCACACGACCCAGTCGATCGTTGCCTCGACCGGCTGCACGGCCACCGCGCGCTCGCTGTTGCGCTGCGCGGCGCTGGTGTAGCCGAGCGCGTCGGCGAACAGCGCGACCCGCGCATGGCGCGCTCCGTTCGCGCACGCTTGCGCCTGCGACGCGCTGTGATACGCCTCTTCGAAACGCCCCGCGCTCGCGCACAAGTCGGCGTGCAACTGCGGCGTTGCGCCGGCCACGGCGAATTCGACCGCGCGACGCGCGGCGGCATCGAAACCTTGCTCGCGCAGGATCGACCACAGGAGATGAACGGAATCGAGAGGTACTGCCAGGGCGGAATCGGACATGGGGAGTTCAGAGCGTTGTTGTTGTCATGCGCGAAGGCGTAATCACAAAAATAAGACCTGGTGATTTCAATGCCTAGAGATTGAAAATAATCCTTCAAGCCTCCGAATAAAAATCGCGCGAGCATAAGACAAAACCACGTTTTCACATCTCATAAATCAATCTCAATTTAATGACGTTGATTCTATTTAGTTAGTTAACCATAATTAATTTCAGTCGACTACGAGTAACGCCCGTTAGTCGATCAGTTTGATCAACTACAGCATGGAGCAACGTTTGAATACTGAAAAATTGAAGGAAACGTCCGACCGCATCGCTCATCTGGCTGCGGTCGTTCTACGGCGCGCGGGTGTCGCGCAACTGGAAAAAGAACTGGCGGGCTCAGCGCTGGCGCAACACCACACGTCGAAACAGACCAGCAAGGCCATCGGCAGTCTCGCGGCGAAAGTGCTGGCCGATCACACTTCGTGTCACGAGGCAAAAGAGTTGGCCGGTTGCGTGCTCTCGCAAGCGCGCCATCTGGATGAATCGGTGCCCGCGCGTTAAGCACCCGTCCTGAGGCGGCCGAAGCGGAGTCAACTGCGCTTCGCTCCGTCACGCCGCATCACGCCGCACCAGGCAAAAAAAATGCGCTGCCGAAGCAGCGCATCTTTCAACTCCAGGCGTCAGTAAGACGCCGCGTAATCAAACTCGACCCACGCTCAATTCGCGCGCGCCAGCAGCAGCGCATTGGTGCGCTTCACGAAGCTCGCCGGATCGTCCAGCGCGCCGCCTTCGGCGAGCAATGCCTGATCGAACAGCAGATGGCACCAGTCGTCGAAGTTCGCGCTGTCCGCATGCAAGCCCTTCACCAGCGCGTGCTCCGGATTCACTTCGAGAATCGGATGGAACGACGGCGCTTGCTGGCCCGCGGCCTTGAGCATGCGTTGCAAATAGCCGCTCATTTCGCCGTCGTCGGCAACGAGGCAAGACGGCGAATCAGTCAGGCGGAACGTGAGACGCACGTCCTTGGCCTTGTCCTTCAGCGCTTCCTTCATCTTCTCGACGAGCGGCTTGAACTCTTCGCCGACCTTCTCCTGCGCCTGCTTTTCCTCGTCGTTCAGCGCGCCCAGATCGAGGTCGCCGCGCGCCACGCTTTGCAGCGGCTTGCCTTCGAATTCGTTCAGGAACGACAGGATCCACTCATCCACGCGGTCGGTCAGCAGCAGCACTTCCACGCCCTTCTTGCGGAACACTTCGAGGTGCGGGCTGTGGGTCGCGGCCTGCCAGGTGTCGGCGGTCACGTAGTAGATCTTGGTCTGCTCGGGCTTCATACGCGCAACGTAGTCGGCCAGCGACACGGTCTGCTCCGGCGTGTCCGTATGCGTCGACGCAAAGCGCACGAGCTTCGCGATCCGCTCGCGATTGGCAAAGTCTTCGCCGATGCCTTCCTTCAGCACCTGGCCGAATTCCTTCCAGAAACCGGCGTACTTTTCCTTGTCCGCCTCGTTATCGGAGTTGGCCAGTTCTTCGAGCATCGACAGCGAACGCTTGGTCACGCCTTCGCGGATCGCCTTCACGTCGCGGCTTTCCTGCAGGATTTCGCGCGACACGTTTAGCGGCAAATCCGCCGAATCGACCACGCCCTTCACGAAGCGCAGATACGCCGGCAGCAGTTGCTCGGCGTCGTCCATGATGAACACGCGCTTCACGTACAGCTTCAGGCCGCCGCGATAGTCGCGGTTGAACATGTCGAACGGCGCGTGGGTCGGCACGTACAGCAATTGCGTGTACTCGCTGCGGCCTTCCACGCGATTATGCGTCCACGTGAGCGGATCCTGATGGTCGTGCGAGAGATGTTGATAGAACTGCTTGTACTGTTCGTCGGTGATGTCGTTCTTTGCGCGGGTCCACAGCGCGCTGGCCTGATTGACGGTCTCGTCCTCGTCCTTGGTGACCATCTCGCTCTTTTCCGCGTCCCACTCTTCCTTCTGCATCAGGATCGGCAGCGCGACGTGGTCGGAGTACTTCTGGATGATCGACTTCAGACGATGCGACGACAGCAGGTCGTCTTCATCCGCACGCAGATGCAGCGTGATGGTCGTGCCGCGCGCGGAGCGCTCGATCTGCTCGACGGCGAAGTCGCCCTCGCCCGCGCTTTCCCAGCGCACGCCTTCCGAGGCCGGCAAACCGCCGCGGCGCGTTTCAACCGTGATCTTGTCCGCGACGATAAAGCCCGAATAGAAGCCCACGCCGAACTGGCCGATCAGCGCCGCGTCTTTCTGCTGGTCGCCGGAGAGCTTGCCGAAGAATTCCTTGGTGCCCGAGCGCGCAATCGTGCCGAGGTTGGCGATCGCTTCGTCGCGGCTCATGCCGATGCCGTTGTCGTCGAGCGTGATGGTGCGCGCGGCCTTGTCGTACGACACGCGAATCCGCAGGTTCGGATCGTTTTCGTACAACGCGCTGTTTTCGATCGCTTCGAAGCGCAGCTTGTCGGCCGCGTCGGACGCGTTCGAAATCAGCTCGCGCAGGAAAATTTCCTTGTTGCTGTACAGCGAATGGATCATCAGGTGCAGAAGCTGTTTCACTTCTGCCTGAAAGCTCATGGTTTCTTGTGCCATGGTCGGACTTCCTCTCTGTTGCGAATGGGGGTTCAAGTCAGGCGCGGCGCCGTTCGCTGCGGCCTGCCGGCTTGCCGCCGGCGGAACGCCGGTGGGCCGCCGCCGCTGGGCCGAAGCGCCGGCCGCCGGATGCGCCGGCCGCCGGATTGTCCGCGTAATTGGGGGCAAGCCGGCGCGCTTTCAAGAGGCGCGGCGCGCCACGCTGTCGAGATAACGGCACAAAAAGGTTGCCAGCTCCGGATCGCCGCAGTTGGAAATATTGAAGCGCATCCAGGTGGTCGACGACTGCTGCGGGGAAAACAGGCTGCCGGGCGTCAGCAGAAAACCGGCCTCGTGGCCGGCGGCCGCCAGCGCGTCGGCGTCGACGCCCGTGTCGGCCCACAGGAACATGCCGGCCATGGGCGTCAGGAACAGCTTCAGGCCGGTCTTCTCCAGCATCCGCACGGATTTCTCGCGCACGCCGTCGAGCCGCACACGCAGCCGTTCGACATGCCGCCGGTAGTGGCCCTCGGTCAGGATCTTGTACAGCACACGCTCGTTCAGTTCCGGGCTCGTCATGCCGACCAGCATCTTCTGGTCGCTGACCGCCGTGGCCACTTCAGGCGCGCAGGCGACGAAACCGACCCGCAGATTCGGCGCGAGCGTCTTCGAAAAACTGCCGAGGTAGATCACGCGCTTCAACTGGTCGAGGCTCGCCAGGCGCGTGCCCGGATAGCTCGGCGGACATAGATCGCCATAAATATCATCCTCGACGACGATGAAATCGTACGCTTCGGCAAGACGCAGAATGCGGAACGCCTGGGCCGCTGTGAGTGACGTGCCGGTCGGGTTTTGCAGCACCGAATTGATCACCAGCATTTTCGGCCGCCACGTCTGCACGAGCGACTCGAGCGAGTCGAGATCCGGGCCGTCCGGCGTATACGGCATGCCGACCAGCCGCGCCCCCTGCGACGCGAAACGCCCGAACATCTGAAACCACGCCGGATCGCCGACGATCACGGCATCGCCCGGCTTGACGTAGATTCGCGAGATCAGGTCGATGGCCTGCGTGATGCCGGACACCATCACGATCTGATCCGGCGATGCGCCGATCTCCAGTTCCTCGAGCCGCGTCTGCAATTGCTGGCGCAGCGGCAGGAAACCCAGCGGCGTGCCGATGCCGAGCATCTGCGCGCCGCTTTGCCGGCCGAGCGTGCGCAGCGCATTGGTGATCAGGTCGCCGTCGAGCCAGCGCGCCGGCAGATAGCCGAGGCCGGGACTGCGCTCGGGCCGCGCGCCGGTGTGCAGCATGTTGCGCAGCAGCCAGACCACGTCGATCGTGGCAGGCGCCGGCGCCGCCTCGGTGAGCGGATGAATCTCGGTGCTGGCCGACGCGCCCAGCCGCTCGCGCACATAGAACCCGGAGCCGCGCCGCGACTCCAGAAAACCCTGCGCCACCAGCCGTTCATACGCCTCGACCACGGTGAAGCGCGACACGCCCTTGTCGAGCGCGAGCTTGCGGATCGACGGCATGCGCATGCCGGGGCGGAACACGCGCTCCTCGATACGGCGGCGCGCCCACTGGACGAGCTGCTCGACCAGCGTCAGCGAGGCCGTGTCGTGCGGGGCGGGAATCTGGGCGAGCGGGACGGACATGACGGGCTCCAACTGTACCGAACAGTATCGAATGGATTGTACCGTTACTGTGCCGGTCGGCGTCGTTACATTTGAGAGCAGTAAAGGATGGAATGCGGCACGGCAAGCCTCACCACGCCCACGCGCTCTCCGGCAAAACCCTGCCGAACACCCATCCGCATGGCCCGCCGATCCGGCAAACGGTTATGCTTACGGCCCCGGCAGCGTTGCCGCGACACCCGGCACGCTCCGGTTTACCGCAGAAACCGTTTCCCCGATCCGTCATGACTGCTCATCCGCTCCGCCTCGATCACCTCGTCATTTCCGCCCGCACCCTCGACGAGGGCACGCAGTACGTCGCCGATACGCTCGGCGTCGCACCGGCCGGCGGCGGCGCGCATCCGCTGATGCGCACGCACAACCGTCTGCTGAATCTGTGGGGCGGCGTGTATCTGGAAGTGATCGCGGTCGATCCGCAGGCGGCGTCGTTGGCCACTGCGCCAGCCGACGGCAGCGCGCCACGCCCGCGCCTCTTTGCCCTCGACGACCCGGCAACGCACGCGCGGCTCGAAAACGGACCGTATCTGTCGCACTGGGTCGCCCGGGTCGAGCGGCCAAAACACCTGCCGACGTGGCAGGCGCAGTATCCGCAGCGCATTCCACCTGTCGTGCCAATGACGCGCGGCGATTTCACGTGGAGCCTGACCGTACCCGACGACGGCGCGTTCCCCGCCTGGCAAGGCATCGGCGACGGCGTGCTGCCCTCGTTGATCCAGTGGGATACGACGAACCATCCGTCCACGGCCTTGCCGGAAACGGAGATTTCGCTGAAAGCCTTGAAAGGCGCGCATCCGCAAGCCGATACGGTGGCGGCGCAACTGCGTTGGCTCGGCGCAGCGCATCTGATCGAGTTGCAGCCCACGGAAGGTGCCCCGGCGCTCACCGCCGAATTTGAAACACCCGACGGTCTACGGACCCTTAAATAAGCAGCGCGCGCGGGTCGCCGACTCGCGCGATAATTGAAGTTTTGACCGGTTCCAGTACCAGCAGAGGAGACCATGGACCAAAGCGACTTGAAAGCCCCCACGTGGCAATTGTCCGAACGCGCACGCAAGCTCACGAGCTCGGCGATTCGCGAGATTCTGAAGGTCACGGAGCGGCCCGAAGTCATTTCGTTCGCGGGCGGCCTGCCTTCGCCGGCGACCTTCCCGGCCGAACGCATGCGCGCGGCAGCGGACCGCATTCTGCGCGACGAACCCGCCGCGGCGCTGCAATACAGCGCGACCGAAGGCTTTCTGCCGCTGCGTGAATGGGTCGCGAAGCGCTATTCGGTGAACGGCGCGCAGATTCGTCCGACTCAGGTGCTGATCACGACCGGCTCGCAGCAGGCGCTCGACCTTCTCGGCAAGGTGCTGGTATGTCCAGACAGCCCGGTGCTGGTCGAAACGCCGACCTACCTCGGCGCGCTGCAATCGTTCTCCATGTACGAGCCGCGCTACGTGCAAGTGCCGACCGACGAACAGGGCCTCGTCCCCGAAGGGCTCACGCCCGAGCTGACGGCCGGCGCGCGCCTCCTGTACGCACAACCCAACTTCCAGAACCCGACGGGGCGCCGCCTGCCGGTCGAACGCCGTCGCGCGCTCGCCGAGTTCGCGAAGACCGCGCCGTTCCCGGTGATCGAAGACGATCCGTACGGCGCGCTCGACTACGCGGGCGAACCGCTGCCCACCATGCTGTCGATGGCGCCTGACCACATCGTCCATCTCGGCTCGTTCTCGAAGGTGCTGGCGCCGGGCCTGCGGGTCGGCTACATCATCGCGCCGGAAGAGTTGATCTTCAAACTCGTGCAAGCCAAGCAAGCCACGGATCTGCACACGCCGAGCTTCACGCAGCGCATCGTGTACGAAGTGATCAAGGACGGCTTCCTCGACACGCACGTACCGACCATCCGCGAACTGTATCGCAATCAATGCGCGGCCATGCTGGCCTCGCTCGAACGCTACATGCCGGAAGGCGTAAGCTGGAACCGCCCGGAAGGCGGCATGTTCGTGTGGGTGAATCTGCCCGCGCAGATCGACAGCATGAAGCTGCTGGAAGAAGCTGTCGCGCAGAACGTCGCGTTCGTGCCGGGCGGTCCGTTCTTCGCGAGCGAAGCGCAACACAACACGCTGCGCCTGTCGTTCGTGACGGTGCCGCCGGCCAAAATCGACGAAGGCGTGTCGCGTCTCGGCGCGCTGATCCGCGCGAAAATCTAAACGCTGCCGCGCGCTTGTTTGCGCGCGGTTTGCGCGATTTTCGCCCGGCCCGCATCCAGCGAATTCCACTACTAACGAAGGACACACCATGGCTCAAACGAATATTTACGACAGGCTCGAGGAACTGGGCATCGAACTGCCGACCGCCGGCGCACCGGCTGCCGCGTATGTGATGAGCGCGCAAAGCGGCAACACGGTGTATCTCTCCGGACATATCGCCAAGAAGGACGGCAAGGTATGGACCGGCAAGCTCGGCGCCACCCTCACGACCGAGGAAGGCAAAGCCGCCGCACGCTCGATCGCCATCGACCTGCTCGCCACGCTGCACGCGCATGTCGGCGATCTGAACCGCGTCACGCGCATCGTCAAGCTGATGAGCCTCGTCAACTCGACGCTCGAGTTTACCGAACAGCATCTGGTCACCAACGGCGCGTCCGAACTGGTCGCCGACGTGTTCGGCGAACGCGGCAAGCATGCGCGTTCGGCATTCGGCGTCGCGCAGATTCCGCTCGGCGCGTGCGTCGAGATCGAGATGATCGCCGAAGTCGAGTAACGCAGTCGACGCCGCCGGTTCATCCGGCGCAGCGGAACAGGAACGCGTCGCGAGGTGTCAGCCACCCGCGGCGCGTTTTGCATTTGTGGCGAGGTAGATCGTTCCGCCGTCAACGGATAGAATCCGCCAACCCTATCCATCCGTTTGATTCGCTGGACCGCGCCCGATGCCCGCTCACACTGTCCGTTTCAAACAAGTCGACGTGTTCACGTCGGTGCCGTTCAAAGGCAATCCGCTTGCCGTCGTGTTCGATGCCGATGCACTCGATGCGAATCTGATGCAGGCCATCGCCCACTGGACCAATCTGTCCGAAACGACTTTCCTGTTGAAGCCGACCGACCCGGCCGCCGACTATCGCGTGCGCATCTTCACCACGCATGGGGAACTGCCGTTCGCGGGTCATCCGACGCTCGGCACCGCGCACGCGCTGCGCGAAAGCGGCTATCAGCCGAAGCAGGCCGGCAAGCTCGTGCAGCAATGCGGCGTGGGACTCGTCGAACTCGAGGCGCTGCCCGGAGCGGACGGCGCGTGGGCCTTCGCCGCGCCGCCCGCGCGAGTCACGCCGCTTGCCGAGGATCGCTACGCGGCGCTCTCTACGGCTTTACGTAGCGACGCGATCGATTTCAGCGCGACGCCCTGCGCGGTCGACAATGGTGCGCCGTGGCTCGTGGTGCGCGTCAATTCGGCGCGTGAATGCCTCGCGCTGGAACCCGATGCCGCCGCGTTAGCCGACATCGTGCGTTCGGTCAATACGCATGGCCTCGCCGTCTACGGCCCGCACGAGGCCGGCGGCCCGGCCACTTTCGAGGTGCGCTGCCTGATGGCCGGCGGTAGTTTCGGCATCGGTGAAGACCCTGTGACAGGCAGCGCCAATGCGGCGCTCGCCGGCCTGCTGAGCGCCCAGCAGTTGCGCCCGGGCACGCACTATTCAGCCCGTCAAGGCACCGCGCTGGGCCGAGCCGGCCAGGTTTCCGTGCACTACGACGACGCACGCCGCAAGACATGGATCGGCGGCCCGTCGGTGACGATTGTCGACGGCACGTTTCGCTTGCCCTGATCGGCACGCCCCTTGCCTCGTTCATGTGTCTGGCATGCAACCGAAGAAGGCGGCATAGGGTTCGCCCTGCCTGGCCGCGCTTGACCACAAAACGCCGCATCGTTTGCGCGATTAAATGCGCCTTGCATTGGAAGAGGCCTGTTAAAGGCCTGGCACACCTGAATGCCGGCGCGCCTCGCCGCCGATTCCCGATGAAATACTCGAACACGACAGCGCAGCGGCCGCCTCAAGATTGGCCGCACGGGGTGTCAAAATCGCCGCACCGGCCAGCTTGCCGCGCCCTCGTATACCCGATGCCCGGCCTCTTCCTTAATCCAGTGGCATTAAGTAATATCGAGACGTACCCGATGACCTGCGGATGGTCAGGCACGGCGCCACGCTTATCTCTTCTGCGCAGCAGTTCCGGCACCTTGGTCACCATGCAGCCACTCATGAAATCAGCGCAGTCGACGCTCGTTCGTTTGCAACCGGCCGGCACCCACGCACGGGCCGCCCGATGAGTCAATCCCGCTTCTCCGACCAGCGCGAAGCCAAAGCCCGGCGCGATCCCGCAGTGTCGCGCCGGCGCGCTTTGCTCGCGATTCCCGCGCTCGGCGTATTGGTCCTGATCCTGCTTTGGACGGTGATCTTCGCGCGTCTGTCGGTCGAGAAAGAAGCCACTTATCGTGAAGCCATGGCCTCTGCTGCGATTCTCTCCGCGG
Organism: Paraburkholderia sp. RL17-373-BIF-A; assembly: GCF_046030175.1. Lineage (NCBI taxonomy): Bacteria > Pseudomonadati > Pseudomonadota > Betaproteobacteria > Burkholderiales > Burkholderiaceae > Paraburkholderia > Paraburkholderia sp. RL17-373-BIF-A. The sequence continues at coordinate 148,815 of NZ_JARESO010000021.1, forward strand.
CGCTGGAGCAGCACACGGTCAAGGCGATTCACCAGGTCGATCAGATCACCCGCTTTGTCAAATTCGAGTTCGAGAAGACGCCGAATCATTTCGATCTCGCCAGCACAGTGGAAAAAGGCGTAGTGCAAAGCGAGACGCTAGTGCAGGTGTCCTTGATCGACGAGCACGGCACGCTGATCGCCAACACCGCCGAACTCAATCCCAGGCGCATCGATCTATCCGACCGTGAACACTTCAAGGTCCACGAACACGAGAACGACGACCAGTTGTATATCAGCAAGCCGGTGCTCGGTCGCGTGTCCGGCCACTGGACATTGCAGATGACGCGGCGTCTGAATCATCCGGACGGCTCGTTCGCGGGCGTCGTGGTGGTCTCCGAAGATCCCAGCTATTTCACCACCGACTTCTACAACAACGCGGCCATCGGCCGCGAAGGCGTGATCGCGGTGATCTCGGACAACGGCACCGTGCTCGCGCGGCGCACCGGCAGCGCCGAAACCGCCAACGGCGCGTTCTCTGCGAGCGGCTCGTATCCGACCTCGGAGCATGTGTCGGGCACCTACATCGATTCGATCGACAACGTCACGCGCATCGTGTCGTACCGGCATATCGACGGTTATCCGCTCGGCGTGCTGGTGGGTCTCTCGCAAGCCGAAGAATTCGCCGACTACAACCACACACGCAACGTCTATCTGCTGATGGCGGGCTTCATCTCGCTCGCCATGCTGAGCTTCTTCGCCGTGGCCACCGGCCTGATCGGCAAACTGCTCGGCCGCGAGCGCGAGATGACGCATCTGGTCGAATACGATCTGCTCACCGGTCTGCGCAACCGCTACGCGACCTTGCAAACGCTGCGGCACGACGTGGCGCAGCAGGCCAACCTCGGCCGCCTCGCGATTCTCTTTATCGATCTCGACAACTTCAAGACCGTCAACGACACGCTCGGCCACAACGCCGGCGACATCGTGCTGCAAATGACGGCCTCACGGCTCGCCACCGCGGTCGGCGAAGGCGGCGCGTTAAGCCGCATCGGCGGCGACGAATTCGTCGTCGTGATCAAGGGCGACGACGTCGAGAAGCGCGCCGTCGCGCTCGCCGAAGCCGCGGCCGAAGCGTTCGCCAAGCCGTTCGAAGTGCGCGGCAGTTCGTTCGTGCTGCATGCGAGCATCGGCATTGCGCTCTACTCCGTCACCAACGAAAGCGAGATCGACCTGTTGAAAAAAGCCGACCTCGCCATGTACAGCGCGAAAGACGCGGGCAAGAACTGCTATCAGTTCTATTCGCCGCAACTGTCGCATCGCGCGGATCATTTGATGAAGTGGGAACAGCAGTTGCGCGTCGCGCTCGCCGAAGGGCAACTGTTCCTCGCCTATCAGCCGAAGATCGATCTGACGCGCCGCTGCATTACCGGCTTCGAGGCGCTGGTGCGCTGGAATCATCCGCAGCACGGTTTGATTCCGGCCAACGAGTTCATTCCGGTTGCCGAGTCGACCGGCCTGATCGTGCCGATCGGCGACTTCGTGATCGAGACCGCCTGCCGGCAACTCGCGCTGTGGCAGCAACAGGGCTACGACACGCTGTCGCTGGCGGTGAACATCTCGGCAGTGCAGTTCTGGCGCGGCGACCTGTACGAAACGATCTCGCACGCCATCGAGGAAAGCGGTATCTCCGCGCGCCGCCTCGAGCTCGAAATCACCGAAACGGCGATGATGGAGTATCCCGAACTCGTCTCGGAGAAGATCTTCGCGTTGAAGCGTCTCGGCGTGCGCATCGCGCTCGATGATTTCGGCACCGGCTATTCGTCGCTGTCTTATCTGAACCGCTTCTCGGTGGATACGTTGAAGGTGGACCGTTCGTTCATCCAGGCAATTCCGGGCGACCGCAGCGTCTGCGTGATGGTCACCGCGATCGTCAATCTGGCGCGTTCGCTCGGGCTCACGGTGGTAGTCGAAGGCACGGAGACCGAAGAGCAGATCGCGTGGCTCGCCGCGCTCGGCCATATCGAGGCGCAAGGCTTCCTGTTCTCGCGTCCAGTTCCGGTGGACGCGATTCCGGCGCTGCTCGAACGTTTCGGCGTCTGCGGCATGACGGGCCGCCGCACCGCGCACGAAGCCGACAGCGCCAGCAGCGTGTCCAGCACCAACACCTGAGCGGCGCACGCAGCGGGTCGTCACGGGTCATCTACCCGCAGCGCCGCAAAACCGGCTACATTCTCGCTGTACTGCATCACAGCGCGATGCCGCCCGCCGGCCGCGTCAAAACCACTAAACGATGATCTCAAAGGACGAGCGGCCGCCTGCCGGGCGCTCGTGGCGCCATGCAGATGATCACGAGCCAGGATGCTGCCCGACGAGGCGAACGGGAACCGCTATGGACGCTGTTTCGGGTCGTATTCGGCCTGTCCGCGCTGTCATGGGGCGGCCTCGCGCTCATGGCGCAACTTGAAAACCATTATGTCGAACGCGAAGGACGCCTCTCGCGCGTCGCTTTCTCCGATCTGATCGCACTCGCCTGGATGGTGCCCGGCCCGGTAGGCTGCAATGTCGCCGTGCAACTCGGACATGCGCTGCGCGGACGCGCCGGCGCCTGGGTCGCGGGCATTGCCAGCGTGCTGCCCTTCTTCATGCTGATGACATTGTTCGCGATCTTCTATCGCACGCCGTTCGTGCGCGCCGCCGCCTCGCAAACCTTGCTCAATCACTTCAGTGTCGTGCTGGCCACGCTGATCGCGATCACCTGGTACAAACAGACGCGCGCGCTGGTGCGCGGCAAACTCGAATGGGGCGCGGCGGTGCTGGGTTGCATCGCGCTCTTCTATGCGCGCAGTCCGGCCGCTTATGTCGTCATGCTCGGGGCGGCCTTCGGCACCGGCTGGCTGGTGAGCCCGGTTCGGAACTCGCGCGTCGTCGTGTCGTTCGCGCGCGGCGACTGGCAGATGCTGACCGCCCTGAGCGTGTTTCTCGTGTTGTTCGCGATGCCGTTGCCGCATCGCTATGAACTGGCGCTGTTGTGGCCGCGGCTTGCGGGTGCCGGCATGACGTTGTTCGGCGGCGGCTTCTCGGCATTGCCGGTGCTCAAGACGCTGTTCGTCACGCCGGCGATCGGCGTCTCCGATAACGACTTCACGCTGGCGTTCTCGCTGTCGCCGCTGTCGCCCGGGCCGCTGTTGAACGTGGTGCCGTTCTTCGGCTATCTGGTGGATGGCTGGGTGGGCGCGCTGATTGCCACGCTCGCGTTATTCGTGCCGTCGGGGTGCCTCGTCGTGCTGGCACAGCGGCATCTGCATCAATTGAAGGCCAATCCGCGCTTCGAGCACGGCATGCGGATCCTGCGCGCCGTCACCACCGCGTTTCTCGCGGTGGCCGTGCTGCGCATTGCCGCGCATGTGCCGTTCAAACCGGTTTATCTGCTGACCGCGTTGTTCTCCGCGATGTGCTTCGCCAAGCTGAAGGTGCCGGTGTACGTGGTGTACGGGACGGTCGCGGTGGTGTGCGGGCTGTGGCTCGCGTATGGCGCGCTGATCTAGACGGCGCAGCGGCGCTTCGCTCCATGATGGCGAGGCTTCAAGGGTGCGCCGCGCGGCGGTGTCACCACGCGGCGATCGGACTTCAAACGGGCAATTGCAAAATTTTAGAAGCCGCGCGACAGCACCGCGACGCCGATCGTCACCACGCCAAGCACGATATTGATCAGCACCAGACGACGGATCGTGCCGACGGCCCGCGCGCCATCCGGCCATTTTTGCGCCTGCACTGCGCGGCGGATGCGCGGGAACACGGCGAAACGGATGTGCCCGAAGATCAGCATCATCACAATGCCGAGGCCGGCCATGGCATGCAGCGGCCAGGTGGCATGCCCACCGCCGAATTGCATCAGCAGGAAGCCGCCGGTGAGGAGAATCACCAGCACGGAGGCGGCGACCCAATTGAAGAAGCGGCCGAACACCGATTCCCACAACGGCAAGCGTAATTGAGGCGAGAGATCGGCAATTGCCGGGCGCAGACAGAAATGCGCGAACACCATCCCACCTACCCACACCGCAACCGCGAGTAGATGGAGAAAGAGCGCGAGTTCGATAGCCTTGTTCATGTTGTTTTCCTCTCCCGACGACGCCACACCGCGTATAACGAGCGGCTATTGAGCGCATTCGACCGCGCGCTATGCACGCAGTTCCATGGCATTCGTGGCTTTCACGCCGTTTTTGTAGTTGTTATCGCAGCATGCCCACTGCAATGGCGATGCTGCTCCCCGGTTTTGTACTACGCACGACAAGCGCCTCGCATGCTAGCAGACGCTTGCCGCGTTCCAGCGTCAAGCTTTGTTAAACGGCCAGCACGGGACGCATGCCTTCGAGCTTCATCTTGCTCTCAGGCGCGCGGCCCTTGCGCGCCCGCTTGCCGATATGAGGCGCGAGCGCGGCGCCGCTCACCTTTTCTTCGTCGACGCGGCCGCCACGGCGCGTGCCGATCAACACGACACCCGCGTTATTGATGGCCAGCGCCTGCACGAGCGTTTCCTTGTCGTCGAGGCCCATCAGCGTGACGCCGCGGCCGCCGCCCGAGAGCGTCTTCATCTCGTCGAGGCCGAACACCAGCAAACGCCCGCCCGAGGAGAGACACGCAATGTGCGTCGCGTCCGGCAGCATCGGCATCGGCGCGAGCGGCGCGGCGCCGGCGTCGATCGTCATGAACGACTTGCCGGCCTTCACGCGGCTCACCATGTCGCCGACCTTGGCAACGAAGCCGAAGCCGTTGCTCGAAGCAAGCAGCAACGCCTGATCCGCGGACGCCGCGTAGTAATGCATCAGATGGCTGCCCGACTCCAGTTCGATCAGCGACGTGACCGGCACACCGTCACCGCGGCCGCCCGGCAGCATTGCCACCGCAACCGAATAGACGCGGCCGTTGCTGCCCCACGCGACCAGCGTGTCCGGCGTGCGGCACTGGAAGGCCGCATAGAGGCCGTCGCCGGCCTTGAACGTGAAGCCCGCCGCGTCCAGGCCGTGGCCCTTCAGCGCACGCACCCAGCCCTTCTGCGAGACGACGACCGTCACCGGTTCATCGACCACGCGCGCTTCGAACGTCGCGCGCTTTTCCTGCTGGATCAGCGTGCGGCGCTCGTCGCCGTACTGCTTGGCGTCGCCTTCGATTTCCTTGATGAGCAGGCGCTTCATCGCCGATTCGCTGCCGAGCAGTTCTTCCAGCTTGGCCTTCTCGTCTTTCAGTTCGGCGAGTTCCTTCTCGATCTTGATCTTCTCGAGCCGCGCCAACTGACGCAGCCGGATTTCAAGAATGTCCTCGGCCTGACGATCGGACAGGCCGAACGCGGCCATCAACGCGACCTTCGGCTCGTCCGATTCGCGGATGATGCGGATGACCTCGTCGATATTCAAAAAGACGATCATCCGGCCTTCGAGGATGTGAATCCGGTCGTCGACCTTCGACAAACGATGCCGCGTGCGGCGCGTGACCGTGGCAAAACGGAACGCGATCCACTCGTGCAGGATTTCGCTCAAGCCCTTCTGACGCGGCCGGCCGTCGCCACCGACCATCACCAGATTCAGCGAGGCGTTGGATTCCAGGCTCGTATGCGCGAGCAGCGTATTGACGAAATCGGTCTGATCGATGCGGCTCGACTTCGGCTCGAACACAAGACGCACCGGCGCGTCCTTGCCGGACTCGTCGCGCACCGCGTCGAGCAGCGCCAGCATGGTCTGCTTGGTCTGCAACTGTTCGGGCGTGAGCGCCTTCTTGCCGAGCTTGATCTTCGGATTGGTCTGCTCTTCGATCTCCTCGAGCACTTTCTGCGCGGCCGTATTCGGCGGCAGTTCGGTGATCACCAGTTGCCACTGGCCGCGTGCGAGCTCTTCGATCTTCCAGCGCGCGCGCACCTTGAGGCTGCCGCGGCCGGATTCGTACGCCGCGGAGATTTCCGCTTCGCTCGAAATGATCTGGCCGCCGCCCGGGAAGTCCGGACCCGGAATGTGCTGAATCAATTCCGCGTGCGAGATCTTCGGATTGCGGATCATGGCAACGGTGGCGCCCGCGACTTCGCGCAGATTGTGCGACGGGATTTCCGTGGCCAGACCCACCGCGATGCCGGACGCCCCGTTCAGCAGCACGAACGGCAAGCGCGCCGGCAACAACCTCGGCTCGTCGAACTCGCCGTCGTAGTTCTTCATGAAATCGACCGTGCCCTGGTTGATTTCATCGAGCAGCAGCTTCGCGATCGGCGTGAGGCGCGCTTCCGTGTACCGCATTGCCGCCGCGCCGTCGCCGTCGCGCGAACCGAAATTGCCCTGGCCGTCGATCAGCGGATAGCGCATCGAAAAGTCTTGCGCGAGACGCACCAGTGCGTCGTACGCGGACTGGTCGCCGTGCGGGTGATACTTACCGAGCACGTCGCCGACCACGCGCGCCGACTTGACCGGCTTCGCGTTGTCGGACAGACCCATGTCGTTCATCGCGAACAGGATGCGGCGCTGCACCGGCTTCTGGCCGTCGCACACATCCGGCAGCGCGCGGCCCTTGACCACGCTCACCGCATAGTCGAGATACGCGCGTTCCGCGTAGTTGCCGAGCGTGAGAAAGTCGCCCTCCGGGGGCGGCGGCTCAGTGAAAAGGTCGAGAGTGTTATCGTCGTCCATCTAGATTCCGTATCCGTGTTTGGCGTGAAGTTTTCGTGCGGAGCGAGTGCGCTTTAAAAAGCGCTCAGATATCCGCTTCCACTTCGTTGCCCTTTTCTTCCAGCCAGCTGCGGCGCGACGCCGCTTCGCCCTTGCCCATCAGCATCGTCATGCGCGCGACCGTGGCGTCGTAGTCGAGTTCGCCGAGCGCCACCGGGGAGAGGCGCCGCGTGTCGGGGTTCATCGTGGTGTCCCACAACTGTTCCGCGCTCATTTCGCCGAGACCCTTGAAGCGGCTGATGGACCATTGCGTGTCGCGCACGCCGTCCTTGCGCAGCTTGTCGAGAATCGCTTCGAGTTCGCCTTCGTCGAGCGCGTACAGCTTCTGCGCCGGCTTCTTGCCGCGCGCGGGCGCGTCGACCCGGAACAGCGGCGGACGCGCCACGCACACATGTCCGCGTTCGATCAGCTGCGGGAAATGCTTGAAGAACAGCGTGAGCAACAGCACCTGAATGTGCGAGCCGTCGACGTCCGCGTCCGACAGAATGCAGATCTTGCCGTAGCGCAGATTCGACAGGTCGACTTTGTCGTCAGGGCTGTGCGGATCAACGCCGATCGCCACCGAGATGTCATGCACCTCGTTGTTGGCGAACAGGCGGTCACGCTCGGTTTCCCACGTGTTCAGCACCTTGCCGCGCAGCGGCAGGATCGCCTGATATTCCTTGTCGCGGCCCATCTTCGCGGAGCCGCCCGCCGAGTCGCCCTCGACGAGGAACAGTTCGTTGCGGCCGATTTCCGTCGATTCGCAATCGGTCAGCTTGCCCGGCAGCACCGCGACGCCCGAGCTCTTGCGCTTCTCGACCTTCTGCCCGGCGCGCGTGCGCGCCTGCGCCTGCTTGATGACGAGGTCGGCGAGCTTCTTGCCGTGCTCGACGTGCTGATTCAGCCACAACTCCAACGCCGGCCGCGCGAACGACGACATCAGCTTGACCGCGTCGCGGCTATTCAGGCGCTCCTTGATCTGCCCTTGGAATTGCGGATCGAGCACCTTCGCGGAAAGCACGAACGACACGCGCGCGAACACGTCTTCAGCGAGAAGCTTGACGCCCTTCGGCTGCAGGTTGTGCAACTCGACGAAACTCTTCACCGCCTGGTACAGACCGTCGCGCAAACCGGATTCGTGGGTGCCGCCCGCGGGCGTGGGAATCAGGTTGACATACGACTCGCGCATGAGCGTACCTTCCTCGCTCCACGCGACCACCCATGCGGCGCCCTCGCCCTCAGCGAACGTCTCTTCGCTCGCGCGCGAGTTTTCGGCATAGCGCTCGCCCTCGAACAGCGGAATCAGCAGATCGCTGCCGTTCATGCCTTCGAGCAGATAGCCGCGCAGACCGTCTTCGTATTTCCAGGTTTGCTGTTCGCCGGTTTTCTCGTTGATCAGCGTGACTTCGACGCCCGGCAGCAGCACGGCTTTCGAACGCAGCAGACGTTGCAGTTCGCCGAGCGGCAGGTTCGGCGAATCGAAGTACTTGGGATTGGCCCACGCGGTGACACGCGTGCCGGATTTCTTGTCGCCTTTCGTGGCGGCCCGCACTTCGAGTTCCTTGGCGACGTCGCCATTGGCAAAACTCAGTTCGGCGATCTTGCCGTCGCGCCACACGGTAACGTCGAGGCGCGTGGACAGCGCGTTGGTGACGGACACGCCGACGCCGTGCAAGCCGCCCGAAAACGTGTACGCGCCGCCGGCGGCTTTGTCGAACTTGCCGCCCGCGTGCAGACGCGTGAAAACGATCTCGACGACCGGCACGCCTTCTTCCGGATGCAGACCGAAGGGAATGCCGCGGCCGTCGTCCTCGACCGAGACCGAATGGTCCGCGTGCAGCGTGACCGTGATTTGCCGGCCGTGGCCGCCGAGGGCCTCGTCCGACGCGTTGTCGATGACTTCCTGAATGATGTGCAGCGGATTCTCGGTGCGGGTGTACATCCCGGGCCGTTGCTTGACCGGCTCCAGACCCTTCAACACCTTGATCGACGCTTCGCTATACGCGGCGTTTGGCTTTTTCGTAGACATGGTTGACTCGGGTGCGTCGGTTCATCGTTGTCCACAGGTCCTGTTCACAGGTCTGTGGACAATGCGTTGAGGTTTCAAAAAAAGCGAAACGAAACAACGGGGTTAGGTGGGGTGCCCGCAGTGCGGGCAAGCTGTTTTGTCGCATGGCTTCCCGTTGGCGCGCTCGACGGCGGCTCGAAGCCTGCCCTGCAAGTGCAACAAGGCGGGCAACGTCGACGCTGGTGCGAACGCCGGGGAAGCCTGTTCGCGGGGTATTTTACTGATTTCGATACGCGCGGCAATTCACGATGCACGGGATTGGCCGTCTGGATAAGGGACGGCGGTGGCGCGGCCCCATCCCGCGCCGCCCCCGCGCCTCATTTGCGCCGGTTTTCCAGCTCGTCCCAACGCTCGAGCGCGACCAGCAGTTCTTCGTCGATCGCGGCATAGCGCTCCGTCAAACGCGTGCCTTCCTGCGCGTCTTTGGCGAACACCGAGCCGTCTTCGAGTTGTGCGCCAATCGCTTTCTGCTCGGCTTCCAGCGCGGCGATCTTCTCCGGCAGCGCCTCCAGTTCGCGCTGCTCCTTGAACGACAGCTTCGCGGCGCGTTGCGTATTGCGGCCCGCGGAACTGTCTTTGGCCGCGGCCGCATCTTTGCCCGCGTCCTTGCCGGCTTCTTTCTGCGCGTCCAGCGCCATTTGCTGCGAACGGTCGCGCTGGATCTGCCAATCGGTAAAGCCGCCGACATACTCGCGCCACTTGCCGCCGCCTTCGGACGCGATCACCGAGGTCGCGACGTTATCGAGGAACGCGCGATCGTGGCTGACCAGCAGCACCGTGCCGTCGTATTCCGTGAGCAGTTCTTCGAGCAGTTCGAGTGTCGGAATGTCGAGGTCGTTGGTCGGTTCGTCGAGCACCAGCACGTTGGCCGGACGCGCGAACAGACGCGCGAGCAGCAGGCGGTTACGCTCGCCGCCCGACAGCGACTTGACCGGCGAACGCGCGCGTTCCGGCGCGAACAGGAAGTCGCCGAGATAGCTCATGACGTGCTTCTTCTGGCCGTTGACTTCCACCCACTCGCTGCCCGGGCTGATGGTATCGGCGAGGCTCTTGTCCAGATCGAGTTGCGCGCGCATCTGGTCGAAATACGCGACCTGCAGATTCGTGCCGATGCGCACCGTGCCTTCGTCGGGCGCCAATTCACCGAGGATCATCTTGAGCAGCGTGGTCTTGCCCGCACCGTTAGGCCCGACAAAGCCGATCTTGTCGCCGCGCATGACGGTGGCCGTGAAGCTGTCGACCACCGTGCGCGAACCGTAGCGCTTGGTGACGTCGGTCAATTCGGCGACGATCTTGCCGGACTTCTCGCCCTGGCCGACGTCGAGCTTGACGTTGCCCTGCACGTTGCGGCGTTCCGCGCGCTGGTTGCGCATTTCCACGAGCCGCGCAATCCGGCCGACGCTACGCGTGCGGCGCGCCTCGACGCCCTTGCGAATCCACACTTCTTCCTGCGCGAGCAGTTTGTCGAACTTGGCCGCTTCCACTTGCTCGACTTCGAGCTGCTGCGCCTTGCGCGTCTGATAAGCCGAGAAATTACCCGGATACGACAACAGACGCCCGCGATCCAGTTCGACGATGCGCGTGGCGACGCGGTCGAGAAACGCGCGGTCGTGGGTAATGAAGAGCAGGCCCGCGCGCAGCGACACCAGCAGGTCTTCGAGCCAGCGGATGCCGTCGAAGTCGAGGTGGTTGGTCGGCTCGTCGAGCAGCAGCACGTCCGGCTGCACGACCAGCGCGCGCGCCAGCGCCACGCGCTTTTGCATGCCGCCCGACAGCGAGCCCACCCGCGCCTCCCCGTTCAGACCGATCTGCTGCAGCGTGGTCGCGACGCGCGTGCTCCAGTTCCAGGCGTCCGAATGGTCAAGGGCCGATTGCAGCGTGTTCATGCGCGACATCAGCGCGTCGTGCTCCGGGCCTTCCGGCTCGTCGGCGAGCTGGTTGGCGACCGCGTCGTATTCGTCCAGCAGCGCGCGGGCGTGCGTGAGGCCGGCGGCGACCGCTTCGAACACCGTGTCGTCCGTGTCGAACTCCGGCTCCTGCGGTACGTAAATCGTGCTCAGACTCTGCTGGCGCGTGACGAGGCCGTCGTCAGGCTTGGTCAGGTCGGCGACGATCTTCAGCAGCGACGACTTGCCCGCGCCGTTGCGGCCGATCAGCCCGACGCGTTCGCCCGCTTCGAGAGAGAAATCCGCGTGATCGAGCAACGCGACGTGACCGAACGCCAGTTGGGCTCCGGTAATGGTGTAAAGCGACATGGAGAATTGGAGAAGACAGCGATGAGTCGGAACTGCCCATTGTACCGGGCGCACGGGCGGGTGCCTGTATGCCGGAAGAGATAGATCGAACGGCCGGCTTGCCCGACGCGGGTAGCCCGGCTGCGCATGGCGCGGACGCCGGACGGGCAGTTGCACCCACCCGGCTGTCTCGTGCGGCGGGTTACTTCACGTGCACCGTGATGGTCTTGCTCATTTCCGGACCGTACGAACGATGCGCGCCGTCGCCGAATTGCAGCGTCAGCGTGTGGTCGCCCGGCGGCAGCGTCAGATCGGTTTCGGTCTGGCCCTTGCCGAAGTGCAGCGACTTGTCGTTCGCGGGGATGACCTCGCCCTTGGGCAGCGGCTTGCCGTCCACCAGCAGATGATGGTGGCCCGTGCCTTCCGTCATCGTGCCGGCCGGCGCGATCTTCATGCCGTCGACACCGAACACCACGTGGACGGGATTGCTGACGGTCGCGCCGTCCGCCGGCTGCACGAACGACACGCTCGCGGCCTGCGCCGCACCGGATACGGCGAGCAATCCGGCCAATGCCGCACCGACCAACCATTTGTTCTTGAACATCGTTTTTCTCCTTTTTGGGAAACGAAAGTCATGCGCGGGCCATGTCGGCGGCGATGGCGCCTCAGTGGCCTGAGGCCGATCGTCGCAGTTCATGCCAGGCGCCCCGGCGCGCCGGTCCAAAAGATCAGCTGCGGATCAGAGCATACACGCTGTGTGTGACGCGGTCCGTCGAGTGGGTTCGGCGTGGTGCCGGACGCTTTACGGCGCTGCCACATCGGCCGTTTTCAGCCGGATTGACAAATTCCGGTAATATTGCGGGTCGCCGCCGTGCCCAAAAAAGGGGCAGACTGGGCGGATTTTGCATTGAACTAGAGAAGAGTGCGTCGTGAGCGAAGTAATTGAAGTGACTGAATATAAGAGCTGGGTCTGCCTGATTTGCGGCTGGATCTACAACGAGGAAGAAGGCCTGCCCGAGGAAGGCATCGCGCCGGGCACGCGCTTCGCCGCGATTCCCGAAGACTGGCGCTGCCCGCTGTGCGACGTGGGCAAGGCTGAGTTCGCGGTGGTGGAATTCTGAGGCGGATTTATCGGGCTGCCGGGGCGCTGCGTTAGGTCGCTGCACGCGCTGGAGCGATCGCCCGGGCAGTTCACACGGCCCAGCAGGCTTTGACTGCTGGGCCGTTTGCTTTGTGGGACGGGCTTCGGCGCTCCTGCACGGCCCTCCTCGCGTTTGGGCGTGTTTGATATACTCTGCGCTCGCTGGCGAATTTGGACTCGCCGATCCTCGCGGACCTTGTTCGATAGCGGGATTGCGGCGATCATTTTGGTTTGGTCCTCTCCCTGTAGTTCAGGGGGTGGAATGACAGGCGCAAGGCCTGTCAGA
>NZ_JARESO010000022.1:0-143625 GCF_046030175.1 Paraburkholderia sp. RL17-373-BIF-A
ACAAGGCGGCGACTTGAGCCACGCCTTCTTCCCTCGCTCACTCACCGTCTCGCCCCCCCCGCCAAAGCGGGCGCGATGCTGTTGCCGTGCGCGCTTATCCACCCGCTTTCACGCCCCGTACCGACGACGTGCTTTCATTCCTGCTGAAGCTGCGCACCCGCGCCCAAGATCTGTTCCGTCTGTCCGAAGCCCACACGATGCTGATCTGGTCGGTCGTGGTCGGCGTCGCGGGCGCCTTCGCGACGATCGCCTTTCGCGAGGGCATTGCGCTCTTGCAATTCGCGGTGGTCGGCAAGTCCGGCAGCTTCGTCGAAATGGCGCGCGGTTTGCCGTGGACCGTGCGGATCTGGCTGCCCGCGGCGGGCGGCCTGATCGCCGGCTTCTTTCTGCTGATCGCGCAGCGTCACGCGGACAAATGCAATCACGTCGACTACATGGAAGCGGTCGCGATTGGCGACGGCGTGGTGCCGGTGAAGCTGAGCTTGTGGCGCAGCGTGTCGTCGCTGTTCACCATCTCGAGCGGCGGGTCGATCGGCCGTGAAGGTCCGATGGTGCAACTGGCGGCGCTCGCCGCGTCGCTGATCGGACGCTGGGTGCATTTCGATCCGTCGCGGCTGCGTTTGCTGGTGGCGTGCGGCGCGGCGGCCGGGATCACTTCCGCGTACAGCGCGCCGATCGCGGGCGCGTTTTTCGTCACCGAGATCGTGCTCGGCTCGATCGCAATGGAAAGCTTCGGGCCCGTGGTGGTCTCGGCGGTGGTCGCCAACATCACGATGCGTGAATTCGCTGGCTACAAACCGCCGTACGAAATGCCGGTGTTTCCGCCGGTGGCCGGCGTCGAAGTGCTGCTGTTCGTCGCGCTCGGCGTGCTGTGCGGCGCGGCGGCTCCGCAGTTTCTGCGGCTGCTCGACGTGTCGAAGAAAAGCTTTCGCAAGCTGCCGGTGCCGCTGCCCGTGAGGCTCGCGCTCGGCGGTCTCGTGGTCGGCATTCTGTCGGTCTGGACACCCGAGGTGTGGGGCAACGGCTACAGCGTCGTCAACTCGGTTCTGCATTCGCCGTGGACGTGGACCGCGCTCGTCCTCGTGCTGGTGTTCAAGCTCGTCGCCACGGCGGCCACGGCGGGCTCCGGCGCGGTCGGCGGGGTGTTCACGCCGACGCTGTTCGTCGGCGCGGTGGTCGGCTCGCTGTTCGGCCAGGGCATGCACGCGCTGTGGCCGCACGGCACGTCGGCGCCGTTCGCCTATGCGATGGTCGGCATGGGCGCGTTTCTGGCAGGCGCCACCCAGGCGCCGCTTATGGCGATCCTGATGATCTTCGAGATGACGCTCAGCTATCAGGTCGTCCTGCCGCTGATGCTCTCCTGCGTGGTCGCCTATTTCGTCTCGCGCGCGATCGGCAAGACCTCCATGTATGAAATCACCTTGCGCCGCAATCACGAGGAACAGGAGCGCTCGCGCCTGCGCGCCACGCAGATGCGCGAGCTGATCCGTCCCGCCGAAACCGTCGTGCCGCCCAACGCGACCGTGCAGGACATGACGCGCGTGTTTCTCGAATATCCGGTGAAATATCTCTACGTGGCCAACGAGTCCGGCGCGTTTCTCGGTGTGGTCGCGCTCAAGGACATCACCTCCGATCTGCTCGACGGCAGCGACACGTCGGCGAAGACCGCGGCGGATTATCTACAGCCGCATTTCGACGTGCTCACGCCGGACATGCCGCTCGGCGTGGCGTTGCAGCACTTCCTCGCGTTTCAGGGCGAACGCCTGCCGGTGATCGAAAGCGCCGCGCATCCGACGCTCGCCGGCGTAGTCTATAAAACCTCGCTGCTCGACGCATATTTCCGCATGAATCCGACGCGTTAGGCGCCACACACAATTCGCCTTCACGCCGCGCCCGCCCCGCCTTTGGGGCGCGTGCAAAGCGCGCCAAATTTTCTACAATGGACAGACCGCTGCGGCGAACGCCGACAGCGCGCGTTACGCCAAAACGGGCGCACCGAGACGCCCGTCCTTCGATCGGAGCGAAGATGAGCGAACCGTCCCCCGATGCCGTGCGCCGTGATCAGGCGGGCTGGATTTTCCTGCACATTGAAGGCGAGCCGTACGATCGCGGCGAGCAACACGGCCAGTTGCTCGCCGGCGAAATCCGCAACGCGATCCACACCGCCCGCTATCTCGCGAAGTGGGACACCGGCGAAGACTTCGAGACCTTCGTCAACGCCGCCGTCTCCCAGTTCGCCAACAAACTCGACACCGAATTCGCCGACGAAATCCAGGGCATCGCCGACGGCGCGCAGCTGCCGTTCGCCGAAGTGCTGGCGTGGAACGGCTACATGGATCTGCTGCAAAGCTGGTGGCCGACCCACGCGTCGCAGAAGCAGCCGAACCTCGGCGTGAAGCCGTGGCGCGGACGGCGCGGGCATCATTGCAGCGCGTTCATCGCCACCGGCCGCGCGACCCGCGACGGCCGCATCGTGATGGCGCATAACTCGTGGGACCGCTACGCCGCCGGCGACGCGTTCAACGTGATCTTCGACGTCGTGCCGGACCAGGGCAATCGCATCCTCATGCAAGGCTTGCCCGGCTGCATTTCCAGCCTTACCGATTTCTGGGTCACCGCCGCCGGGCTGATGGTGACGGAAACCACCATCTCCAACTTCGTCGGCTACAACACGGCCGGCGCGCCCGAGTTCTATCGTTCGCGGCGCGCGTCGCAGTACGCGAACAGCATCGGCGAATGGTGCGAAATGTTCGCCATCGCCAACAACGGCGGCTATGCGAATAGCTGGCTGCTTGGCGACGCCAAGACCGGCGAGATCGCGCGCTATGAACTGGGCCTGCACTTCTCCGGATTCGAGAGCACCAAGGACGGTTTCTACAGCGGCTATAACACCGCGACCGACCTGAAGATCCGCAATCAGGAATGCCTCGGCGAAGGCGAGGACTATACGGACGTGCGCAAGAACGGCGCGCGGCGCCTGCGCTTCATGCAGCTCGAAGAAATGCATCACGGCAAGATCGACGTGGAACTGGCCAAGGAGATGATCGCCGATCATCACGACGTCTACCTCGACCGCAACGACAACCCCTGCTCGCGCACCATCTGCGGGCATCTGGAACTGGACGACGCGCGCTTTGGCGGCACCGATCACGGACCGTTCAATCCGTGGGGCGCCAACGACGGCAAAGTGGTCGACAGCGAAATGGCGCGCGAGATGGCGTTCAGCGCGCGCTGGGGACATCCGTGCGGGCGGCCGTTCGACGCACAGGCGTTCATGAAGCGGCATCCGCAATGGAACTGGCTGAACGGTTATATGCGCGACCGGCCGTCGTGGCCGTGGACGCGCTTCGACATACTGCGTTAGATCGGCGTCCGCCGCACTGCAACATGCCGTAGTACGACCGTTCGCGACGGCGCTGCTGCGTTGTTGCCGGCTTTCTGCCATTATCTGAAATCTACAATACCGTTTTGCCGCAAATGTGCGCGCCCTGCAGATTTTGCGCATCTAAGATGAAAGATGCGAGTTAGCCGCCGACTGCGACACGTCGGCAACACCGCGTGTAGCATGCGCCGTCCTTTCGACGCGGGGACGGCACAGCGCTTGCTCAACTGTCAGCGCCGCATGAGCTTAGGAGGTCGGGCGATGAAAACCTCGACACTGTTGACCATGGTGACGCTGTCAGCCTCGTGTTTTGCCGCGCCGGTTCACACCGCGCCGGACGGCACGAACGCCAATAGTCTTGCCGAACGCGCCAACGCAGCACCCGTCGCCCCTGCGGCGCCGGACGTCGCCGCCACGGACGATAATCGTCCGCAACAATGGCAACATATCGCGCTGCCCAAATCGCGGCATCTCGATCGAAGCTTTACCGGACAGAACGAGCATTTGCAGACCTGACGCCGGCATGTGCAGATGCACGCGCTGGTTGTATGCGTGAGACTTCGTGGTCCTGAAACGGCGACGATGGCGAGCGCGGCTGTGCACTTTCTAAAGCGATAAGTAACGGGTCGCGCAGGCTGTGGCTCCTGATTCAGCGGCAACACTCACGTCCCCAGTACCCATCACGTCCAACCGTATCAACAGGAGCGCTTGCATGACCGCATCGGCTATTCCCGGCGAATCGATTGACCTGCAGATCACCGACCTTCTGAGCGAAGTCCAGTTTCCGACCTACAAGGACGCGCTGGTCGACGCCGCGCGCGAAGCCGGCGCGAGCAACGAAGTGCTGTCGATGCTCGACGGCTTGCCGGAACAGGATTACGCCGACGTGGATTCGGTGACGCGCCTCATCAGCGGCAATTACGGTCCGGGGCTCGGTGCATGAGCGAGGAACCGGCTTCATCGCCGACTGGTTCGCGCCCGCCGTCCCTTCCGCTTTCGCTTTCGTCAGGGCAGAAGCGCGGTTCCGACTGGATTTATCGCTCGCCGCAGACTGCCGGTGTGAGCGGAATCGAACGGATCGAGGCATTCTTTCATCAGGCCGGCTACGCGATGCACCGGCACGATACCTATGCGATCGGCCGCACGCTGGCCGGGGTGCAGAGCTTTCGGTATCGCGGCAGCACCCGCAACAGCTTGCCGGGCGGCACGATGGTGCTGCATCCCGACGAACCGCACGACGGCCAGGCCGGCACCGGCGACGGTTTTCACTACCGCATGATCTATGTCGATCCGGCGCTGTTCCAGCAGGCGCTCGGCGGCAAGCCGCTGCCGTTCCTGGAAGGCGGCCTGTCGAACGATCCGCGCCTGTTCGCCGCCACCGAGAGCCTGTTGCGCGCGATGGACAGCGCCATCGACCCGCTCGAACAGGACAGCGCGCTCTACGATCTGGCCGTCGCACTCGACACCGTCGCGGGCGCGCCGGATACACCGCGTCCGGTGGATTACCGCGCGGCGACCCTGGCGCGCGACTACCTGCTTGCGTCGCTCGATCGCGCCGTCACGCTCGACGAACTCGCCGCCGCCGCGGGCCGCGACCGCTGGAGTCTGTCGCGCGATTTTCGCGCGCTGTTCGGCACCAGTCCGCATCGCTATCTGACCATGCGGCGTCTCGATCTCGTGCGGCAACTGGTGCTCAAGGGTGTGTCGCTCGCCGACGCCTCGGCGGCAAGCGGCTTTGCCGATCAGAGCCACATGACGCGGCACTTCAAGCACGCCTGGGGCGTCGCGCCGGCGCAGTGGCTGAAGATGCTCGGCTCGCCGGCGCCCGGCGCGCGCTGAGCGAAGGCGCGCCGGATCGTACCGCGCCGCACAAGCGCGCACAAACGTTCAAGACCCGGCTCCGGCTTGCGCCGTACGCTCCTGCCTGACACAACTGCTCAGGAGGAGCACTGCGATGTCCGACGCACAGATCACTCAACGGCCGTATCAGGCCATCAACTTCGCCGAAAAACTGCGGCTCTTCAACGACCAGTGGCAAGCACGCGTGGTCGCCGAAATGAACGACTATCAGTTCAAGCTGGTGCGAATCGAAGGGGATTTCATCTGGCACGAGCACGCCGATACCGATGAAACCTTCATCGTGCTCGACGGGCAATTGCGCATCGACCTGCGCGATGGTTTCGTGCTGATTTCGGCGGGAGAAATGTTCGTGGTGCCGAAGGGCACCGAGCACAAACCGTACGCCGAACGCGAGGTGAAGCTGCTACTGATCGAGCCGCGCGGTGTGAAGAATACCGGCGAGGAAGTCAGCGAACGGACGGCGGCGAACGACGTGTGGATTTAGGCAATCAATCTCGCAGTTCGCCGCGGCGTCGGCGGGCACGTGGCTCATCTACGAGATTCGTCCGCGCGGCTCGCGCACGTAATAAATGTCCCACTCGCTTTCGCCGGTTTTGACGAAGCCGTGGCGGCGATAAAAACGATTCGAGTCGCTGTCGCGCAGCGCGCCTACTTTGATCGGCAGCGATTTCGAATCCGCCTGCGCGAACAGTTCGGCTAGTACCGCTTGCCCGATTCCCCTGCCTTGCTGCGTGGGGACGATGTAGAGATGGTCCAGCACGAGGTGATCGGCCAGGGACCTGAACAGCACGAATCCGGCTTGCGCGCCGTCGATCAGAATGAACCGGCAAAACGCCGGATCGAACGATGCAACGAAGCGCTCGCGAGCGCGCACCGGATCGAAGCGGCCGACACGCTCCAGGCTTTCGCGCATCGCCGCGATGCGGATGTGCACGAGCGTGTCGATGTCGGCGAACGTCGTGTCGGCGAAACTCAGGTTCATGCGGTTCGGCTCTCTGGGTAGTCTTATCGTTATCGAACTCGTGCGGCTGCACGAGGCTCGAATCGAAGAAGATAACCCAGTCGCGCACGTCTCGGCCGAAAACCCTAACGCCGCACCTCACTCGCCAACGCCCCTCGCGCGCCAAATCAAAACGGCGACGACGCCGCGATCCGCGAGCGCGCGGACTTGTGCGAAGGACGCGCAGCGTCGGCGGCCAATTCCGGCAGCGACAAGTCGTCCATGTCCGCAACAACCTTTGCCGACTCGGTCACGGAACGCGCCGGCGCCACGGTGCGCGGATCGCGCGCCTGCCGGCCCGGCTGCTGGAAATACTCGACGAGGTGATCGATGAAAGTGCGCACCTTCGCCGGCAAATGCAGGCGGCTCGGATAGGCGATCGTGATTTCGATCTGCGGCAAACGGTAGTCGCGCAGCAGCGGCACGAGTCGCCCGGACGCCAGGTCACGGCCGATCAGATAGCTCGGCAGGATCGCCACGCCCATGCCCAGCAGCGCGAACTGCCTGAGCATCTCGGTATTGTTCGCGACGATCGCATTCGTGGGGCGCACGCGGACTTCGCCGTTCGGTCCGGTGAACACACGCTCCTCGCCGCCCTGTTCGGCCGGCCGGCTCAGGCACGGATGCGAGAGCAGATGCTCGGGCCGGGTCGGCGTGCCGTGCTGCGCCAGGTAGGCAGGCGTCGCGCAAACCGTCAAGTAACCGGTGGTCAACCGCCGTGTGACGATGCTCGCGCTGCGCATGTGCCGCGCCACCAGAATGCCGACGTCGAAGCCTTCTTCCACCAGATCGACATGGCGATCCGCGAGCGTGACATCGGGCACGACATCCGGGTAACGCGCGGCATAAGACTGCACCACGGGCGCGAGGCTGTGCAGCCCGAACACCACCGGCGCGACGATGCGCAAAGTGCCGACCGGCTCGTGATTGCGCGCCACCACCATCTGCTCCACGCCTTCGAGGTCATCGAGAATGTGGCGCACGCGCTCCAGATACGTCGTGCCGGACTCCGTCAGCGACAGGCGGCGCGTGGTGCGATTGAGCAGGCGCGTGCCGAGGCGCGCTTCCAGATCGGCGACATGGCGTGTGACGACCGCGGTGGAAAGGTCCAGCGCGCCGGCCGCGCCAACGAAACTGCCGAGGTCGGCCACTTTGACGAATACGCGCATCGACTGCAATTGGTTCATTGGACGACTCCTGCCTCGGTAAAGCCGGGCCGGCGCACCCCTCGCGCCTGTGTCGACCCGTGCGGCAAGGCGCGCGCGGGTTTGCCCAACGATCCGATTGTATCGACCCGATCATGTCCCAACCCTGACCTGAACATGACAATCCGGACAGGTTTCCGAGGCGTTCCCGTCATCTTCGCGGACTTATGGCGGGCTTTATTGCGAGCATTATTGCGAATTTTGACTAGGTATAAACCCTAGTATTCTGGTAACATAGCGCCCGAAAGTAAATCAATCGCTATCGCTATGACACACCGTTTTCAGCTTTTCGAAAAAATCGCGTTCTCGCTGGTCTGCTGGTCCGCCGCGGCCTGTTCGACCTTCATCGCTTATGAACGCTGCCCGGACATCAAGGTGGTCCTGCACGTGGGCAAAGAAGTGCTGCGCTACAGCGGTCAGTATTCGTACGTGTGCGCGACGCCGGTTGCCGACGCCTGCACCCAGTTGCCGACCAACTGATCGCGCGTTTCAACGCGCTTACGCGTCGCGCCCGAACACCACGCGCGCGAAAAATCCCGCCAGCACCGTTTCAGCCATCTCCGCCGGCACGTTCTGCGGGTCGACCGTGTAGAAAAACTGCACGCCGTCGCACAACCCCATCAAGCCGATCGCCAGCGTCTCCGGCGGCATCAGCATCGGCGTGCCGACTCGCGCCGAAAACTCGCGAATATACGCGCTCATTTGCTCGAGCTTCTCGTGCACGAATGCGTTAAAGCGGATCCGGAAGCGGCCGTCGCGCACCGCGAGCAGCTTCGCCTCCACCCACAGCAGGAAACACTTGTTCTCGCGATGCAGGTTGCTGTAGTAGCGCAGCACGCGCTCCTCCGCTTCCTCACGCGATGCCGCGCTCGCGAAAATGGCCTGCAGCCCCGCCTGCATGATCTCGTGGTCGCGCCGCAGTAGTTCGAGAAACAACTCGCTCTTGCTGCGGAAGTTCGAATAGAACGCGCCACGCGTATAGCCCGCCGCCCCGGCGATGTCCTCGACACTCGCCGCGACAAAGCCTTTCTTCATAAAAATCGCTTGCGCAGCGTCGAGCAGACGCTCGCGCGTCTGGTCCTTGCTCTGCTCGCGTGTCAGTCGTTGCCGTTTCATGGGCGCAAGTCTAGCACTGAAAAGAATTCCAATTCACTCTAACATTCAAATACAGGTGTGTATTAGAATGCACATCGTCATTCTGAATCAGTCGCGTATGCCAATTGCATGAACGGCCAGCGCGTCTTCGCTGGCGGGCCGCTGCGGCTTGCCCTGTTCGTTCGCTGTCTCGAGTTGGGGTAATTGTGAAGCGTCCCGGTCTTCCCGCATCGTTCGCGATGCGTCCGCAGTCCCATCGGTATCGTCATCGCGCGCGCCTGCGCCGCGCCGCATTCGTGCTGGTTCTGGCCGGCGTCGTCACGCTGGCCGCGTGTTCGAAGAAAGAAGCCGCGGCGCCCGAGCCGCGTCCGGTGGTGGCCGTCGCCGTGCATGCGGACGGCAGCGCCACGCAGGCGGCGTCCTTGCCCGGCGAGGTGCAGGCGCGCTATTCGACGCCGCTGTCGTTTCGCGTCGGCGGCAAGATCGTCGAGCGTCGCGTGCGTCTCGGCGATGTCGTGAAGAACGGACAGATCGTCGCCCGGCTCGATCCGGCGGACGCGCAGAAGAATGCCGCGAGCGCGCAGGCGCAGCTCGCCGCCGCGCAACATGCTCTCGTGTATGCGAAGCAGCAACTCGATCGCGATCAGGCACAGGCCAAAGAAAACCTGATCGCGCCCGCGCAACTCGAGCAGACCACCAATGCGTACGCATCCGCCGTCGCGCAGCGCGATCAGGCCGCGCAGCAGGCGGCGTTGTCGAAAGACCAGTTGCAATACACCACGCTCGCCGCCGATCACGCCGGCGTGATTACCGCCGAACAGGCCGACACCGGACAGAACGTCTCCGCGGGCCAGGCCGTCTACAACCTCGCGTGGAGCGGCGACATCGACGTGGTGTGCGACGTGCCGGAAAGCGCGCTCGCCGCGCTCTCGGTCGGGCAAACCGCCAACGTCACGCTCGCTGCGCTGCCGGGACGCAAGTTCAGCGCGCGCGTGCGCGAACTGTCGCCCGCCGCCGACCCGCAAAGCCGCACCTATCGCGCCAAACTCACGCTCGAGAATCCCGGCCCGGACGTGCGCCTCGGCATGACCGCGGATATCGAACTCGCCGCGCAAGCTAATGCCTCGGCTAATCAGCACGGCTCGTTCACCGTGCCCGCCACCGCGCTGTTCCACGACGGCACGCAACCCGCCGTGTGGATCGTGCGCGCCGCGGATAACGCGCTGGAACTGCGCCGCGTGACCGTGACGCGTTACAACGAACGCACCATCGTGATCGGCCAAGGCCTCAAGGACGGCGAACGCGTCGTGCTGCAAGGCGTGCATACGGTGACCGCCGGCGAAAAAGTCCGCGCGATCGCACCGCTGCATCCCGAGGACTTCGCTTCATGAGCACCACGCATGAAGAAGGACGCTTCAACCTGTCCGCATGGGCGCTGCGCCACCAGGCGCTGGTCGTTTTCCTGATCGCGCTCGCGACCGCCTTCGGCATCCTCGCCTATACGCGGCTCGCGCAATCCGAAGACCCGCCCTTCACGTTCCGCGTGATGGTGATCCGCACCTTCTGGCCGGGCGCCACCGCGCGCCAGATGCAGGAACAGGTCACGGACCGCATCGGCCGCAAATTGCAGGAGACGCCCGCCATCGATTTCGTGCGCAGCTACTCGCGCCCCGGCGAATCGCTGATGTTCTTCTCCATGAAGGACTCGGCGGCGGTCAAGGACGTGCCCGAGACCTGGTATCAGGTGCGCAAGAAAGTCGGCGATATTGCGGCGACGCTGCCGCAAGGTATTCAAGGCCCGTTCTTCAACGACGAATTCGGCGACGTCTACACCAACATCTACACGCTCGAAGGCGACGGCTTTTCTCCCGCGCAACTGCACGACTACGCGGACCAGTTGCGCACGGTGCTGCTGCGCGTGCCGGGCGTCGGCAAGGTCGATTATTTCGGCGACCCGGATCAGCACATCTACATCGAGATCGCCAACACGCAACTCACGCGCCTCGGGATCTCGCCGCAGCAGCTCGGCCAGGCCATCAATTCGCAGAACAGCGTGTCGCAGGCCGGCACGCTGACCACCACGGACGACCGCGTGTTCGTGCGCCCCACCGGCCAGTTCAAGGACGTCAACGCGCTCGCCGACACGCTGATCCGCATCAACAACCGCTCGTTCCGTCTCGGCGACATCGCCACGATCAAACGCGGCTACGACGACCCCGTCGCCACGCAAATGCGCGCCGGCGGCAAGGCCGTGCTCGGCATTGGCGTGACGATGCAGCCGGGCGGCGACGTGATCCGCCTCGGCAAGGCGCTCGATCTGCAGATGGTGCAATTGCGCCGTGCGCTGCCCGCCGGCTTGCAACTGGTCGAAGTGTCGAGCATGCCGGACGCGGTCGCGCATTCGGTCGACGACTTTCTCGAAGCCGTCGCCGAAGCGGTCGCGATCGTACTGGTGGTGAGCCTGGTTTCGCTCGGCGTGCGCACCGGCATGGTGGTCGTGATCTCGATCCCGGTGGTGCTCGCCGTCACCGCGCTATGCATGTATCTGTTCGATATCGGCCTGCACAAGGTGTCGCTCGGCACGCTGGTGCTCGCCTTGGGACTGCTCGTCGACGACGCGATCATCGCGGTCGAGATGATGTCGGTGAAGCTGGAGCAAGGCTGGAACCGCACGCGCGCGGCGGCCTATGCGTACACCAGCACCGCGTTTCCGATGCTGACCGGCACGCTCGTCACCGTCTCCGGCTTTCTGCCGATCGCGTTGGCCAAGTCGAGCACCGGCGAATACACGCGCTCGATTTTCGAAGTGTCGGCGATCGCGCTGATCGCCTCGTGGCTCGCCGCGGTGGTGCTGATTCCGCTGCTCGGCTATCACCTGCTGCCCGAGCGCAAACGCGAGGCGCACGAAGCGCATCTGCCCGACGATCACGAGCACGACATTTACGACACGCGTTTTTACCGGCGCCTGCGCGGCTGGGTCGGCTGGTGCATCGAGCGGCGCTTCGTCGTGCTGGCGATCACCGTCGTGCTGTTCGTGCTGGCCATGGCGGGTTTCACGCTGGTGCCGCAGCAGTTCTTCCCGAGTTCGGACCGTCCCGAGTTGCTGGTGGATGTGCGGCTGCCCGAAGGCGCGTCGTTCGAAGCTACCTTGCGTGAGGCCGAGCGGCTCGAAAAAGCACTGGTGGGCCGTCCGGAAATCGATCATACGGTCGACTTCGTGGGCACCGGCGCACCGCGTTTCTATCTGCCGCTCGATCAACAATTGCCGCAGCCGAATTTCGCGCAGTTCGTGATCACGGCGAAGTCGGTGAAGGATCGCGAAAAACTCGCGCAATGGCTCGGACCGGAATTGCGCAACCACTTCCCGGCGATTCGCACGCGTCTGTCGCGCCTCGAGAACGGGCCGCCGGTTGGCTATCCGGTGCAGTTCCGCGTGAGCGGCGACGATATCGCGACCGTGCGGTCGATCGCCGATCGCGTAGCCGCGACCATGCGTGCGGACCGCGGCACCAGCAACGTCCAGTTCGATTGGGACGAACCCGCCGAGCGCTCGGTGCGTTTCGAAGTCGATCAGAAAAAAGCGCGCGAACTCGGCGTGAGCTCCGACGACATTTCGAGCTTCCTTGCGATGACGCTCTCCGGCTACACGGTCACGCAGTACCGCGAACGCGACAAACTGATCAGCGTCGATCTGCGCGCGCCGAAGGCCGAACGCGTCGACCCCGCGCAGTTCGTCACGCTGGCCATGCCCACGCCGAACGGTCCCGTGCCGCTCGGTACGCTCGGCCATTTGCGCAACGACCTCGAATACGGCGTGATCTGGGAACGCGACCGTCAGCCGACCATCACCGTGCAGTCCGACGTCGCGCCCGGCGCGCAAGGCATCGACGTCACGCATGCGGTGGACAAAGCGCTGAGCCAGATTCGCGCTACTCTGCCGGTCGGCTACCGGATCGAAATCGGCGGCTCGGTCGAGGAAAGCGGCAAAGGCCAGACGTCGATCAATGCGCAGATGCCGATCATGATCATCGCCGTGCTCACGCTGTTGATGGTCCAGTTACAAAGCTTCGCGCGCGTGCTGATGGTCGTGCTGACCGCGCCGCTCGGGCTGATCGGCGTGGTGCTCACGCTGCTGCTGTTCGGCCAGCCGTTCGGCTTTGTCGCGATGCTCGGCGTGATCGCGATGTTCGGCATCATCATGCGCAACTCGGTGATTCTGGTCGATCAGATCGAGCAGGACATTGCCGCGGGGCATAAGCGCTTCGATGCGATCGTCGGCGCGACCGTGCGGCGGTTCCGGCCCATCACGCTGACCGCGGCGGCCGCCGTGCTCGCGCTGATTCCGCTGTTGCGCTCGAACTTTTTCGGGCCGATGGCCACCGCGCTGATGGGCGGCATTACGAGCGCCACGATCCTCACACTGTTCTATCTGCCCGCACTGTACGCCGCGTCGTTCCGCGTGCGTGTCGATGAACGCGAGCCGCAGACACCGTCCGCGTCCGGCGCGACGCATACGGGGAATTGAGCATGGCCACCTTCGCACTCTCCCGATACCCGCGCATCGCCGCGCTCACCGGCATGGCATGCGCGCTTGCCGCTTGTTCGTTCGGACCGAGCGGCGAGCCGCCCGCGATGCCGCAACCCGCGCACTATGGCGCTCAGGATCAACCGACGCAAACCGTGCCCGCACAAGGCATCACGCAACAGTTCGTGCTCGGCGCGAAGCCGGTGCCCGAATGGTGGAAGCTGTATCGATCGGACGCGCTGAACGCGCTCGTCGATGAAGGCTTGCGCAATAGTCCGACGCTCGCGGCGACGGACAAGAGCCTCGCCGCCGCGCGTGAGCAGTTGCGCGCGCAGATCGGCAGCTCGATGTTGCCGACCATCGACGCCGGCGGCCAGGTGACGCGCAATCGCGCGCTGGCGATCCCCGAGATCGGGCCGAACACGTTTCTGTACAACGTCTTCGTCGGTCAATTGCAGGCGCACTATACGTTCGACCTGTTCGGCGCGGCGCGGCTGGCCGACGCGGCGCTCGCCGCGCGCGTCAACGTTCAGGCGTATCAATTCGACGCCGCGCGTCGCGCGCTGGCCGCCAATATCGTGACTGCGGCGATCACTAGTGCCGCGCTGCATGCGCAGATCGAGACGACCGAACGGCTCGTGATGATCGCCAACGATCAGGCGCGCGACACGCAGCGGCGCTATGCGCTAGGCGCGGTCTCGCATGCCGATCAGTTGAACGCGCAACAAAGCGCGGCCAGTCTGTCCGCGAGCTTGCCGGGCCTGAAGCAGCAATGGCTGACTACGCGCCACGCGTTGGCGGTGCTGCTCGGCCGGACACCGGACGCGGCGCCGGACGATCTCGAACTCGCGCAACTGCATGTGCCTGAGCAGGTGCCCGTCGTGGTGCCGTCGGAACTGCTGCGCGCGCGTCCCGACATTCAGGCCGCCGATGCCGCCTTGAAAGCCGCGGCTGCCGACGTCGGTGTCGCCACCGCGCAGATGTTCCCGAGCCTGTCGCTGAGTGCGTCGATGGGCCAGGGTGGCTTTAGCTGGCCGGTGGCGCTCTCGGGCGCGGGCGCCATCTGGAGTATCGGTGCGTCGCTGTCGCAGCCGCTGTTTCATGGCGGCGCCCTGTTCGCGCAACGGCGCGCGGCGATCGACACGTATGACGCCACGGTCTCGCAGTACAAGCAGACGGTGCTGACCGCGTTCCAGAACGTCGCCGACACGCTCGCCGCGCTCGAACACGACTCGCAGGCGCTGGACGCCGCGAATATTGCTGCGCGCTCGGCGCAAGGCATCTTCGACGAAACCTCGGGGCGTTATCGGTTGGGTGCGTTGCCGGTCGCGTCGGCGCGTTCGAGCGAGCAGCAGTTGCGCAACGCGCAGCTCGATGAGATCCGCTATACGAGCGCGCGTCTGACGGATACGGCGGCGTTGTTTCAGGCGATGGGGAATCCGCCGGTTGAGTCGGCGACGGCTTCGGCGGTTCCAGCGGCGAAGGCGAGCGTTGCCGAATAGTCAACCTGGATTCCTGCGCAGTTCACTGCGGACTTATCCCCACTTTTTGTTGATGAGCCTGTTGAAAACTATCTGACAAGCTGACTAACACCTTGAACTCACGGGGAATTGTGCTGACGGTACGGAATGAACCAGCGGGCGCTGCAGGGCGGTTTTTCTCGGGATAAAGCCACTGAGATGCTTCAACGTTATTCCCGTACCGGTTAATTCCTCCTGCCTCGCACATATCAGCCCCGCAAGAAGAAGTCGTGGACCGGTCAAGGGTGCGGGCCGTTAAGCTGACGATCGCATGGAAAGCTTTCAAGCCGGCTCCATGGGGGGCGCCGCGCCGGCTTCAACCATGCGCCCGCGCCGCCCCGCATCAATAAACACTCGCCTCACCCGCCGGCCGATTCTTGAACCGCTTGTGCACCCAATAATATTGATCAGGAATCCGTCGCACCTGCGTCTCGAGAAATTCGGTGATGCGCCGCGCGTCGACGGCCACGTCGTCGGACGGGAAATCGCTTAGCGCTTCGAAGATGCTCAGCTTGTACCCGCGATAGTCCGGCAGCACTTCTGTCACGAACGGCACTACCCGCGCATTCGCCGCGCGCGCCATCCGCGAGACGGAGGTCAGCGTGCAGGCCGGCACGCCGAAGAACGGCACGAACACCGAATCCCGCAAGCCGAAATCCATGTCCGCGGCCAGCATCACCGGCTTGCCGTCGCGCAGCACGCGCAACGCTCGCCGCACGCTATCGCTGCGCGGAATCATCTCCGTGCCGAAACGGCCGCGCTGCCGCTTGGCCATCGCGTCGAGCAGGAGATTCGACATCGGCGTATAGAGCGAAGCGACCGGATGCCGCGTCGAGTACATCATGCAGCCCGCCTCGATACCGACGAAATGGAAGCCGACGAAAATTGTCGGCTGACCCGCCATGTCGGACAGATCGATCGCGCTCTCCACTTCGACGAGGCGTGCCAGCGCCTGCGCATTGCCGAACCATTGCGGCCCGCGCTCGACATAACTGCGGATCACGTGACAAAAGTGCGCGCGCGCCAGACGTTCGCGCGCCTCGTCGCTCATGTCCGGGAAACACAGCTTCAGATTGGTATGCACGACACGCCGGCGCGTGCTGGGAATGCGGTACAGCAACGCGCCGATACCGCTGCCGATTCGCGCGACAACGCTATACGGCAGAAAGGCAAATGCGCGCAGCAGACCTGTCATCAGACAGATCAGGATTCGACTTTTCACAAGGCGGGACCCGGTGGATGCTGGATGGCAAACACGTCGGCCGCGGCAACCTCAACATTGCCAGCGGACGAAGTGACGTGCGCGCGCGTCATACCGGGTCTCGCGCGGCGCGGGGGTTCGAGAATGGACGTCTCGCTCGAGGCGAGATGCAGTGGTGCTGGAGACCGAAACCGGTTAGGGATCAGGCGTCCTTCAGGACCCTTGATAAAAGCACCGCCAGTGTGATTAGAACACACCGCGCATGCCGGGCACACAATCTGCTGGGCGGCCGACCCGAGAAGCGGCGCGAAAACCGCACCGGGCGGCGCTTTCCTGCTCTTTCAAAACCTTGCGTGGGCAGGGCCGCAAGACTCACACGGCCCGCAAATCTCCGTTGCTTTCCAAGGGTATCCCCTGGAGAACATCACGGCTTGTTCGATTCGAACAGATCCATGATCTGCTTCTTCTCGTTCGACGAGACACTCGGCGGCGGCACCGCCGGCGGCGTCATGCCCGCCGGGCCCACGCCGCCGACCGCATCGCTCACGCCAGCGGTCGGATTCGCGGAATCCAGACCGATGCTGGCCACGAAACCATTGCCCGGCGTCATGTCGGTATAAAACAGCTCGCCGTCGACCGAGGTCACGCCGTCCGGCTGCGCCGGTTCGCCTTGCGGCACTCCGCGCAACGCGCGCTGCATGTATTCCACCCAGATCGGCAACGCCAGCTGCGCGCCGAATTCGCGGCTGCCGAGGCTCTTCGGCTGGTCATAACCCATCCAGGCCACTGCCACGAGCGACTGCTGATAGCCAGCGAACCAGCCGTCCTTCGCGTCGTTGGTCGTACCCGTCTTGCCCTGCAAGTCCGAACGATGCAGCGCGTTGGTGCCCGCGCCCGTGCCGGCCGTCGCCACCGAATGCAGCAGGCTGTTCATGATGTACGCGTTACGCGGTTCGAGTGTACGCGGCGCATCGCGTCCAGCGGTCAGCGGCTGCGCTTTGGAGAGCGGTTCTCCGCGCGCGTCGGTCACCTCGTTGATCAGATACGGATTGATCCGGAAGCCGCCGTTTGCGAACACCGAATACGCACCCGCCGACTGCAACGGCGTGACGAGGCCCGCACCGAGCGCCATCGGCAGATACGGCGGAGTCTTGTCGGCATCGAAACCGAAACGCTGCGTGACGAAGTCTTGCGCGTACTTGGTGCCGATGAACGACAGAATGCGGATCGACACGAGGTTCTTCGACTTCTGCAACGCGAGACGCAGCGGCATCGGACCGTCCGGCTGGTCGTCGTCCTTCGGCTCCCACGCGTCGCCGCCCGGCGTGCTCGACGGGAAATACAGCGGCGCGTCGTTGATGATCGTGGCCGGTCCGAGACCCTTGTCGAGCGCGGCCGAATAGATGAACGGCTTGAAACTGGAACCCGGCTGACGCCACGCCTGCGTGACGTGGTTGAACTTGTTCTTGTTGAAGTCGAAGCCGCCCACCAGCGCGCGAATCGCGCCGTCCTGCGGCGTGAGCGACACCAGCGCGCCTTCCACCTGCGGCAATTGCGTGATCTGCCAGTTGCCCTTGTCGTCGGCAACCAGACGCACGATCGAGCCTGGCTTGATCTTCGTGGCCGCCGTGGCGCGCGCGCTCAACCCGCCCGCCACGAAGCGCAGACCGTCGCCGCTGATCGTCACCTGCGTGCCGTCCACCAGTTGCGCCCTGACCTGCTTCGGACTCGCGTCCGTCACCACGGCGGCGATGATCTCGCCGTTGTCGGGGTGATCGGTGAGCGCGTCGTCGATGGTCTGATCGCGGTCGTCGCCCGGCGCGGGCAGTTGCACGAAACCTTCCGGCCCGCGATAGCCGTGGCGCCGCTCGTAATCCATCACGCCCTTGCGCACCGCGCGATAGGCGGCGTCCTGATCGGCGGAGTCGATCGTGGTGGTGACGTTCAGGCCGCGCGTATAGGTTTCGTCCTTGTACTGCGCGTACATCATCTGCCGGACCATTTCGGCGATGTACTCGGCATGCACGCTATATTCGTTGCCCGGATTCTTGGTGTGAATCTCTTCCTTCACGGCCTGATCGTACTGATCCTGGCTGATGTATCTCAGCTCGAGCATGCGCCGCAGAATGTACTCCTGACGGATCTTCGCGCGCTTCGGATTGACCACCGGGTTATACGCGGACGGCGCCTTCGGCAAGCCGGCCAGCATCGCCGATTCCGCCAGCGTGATGTCTTTCAGATCCTTGCCGAAATACACGCGCGCGGCCGCCGCGAAACCGTAGGCGCGTTCGCCCAGATAAATCTGGTTCATGTACAGCTCGAGAATCTGATCCTTGGTCAGCGCGCGTTCGATCTTGTACGCGAGCAGCATTTCGTAGATCTTGCGCGTGTAGGTCTTCTCGCTCGAAAGGAAGAAGTTGCGCGCCACCTGCATGGTGATCGTGCTCGCGCCCTGCGACGCGCCGCCGTGCGCGAGGTCGGCAAAACCGGCGCGCAAAATGCCCAGGAAGTCGACGCCGCCGTGCTCGTAGAAGCGATAGTCTTCGATCGCGAGCACCGCTTTTTTCATCTGATCGGGGATGTCCTGGAAGCGCACGAGACTGCGCCGCTCCTCGCCGAATTCGCCGATCAGCACATGGTCGGCGGTATAGACCCGCAGCGGCACCTTCGGACGATAGTCGGTCAGCGCGTCGAGCGACGGCAGTTGCGGCCCCATCACCACCAGCGCATAGCCGACGATCAGCGCGCCCACCACCGCGATGGTCGCAAGCAGGCTCGCGAACCAGATGGCAATGGTCGCGCCGATGGAACGGCGGCCGGCCTCGGCGTCGCGCGAAGCTGCATTGCGTCCTGGAGTGCGTTGGTAGGAATCCCGGTCTTCACCAGACGGAGAATTGGATGAATGCGGTCGTTTGATGATTGGCATGACTGGAATAGTGGGCGCATGACTGAACGCCTTTCTGCACGCGCTCCTGGCGCACACGTGGATCGTGATCGAGCATCGTAGCCTGAGGCGCAAACCACCGCACGGCCCTTTGCCCCCGGCCGGCCGCACGGCGCGCCTGGACCGGGCCCGGCGCAACGTAACAGCGCATTTTAAAAGAAATCACGCGCGGTCCAAGTTAGTTTTTTTGTAAGAATTCCCTTCGCGCGAAAGGAGTCTGTAGTTCCAGGCCGTCTTACGAGCGTTTTCCCGCGTGGCCGGAGTTATACACAGAAAATGTTGAAAGGCCTGTGGACAAGCCGCCCGCAAACGCTACAACTCATTGATGTCACGGGATTTTCATGTCGCGCCCGTTCCGCATCGGGGCAACTCGTCATATGATGGACTCGGCGCGTGCCAACACCCGCTCGCGCCACGGCGTCCGCCAAATGCACGCTTTGAACCGCCCATGCCAACAAGTATGCGAGCCGACTATGAACAAGCCCAGCGAACGCATCGTCGTATTCGTCACAACCGCGCAGAAACGCGCGATCACTTCCACCGCCGAGAATCTGGGGATTAGCGTCAGCGAGCTGATGCGCCGCGCGGTGTTGAGCTTCGGCGCAACCAGCGAGCAGGTGAAAGCGGCGAGCATCGTCGACCGGTTGCGCGCGCCGCGCGCGCCGGACGCGCTCGACGCCGCGCTGCAACGGGTCGCGCGCGGCACGCGGCATGCGCGCGCCGCATTGCCGCCGGCTTTGCAAACGCGCGGTGACAGCGCGACAGGGGCGTCCACGGATAACGCGGCGGGTTCCAATGCGCCGGCGCCGGCTGCGAACGTGTTGCCGGGTGCGCCAGCACGGCAAGCAGAGGCTGAACCCGCGCCGTTGTTGCCGGCAGGTCTGGCCGCCGCCCTCGCCGCTGGCATCGACGAGGAAGCCGCGGCAACCGCCGAAGCCGTCGCGCGCATGGCAGCGGCCGAAGCAGCTTCGGCGGAAGGATCCACGCCCCAGCAAACCGATCCGGAAGCGCAATTGCGCGGCGTGCTCAAACGCCCGCGCCTCGACACCCCACGCGACGACGACGATCCGCTCGGCGATCCCAGTACAAAAGGCGGCCGTTTCGCGTAGTGGGCACGTGCGCCGCATATCGCACGACGTGTGGCGACGCGTTGCATATCGTTACATCGGCGTCATTCAAAATGCGCGAGCTTTCGACATTGCAAGCTTGGCATTCACTGAGCGATTGGCAGCGGCTGTTGCGCATTGAAAATACCGTCGGCATAGGCGTCTTTAGTGTCGTTGAATGCATGGCTGCTGGACGTATTCAGCCCGACTCGCTTGCGGCGACAACGGACGCAAACACGGCGCACACGCACCGCGTCCATTCACGCCAGCGACACTTGCCGCGCGCAAAGTTGGCCAATTTGTCATCGCGCCCTTTAAGTCGGTTTTAAGAGAGCGCGTGGTGTAATATCCGCGAGCGACTGAATGACGCGCCGCGCGATTTAACCTTTGAGCTGTTTGTCACTCGATATTCGAATCGAACAATTTACGTCGCCGCTATTGCAATCGGCGCGCACGCCCCGAACTCCGGTCCGAACGTTGCGCAGCTTCGCGCGCAGCGGCGTAAAGTAGCAGTTGAATGCAGTTAAGCGCGCGGGATTATTCAGCGCCGTTTACATTCTTTGGAGGTTTTCATGTCGCTTTTTGACAGCATTTCGCGCACGCTTAAAGGTCTCCTGAACGACGCAGCCGATTCCGTGCAGGATCCGTCGCGCGACTCGCGCCAGATCGTGCGCGAACTCGACGAGAGCATCGCCAAAGCCGAGAACTCGCTGATCGAGATCCAGGCGCAAGTGGCCACGCAGCAAAGCAAGCGCGATGTTGCCGCGGACAAGGCGAAGAAATACGAAGACGGCGCGAAACGCGCGCTGCAATCCGGCGACGAAGCGCTCGCCCGCGAAGCCCTCGGCGCGCAAGCCACGGCCGAAGCCGAACGCGATGCGCTCGCGAAGGAACTGACAACGCTGGAGCCGTCGGTGGCGCAGCTCAAGAGTCAGATCGAAGACATGCGCACGCGTCGCAACGACCTGAACGCACGCTCGAACATTCTGCAAGCCAAGCAGCAGATCGCGCAGGCGAAAGACGTGGCAGCCACGGCATTGGGCGGCATCGGCGGCAAGAATCTGTCCGAAGATTTCCAGAAGCTCGAAGACAAGGTCGCGTTGTCGAATGCCCGTTCGGACGCACGCCTGAATTCGGCTGACGTGAAGAGCGGCAAGGCGCTCGAGGACAAGCTCGCGGATCTGAACCGCGGTCCGTCCGTCGAAGATCGTCTCGAAGCATTGAAGAAGCAGATCAATACGCCGGCCCAGTAATTGCGTCGGCAGCAGTACATACCGGCGGCCTTCGTGTGAGCCGCCGGAATCGACTGAAGGAGACGGGCGCAATGCGCCCGGTCCGTAAATGAAAAAATTTCTCGCAACCGCGTTTGCCTCACTGCTGTTCGTGTCGGCCGCGGCGTTCGCTGTGCCCACCGTTCAGCAGATCGAATCGGCCATGTCGCAAGGCAACTGGCAACAGGCCGACGC
This sequence comes from Paraburkholderia sp. RL17-373-BIF-A, assembly GCF_046030175.1. Classification (NCBI taxonomy): domain Bacteria; kingdom Pseudomonadati; phylum Pseudomonadota; class Betaproteobacteria; order Burkholderiales; family Burkholderiaceae; genus Paraburkholderia; species Paraburkholderia sp. RL17-373-BIF-A. The sequence goes on from NZ_JARESO010000022.1 coordinate 21,305, forward strand.
CGGTCTGAGCGAAGTGCTGCAGGCGCATCCGAACAATGCGCGCGCCCACTATCTGTACGCCCAGGTGCTCGATCGCGAAGGCCGTTCCGCCGACGCGCTCGCCCAGGTCCAGCAGGCCAAGACACTCGACCCGCAAATCCGCTTCACGGACCCGACCCGCTTCGCGCAAACCGAAGCGCGTATTCGCAAGGACGCGGAACGCGCAGGCGCCGCGGGTGGCAACACGACCAGCCGCGCGCCCAACCCGTTCGCGCAGCAGCAGACGGCGCCGTCTGTGCAGCAACAGTCGGCGATGGTCCCGCAAGCGCCGCAACGGCATGGTCCGGGCATGGGTATGTGGATCGGCATTCTCGTCCTCGTCGGCGTGATCGCTCTGGTGCTGCGCTGGACCTTGCGCCGCGCCCGCACGCAAGGCGATACGCGCGCCGACGACGAGCGTCGCGTGCAACTCAAGCGCGCCACGGAGATGCTCAATACCGTCCGTTCGCTGAAGCTCGATGTGAAGCTCTCCACCGTGCAAGGTCATGAGGCGCTGGAGAAGGAAGTCGAAGCGACTGAAGACCAGTTGCGCGGCCTCGTCGAAACACTGTCGGGCAGCAAGAATCCGCTGCCGCCGTATCAGCTCGACGAACTCGAGCAACGCCTCGGCAGCATGCGCGCGCGCCTCGAAGGCCGGCCCGATCCGTATGCCGCGCCGGCCGCCAGCTCGCAGCAGCAGTCGCCGTATGCGCAGGAAGCCGAACGTTTCGGCAATCCGCCGCAAGCGCCCTATCCGCAGCAAGGACCGTATCAGCAACAGCCGCCGGTTATCGTGCAGCAAGGCGGCGGTGGTTTCGGCGGCGGCATGGGTGGTCTGCTGACCGGTGTGCTGCTCGGCGAAGCGCTGAACTCCGGGCGTGAGCGCGTGGTGGAGCGCGACGTGGTCGTCGACGACGAAGCGCGCCGCCGTGGCAACGATGGCGGCAATGGCGGCGGCCTCGACTTCGGCCAGGGTTCGAACGACTGGAACGACAACGGCGGCGGTGTCGACCTGGGCAGCAGCGACGACTCCGGCAGTTGGAACGACAACACCTGAGCTTCGCTGCGCGGCTGAAATTGAATCAGCCGGACAAGCATGCGTCACGAAAACAGGCTCCATTACCGAGCCTGTTTCGTTATGGCGATTCGTTTTATGGCTTCACGCCTGTATCGGCGCCAACGCCCTTTCCGGCTCATGCTGCGCCATCAACACCGCCCCCGCGAACAGCCTGACGATGAAGCGCTCCGCATACGCGATCAGCGCATCGCGGCGCGCGTCGTCCGCGTCGATATAGTCAGCCGACAAATGAAAGAGTTGCAGCACGATCTGCGTGCAGACTTCGTCGACGGTTTCACGCGTAAGCGTCGGCATCAACTCCAGTTGCACCACGTCGTCGGCCATTTCCGCTGACACCTCGTGCAGGTTCGCGCGCACCGCCTCGCGCAATGCCCGCGATGTACCATGATATTCGGCCAGCGCGCTCAGAAACGCCTCGCGGTTTTCCAGCGCGAACGCAAAGAACGCGACGCAGGCGCGACGCGGCACGCTATGCGGTTCGTCGTGCGCGGCGAGCCAGCGCTCACGCCGCAGCATCGGCCGCAAACGGCGGCTCACGGATTCGACGGCTTCGCGCGCCAGATCGTCGAGCGTGTCGAAATGACGATAGAACGTATTGGGATTGAGCCCGGCCTCGCGCGCCAGTTCGCGCAAACCCAGGCTCGTGAAACTGCGGCCGCCCGCGGTCAGACGCAACGCGGCTTCGATCAGTTTGCGCTTGCCGGCCGGCAATTCCTGGCCCGCGGCAGCGCCGTGCTCCGCGGCGGCTGCCGCTTCCGGTACGGATGTCATGTGTTTTCAATCGATGCGCGCCTGGCGCGCTTAATAGCAGTACTCTAAACGATCTTGACGTCAGGTGCACAGTTGTCTACCCTGCGCGTTATGCTGCAGTAGACACATGTAGACGCCTGAAACTCGCCCCCTGCCGGAGACCGCCGTGACGCCTGCCTCATCCGCCCCACCTGCCGCGCCACGCATCGCGATTATCGGCAGCGGCTTTGCCGGCATCGGCATGGCGATTCGTCTGCTGCGAATGGGCATCACGTCGTTCACGATTTACGAGGCGGCTGGCGATATCGGCGGCACCTGGCGCGACAACACCTATCCCGGCGCGACCTGCGACGTGCCCTCGCATCTCTATTCGTTTTCGTTCGAGCCGAATCCCGCGTGGTCGCGCGCGTTCGGCGGCCAGGCGGAAATCTTCGCCTATCTGAAGCACTGCGTCCGCAAATATGGCGTGGAGCGTTACGTGCGCTGCAACGCGCGCGTGGCTGCGGCGCGTTTCGACGAAGCGCGCCAGGTTTGGCACGTCGAGATCGACGTGAACGGCGTGCACGAAACCATCGAGGCCGATGTGGTGATCGCCGCAAGCGGTCCGCTGTCCCGTCCGGCGATGCCGCGGATTGCCGGGCTCGAACGCTTCGAAGGCAAGCTGTTTCATTCGGCGCGCTGGGACCATGCGTATGCGCTCGAAGGCAAACGCGTCGCGGTGATCGGCACCGGCGCGAGCGCGGTCCAGTTCGTGCCGCAAATCCAGCCGCGCGTCGCGCAACTCGATCTGTTCCAGCGCACCGCGCCTTGGGTCATGCCCAAGCCCGACAAGCCGATCGACGCGCGTGCCCGCTGGCTGTTCCACCATCTGCCGTTCACGCAGCGCTTCGTGCGCAGCGCGATCTACTGGCAGCTCGAATCGCGCGCCATCGCGTTCGTGGTCAATCCGAAACTGATGAAGGTGCCGATGAAGTTCGGCCTGAGTTATCTCGAACGACGCGTCAAGGACCCTGCCCTGCGCGCCAAGCTCACGCCGAACTATAGGTTCGGCTGCAAGCGCGTGCTGCTCTCGAGCGACTACTATCCCGCGCTTAGCCAGCCGAACGTCGACGTGGTGACGAGCGGCATCCGCGAGATCGTCGCCGACGGCATCGTGACCGAAGACGGCGTGCATCACCCCGCCGACGCGATCATTTGCGGCACGGGCTTTCAGGTCAACGACGTCGGCGCGCCGTTCGACGTGACCGGCGTCGACGGCGCGGATCTCAGCGCCCTGTGGCTGCGCGACGGGCCGGAAGCCTACCTCGGCGTCAGCGTGGCGAACTTCCCGAACTTCTTCATGCTCGTCGGCCCGAATACCGGGCTCGGCCACAACTCGCTGCTCTACATGATCGAGTCGCAGGTGCAGTACATCGCCGATTGCCTGCGCGTACTGCGTCGCCGCAACGCACGCACGATGAATCTGCGGCCCGACGTGCAACGCGAATTCAACGCGCGTTTGCAGAAGGATATGCAGCACTCCGTGTGGGCGAGCGGATGTCGTAGCTGGTATCAGACCCGCAGCGGCAAGGTCACCGCCTTGTGGCCCGGCTTCACCTTCAGCTTTCGCAAACGGACGCGGCGTGTGCGTCCGCACGACTATCGCTTCGCGCCTTGAGGCCATGCGCTGCGGCTGATGGACTGAGAGAGCGAGACGCCGCCAATGCAATCCGATTCGCGGCCAGGCGAACCACAAAATCGAACTGCACGGGAGACAACAAAACATGGCAAGTATCGACTCCGGCACGCCCGCCTCGACATCCCCGCTGCCGCCGCGCTCGCTCACCGCGCGCCTCGGCATCACCAGCGTGCCGCGCGACGAATTGCGCCGGCGCTACACGCAAAGCGGCTCCAGATTCGTGAAGATCATGGGCGCCGACGTGCATTACGTCGACGAAGGCAGCGGCGAACTCATCGTGATGATTCACGGCTTCGCGTCTTCGTTGCACACGTGGAATCGCGTCGCCGATGAACTCAGGCGCGAGTATCGCGTGATCCGCCTCGACCTGCCGCCGTTCGGCGTGACAGGACCGCTGCGCTCCGGCAGCGGTGAAATCGAAACGATGAATCTGCCCACCTATCGGCGTTTCATCGACACGTTCCTGCAGGCACTCGGCATCTCGCGCGCGACCTTCATCGGCAATTCGCTCGGCGGGCTGATTGCATGGGACTATGCGGTGCGTCATCGCGAAGCCGTTGAACGGCTCGTGCTGATCGACTCGGCCGGCTTTCCGATGAAACTGCCGATTTACATCGCCCTGTTCAACAGCGCGCTGGTGCGGGTCAGTTCGCCGTGGTTGCTGCCTGAAGTCATCGTCAAGAGCGCGGTGCGCAACGTCTATGGCGATCCGCGCAAGATCGACGCGGTGACGCTGCGGCGTTACGTCGAGTTCTTCCACGGTGAAGACACGCGCACCGCGATCGGCAAGATGGTGCCCACGCTCGACTTCAAGGACGTCGACACCGACGTGCTGAAGACACTCGATGTGCCGACGCTAGTGCTGTGGGGTGCGAAGGATCGCTGGATTCCGACTGCGCACGCAGCCGAATTTGCAAGGCGCATTCCGGGTGCGAAGTCGGTCATGTATCCGGGGCTCGGCCATATTCCGATGGAAGAAGCGCCCGAGCGCGTGATGGCCGATCTGCGCGCGTTTCTCGGCACGCGCGGCGCGGGTGTTTCAGTTGACGAAGGCACCCGTCGCGCGCCGGCCTGACCTGGCTGCTTTCTTCCTGTTGTTCCAATCATTCGATCGATGCTTCGCGCGTGCACGTCGCGCGCGGATCTCGCACGCCCTTCCCTCGCGCCGCGTCGACGCGCTCAGCCGCCGCCCAGCAAACGCAACAGTCCCCAGAGAAATTTGCAGAGCATGACGATCAGCTGCCACAGGTGATAGAGCTGTTGCCAGCCCGAAACGCGCGCGAAGGAGTCGATCATCGGTTGCCGGTAAGAAACGGAAAGGTCTGCGGGTAAGGCTGTGGATCACAGTTTGACCGCACATCATAACGACTGCGGGATACCCCGTATCAAGTCGCTTGAAAGTCCGCCGTAAACGCATCGAGAAGACGCAGCATCCGTTCAGGGTGGTTGCGCCAACTGAATGCGCCGAGCGCACTATCAGCAAACTGTTGCATGGGACCAGAGTAAGTGCTTTGCATGGGACCGGAGTAACGCGCAAAGCGCGAACTCCGGCCGACAGCTAAAGCGCCAACTCTGGTCGACAATGGAGACCACCATGACGCGTTTCAGCTTTCGCCGGGCGGCCCGTTCGCACACGGTCGTCGGCGATATTGCCGCGCAAGCCGGCAAACTGGGTATCGAGATCTGCGACGTATCGGGACACGTCGAGGAAGTGGCCGCGCGCGTGCAACGTCAGGCGCAAGTATGCCGCGCGCTGCGCGAATCGGCTGCGCAGACGCTCGCCGGCAATCATCGCATTGCCGCTGCCGCGCGGAAAATGAGCCACGTATCCACTGAAGCCGCGACCGGCGTGCAGGAATCGCAGCAGACGCTCGAAGCGTCGCTGGCCGACATCCACGGACTCGTGGAAGGCGTGACGGTCATCGAAAGCCAGATCGGCGCACTGCGCAGCGCGTTGGCGCACGTAAGCCGCGTCTCCGAGGAGATTTCGCTGATCGCGCGTCAGACTCATCTGCTGGCGCTGAATGCCGCGATCGAAGCCGCGCGCGCCGGCGACTCCGGCAAGAGTTTCGCGGTGGTCGCGGCCGAGGTGAAGAACCTCTCCGCGAAAACCGCGCAAGCCACCGGGCAGATCGAGACGACGCTGGCGCAGCTCACGCAACAGACCGAGCAGTTGATCAGCGAAGGTTCCGTGAACACCGCGCGGGCCCACCGGGTGCGCGAAGGCACGCGCAAGATCGGCGACGTCGTGCATGCAACTGGCGATGCGATCGCGCATCTGAACGACGAGGCGGGACAGATCGCCGTGCTGACCGGCGAGATCGAATCGCAGTGCGGCGGACTCGAGGCGCAGGTGCTGGAAATGGCGAGCGGCGTCGAGGATTCGAGCGAAAACTTCGTGCAGGCGAAAGACCGTTTGGGGAATCTGCTCGGTGTGTCCGAAACCCTGATCGAGCTGACCGCCGCGACCGGTGTGGAAACGGCGGATACGCGTTTCATCGAGGCCGTGCAGCAGGCGGCAGCCGCCGTGAGCAAGGCATTCGAAACGGCCGTGGCGCGTGGTGAAGTGTCGCTTGAGGATCTGTTCGATCAGCACTATGTGCCGGTGGCTGGAAGTAACCCCCCGCAGTTTTTGACGCGGTTTACTGCGTTGACCGACCGAGTGTTGCCGGCTATTCAGGAGCCTTTGCTTGATCTCGATCCGCGAGTAGCGTTTTGTGCGGCTGTCGATTTGCGGGGTTATTTGCCGACGCATAATCTGAAGTTCTCTTTGCCGCAGCGTGATGATGATGTGGTCTGGAATACGGCGAATTGCCGGAACCGGCGGATGTTCGATGACCGGACCGGGATTGCTGCGGCTTCACATACCAAGCGGTTTTTGCTGCAGACGTATCGGCGGGATATGGGGGGTGGAGAGTTTGTGTTGATGAAGGATGCGTCGGCGCCTGTTTTTGTTAACGGGCGGCATTGGGGTGGGGTTCGGGTTGGGTATAAGGTTTAAGTTTTTTTGGTTTTGTTCCGGTTTGTTTCTTATTGTGTTGGCCTTCGGACAAAGTTGCACTGTTCGCATTCCGCATCAAACAACGCGATCTGCAACTGACCTCACACGTATCGGAGAGTGACATCGAGCGGAAGGTCTGCTTGATGATGCCTGGTGATCCTACTCGTACGCCATCGTGAAAGTCGCCAGACCTCGCACCGTGCCGGGGGTCAGCGCGTCGTCCGTACGGACGTACTGAACGGTCAGCGGAATCGTCATCGAACTGCCTGACGCAGTGCCGGCAAACCATTGATTCTGATTGCCCGCCGATGCGGAGTCTGGGCCATAGGCGATAGTCGTTGATCCATTCAGCAGCTGCAGGCCGACGCCCGCCGCGGTAGAGTCTGGCGCAAGGCTCAGCGTGGTGAAACGATTTGAGATATTGGACGCATCGGTGAGCGTTACGCTGACGGCGGTGCCTTGGTCGCAATTGTTTAGTGCGATATTGAATGGCGTGGCTGTTTTCTGACCAGATGCTTTGCACGAGGTTGTCGAATCGCGCGCATCGCAGGTTAGAAAAAAGGAGGGTTTCCCCCAACGTTGCCCCCGTGCGGGGCAACGCTAATAGACCGACATGAATTGAAGGAAGGCCAACACCACAAGACCAACCCCAATAACAAGCCAAAAAATTCAAACCGCCATCACCGCCCGCTTCCTCTCCGCCCGCTGCATAAAATAATTAGCGACCACAACCCCAACCGTGACCACCGCAATAAACAAAGTAGCCAAAGCATTCATCTCCGGATTCAACCCCAACCGCACGCGGGAAAAAACCACCAGCGGCAAAGTAGTCGACCCAGGCCCCGACAAAAACGCCGACAACACCAGATCATCAATCGACAGAGTAAACGACAGCAACCACCCGGAAACGAGCGCTTGAGAAATCAACGGCAACGTAATAAAGAAAAACACCCGCAACGGCGTAGCCCCAAGATCCAGCGCCGCCTCTTCAAGCGAAGGATGCAACTCCTTCACCCGCGACTGCACGATGATCGCCACATAAGAAATACACAGCATCACATGCCCGATCCAGATCGTGAAAATGCCACGCCCGGCGGGCCACCCCAACCACTTGGCCATTTCGATGAACAGCAGCAGCAGCGAAATCCCCTGAATCACCTCGGGAATCACCAACGGCGCATTGATCATCCCCGTATACAACGTGAAGCCGCGAAACCGCCCCATCCGCGCGAGCACGAAGCCGGCCCACGTGCCGATGATCACCGACGCAAACGCCGTCAACAACGCCACCCGCAACGACAACCACGCCGCCGCGATCAGCTCGTCATCCTGCAACAACGCCGCATACCAGCGCGTAGAAAACCGCGTCCACACCGTGACCAGTTGCGATTCGTTGAACGAATACACAATCAGACTGACGATCGGTATATAAAGAAACAGAAACCCGATCCCCAGGGCAATCAACTGCAAAATCCGGTTCGGCTTCATCAGCGCCTTTCCTCCATCGCCTTCGCCTGCGCGTACTGGAAAAACGCCATCGGCACCAATAACAACAGCACCATTGCACACGTCACAGCAGACGCCATCGGCCAATCGGCATTGTCGAAGAACTCATTCCACATTACGCGGCCAATCATCAACGTGTTCGCGCCACCGAGCAATTCGGGAATCACGTACTCGCCCACCGCCGGAATGAACACCAGCAGACAACCGGCGATAATGCCGTTCTTCGAGAGCGGCAAGGTGATCTGCCAGAACGCCTTCCACGGTTTCGCGCCAAGATCGTAGGCGGCTTCCAGCAGCGTCATGTCCATCTTCACCAGATGCGCGTACAACGGCATGACGAGGAACGGCAAATACGAATAGACCATACCGATATAGACGGCGGTATTCGTGTGATACAGCTCGATCGGCGTGTGAATCAGCCCGATCGACATCAGGAAGTTATTCAGCAAGCCGTTGTTCTTCAGAATCCCGATCCACGCATACACGCGAATCAGAAACGACGTCCAGAACGGCAGCATCACGGCCATCATCAGCAGATTGCGGCTGGCCGGATTCGATCGCGCGATGTAATACGCCATCGGATAGCCGATCAGCAAACAAAACAGCGTCGAGATCGCGGCGACCACCACGGAATTCACGTAGGTCGCGAAATAGAGGCTGTCGGTCAGCAGAAACGCGTAATGTGACAGGTCGAGCGTGATGTGAATCGCGCCGTCCGCGAATTTGGTCAACTCCGTGTAGGGCGGAATGCCGAGCTGCAAATCGGCAAAGCTGATCTTGACGACCAGCAGGAACGGCACGAGGAAGAACAGCAGCAGCCAGATGAACGGACCGGCCACCACCGCGGTGCGGCCGGTCAGATTGAAACGCCGCACCGGCCACGTGGCGAAAGAATTGAACGAGCGCTTCATGACGTCAGCACCACGCCGGCCGATGCGCTCCAGCGCACGTACACTTCATCGCCCCACGTAGGCGGATCGATCTCGGTCAGCGCGAGGCTCGTGACGTTGGCGATCACGGTTTTGCCGGCGTCGAGTTTCACGTGATAGAGCGAATAGCCACCCATGTACGCGATATTCGTGACAACGCCCTTGCCCCAGTTGTACGCGCCCTCAGGCGGTTTGCGCGTGAGCGCGATACGCTCGGGGCGCACCGAAATCGTCACCGGCATGCCGAGCGGACCGGTGATGCCGTGGCTCACATACAAACGGCACGGCAGGTCGGGCGTTTCGATGAACACATGATCGGGCTCGTCTTCGACGGTATGCCCTTCGAACAGATTCGTCGAGCCGATGAACTCGGCCGAGAAACGGCTATTCGGATACTCGTACACTTCGTGCGGCGTGCCGAGTTGAACGATCTCGCCTTCGCTCATCACGGCAAGGCGGTTCGCCATGGTCATCGCCTCTTCCTGATCGTGCGTCACCATCATGCAGGTCACGCCGACCTTGTCGAGAATGTTGACCAGTTCGATCTGGGTGCGCTGACGAATCTGCTTGTCGAGCGCGGACATCGGCTCGTCGAGCAGCAGCAGCTTGGGCCGCTTGACCAGCGAACGCGCGAGCGCCACGCGCTGCTGCTGGCCGCCCGAGAGCTGATTCGGCTTACGCTTCGCGAAGCGGCCCATCTGCACGAGTTCGAGCACGGTCTGCACGCGATCCTTCAGTTCGGCCTTCGGCACACCTTCCTGCTTCAGACCAAAGGCGACATTTCCCTCCACCGTCATGTGCGGAAACAGCGCGTACGACTGGAACATCATGTTGACCGGCCGGCGGTACGGCGGCAATTGCGCGAGGTCTTCACCGTCGATCAGGATCTTGCCCGAGGTCACGCTTTCGAGTCCGGCCATCATGCGCAACAAAGTGGACTTACCGCAGCCGGAACTGCCGAGCAGCGCGAACAACTCGCCCTTCTTTACCGACAGGTTGACCCCTTTGACCGCCACGGTCTCGCCGAACTTCTTCACGACATCGACGACCTGGACGAAGTTCTCCGTGGCGTCGTCTGTAACGGCGTTCAGGCTCGGGGACGGCGCGACGGCCCCTGCCAGCGCGCCCGACTGGTCACTACTCATCACAATGCTTTACTCCGGCGTTTGACGAACAAAGCCCCCGGTGAACACCGAGGGCTTCATGATGATGCTTACCCGTTCACTCTGGCCGCGGGTCAGCGGCCGGACTTGAATTCAGTCCACAGCCGCGTTTGCAGCCGCTGGATTTCCGGCGGCAACGGCTTCAGCAGGAACAGGGTCTTGATGACGTCAGGCGGCGGATACACGGCCGGATCGTTCGCCACGTCCTTGTCCACGTACTTGCGCGCTTCGAGGTTGGCGCTCGGGTAGTAGACGGCGTTGGTGATCGCGGCGTGAACCTGCGGCGTTTCGATGTAGTTGATCCACTCGAGCGCGGCTTCCTTGTTCTTCGCGTCCTTCGGAATCGCCATCACGTCGAACCACACCGGCGCGCCGCCCTTCGGAATGTAATACTCGACCTTGTAAGACTTCTTCGCTTCGACCGCGCGATGCTTGGCAATCACGACGTCGCCCGACCAGCCGTACGCGAAACACACGTCGCCGCCGACCAGGTCGTTGATATAGCCCGACGAGTTGAACTGCGTGATGTACGGGCGGATCTTCTTCATCATCTCGAGCGCGGCGCGGTAGTCGGCCGGGTTCGTGCTCATCGGATCCTTGCCGATGTAGTGCAGCGCGGCGGCGAACATCTGGTCCGGCGCGTCGAGCACGGAGACGCCGCAAGCCTTCAGCTTCGAAATGTTTTCCGGCTTGAAGAGGACGTCCCAGCTATCGAGCGGCACGTTCTTACCGAGAATCTGCTGCGCCTTGGTGACGTTGTAGCCAAGGCCGGTGGTGCCGTATGCCCAGGGCACCGTGAACTTGTTGCCCGGATCGGCCCCGGCGACGAGCGCCATCAGCGAAGGATCAAGGTACTTCAGATTCGGCAGCTTGGATTTGTCGAGCGGCGCGAAGATACCGGCGGCGATCTGCTTGCCGGCGTAGTTGCTGGTCGGCACGACGATGTCGTAGCCGGAATTGCCGGTGAGGAGCTTGGCTTGCAGCGTGTCGTCGCTGTCGTAGTTGTCGTATTTGACCTGGACGCCGGTCTGCCTGGTGAAGTTCGGGATGGTGTCCTTGGCGATGTAATCGGACCAGTTATACACGTTGAGCTGCGTGTCTTTCGCAGCAGCCGTCAACCACGGCGTCGCGCACAAGACCAGCGCCGCCACCTGCCCCACTACCCGTCTTTTCATTCCGTTCTCCAATCCTGACCGGCCCGTTGCCGACCGTCCCCACCTACGCCGCGGCACTGCGCCCGCGGCTCCCCTGAAAAACCCGAAAAGTACCATCAATTATTGCGCGCTCCAAAAAAATTGCCAGGCTGTCGCGCAAACGGTACAGCGCAAGCCGCACCGCTGGAAAATTGGCCGCAATTTTAGCGGGTTATGCGCGCGTGTCTACCCGAAAAAAACACCCTTAACGGCCGCGCCGTTATCTTGTTGTCAAGTTGACGCCGTGTAGGGCGCGCCTCGCTCGCGCAAACGGTGGTGACCGATGGCCGCATGGCGTGACTTTTATGCCGGACGGCTAAGGTCGAAGCGCACTCAAGCCGCGAAGCGTTCGACAGTGCACAATAGCTCTCGAAGGCTCTCGAAGGCCGAACGACAGCGCGCCGCAAATCGCGTTATCGCTTCCTGGCCTCGACGCGCCGCCCGCCGCACACGCAGCGGGCACGTGGCTTGCAAGAGGATGCAGTCTTGAACCTCAGGCATCGATGAACACGAATCCGTTCGCATTGCGTCCCAACCGCCGCCGGCGTCTGCCGGGCGATGGGCCGGCACGTCCGCCGCACTGGTTCTCGTTCGTCGGCGCGGGCGCGTTGATCGCGGTCGGCTATATCGATCCGGGCAACTGGGCGACCGCGCTCGGCGCCGGCGCCGGCTACGGCTATCGCCTCCTCGGAATGGTGCTGCTGTCGAGCCTGATGGCAATGCTGCTGCAATGGCTGTCGTCGCGCCTGGGCGTCGTGACCGGGCGCGATCTCGCGCAGGTCTGCCGCGAACGCACGGGCCGCCGCGGCACCCTCTTCCTGTGGCTGACCAGCGAGGTTGCGATCATCGCGTGCGATGTCGCCGAGGTGGTCGGCAGCGCCGTCGCATTGCAAATGCTACTTGGCGTGTCGCTCACGGTCGGGGTGCTGATGTCGGCGGTCTGCACCTTCGCGCTGCTCGCGCTCCAGCAGAAAGGCGGCCGCAAACTGGAAGCGGTGATCGCGGCGCTGATCGGCTTCGTCGGCCTGTGCTTCGTGGTCCAGCTTGCACTGGCGCGCCCGGACTGGCACGCGGCGCTCGCCGGCAGCGTGCCGAGCGTCGAGTTGCTGCGCAATGCGGGCATGGTGTGGCTCGCGGCGGGCATCGTCGGCGCGACGGTGATGCCGCACAACCTCTATCTGCACTCGGCGCTCGTCAAGCATCACGCGCCGGACGGCAGCGACGCGCAGATCAAGGTCGCGCTGCACGTCGTCAATCTGGATACCTTTGGCTCGCTTTCGTTTGCTTTCGTGATCAATGCGGCGCTGCTGATCGTGGCCGCCGCCGTGTTCTATGTGAGCAGCCATCGAGACGTGACCGATCTCGCGGATGCCCACCGCCTGATCGCGCCGCTCGTCGGCACGCATTGGGCCGGCATCCTGTTCGCGGCGGCGCTGCTCGCCTGCGGACTGAGCGCGACCGTCACCGGCACGCTGGCCGGCCAGGCGGTCATGGAAGGCTTTCTGCGCATCCGGCTGCCGCGCTGGAAGCGCGCCCTGCTGACCCGCGGGCTGGCGATCGGACCGGCGCTCTTCGCGGTCGCGCTATTCGGCCAGCACGGTTCCAATCAGTTGCTGGTGGCAAGCCAGGTGGTGCTGAGCCTGCAATTGCCGCTCGCGGTCGTGCCGTTGATCCGCTTCACGTCGGACGCGGCGCTAATGCGCGGCTGGCGCGTGCGCGGCGCGCCGCTCGTGCTCGCGTGGCTGTCCGCCGCGTTCATCATCATGCTCAACGGCGCATTGTTGTGGCAACTGACGTTCGGCAGCTGAAAGACCGTTTCTCGACCAGGCTGTCAATGAAGTGACTTTGTAAGTATTCTCTGAGTATCTCGCCATGACCGGCGACGCTGCCCGCTGCTGCGGCGCGCCGGCCGTGCGGCCTGTTTCCATCTCGGCTGCCGGGTTTCTTGCGGCAGCCGTTTTTGTGCCCATTTTTTGCGCCCTTCAGCGCTTCCGCGCGATCGGTCCGGTGTGCCTTGCACGTGTCGTCTTTCGATGGCTGCCGCGTCCGTTTCGCTCGCTGCCCTTGCTCCAGGACGACAGCCCCATGCGCTTTGACGCCTCGATCGACCGCCTTGCCCGCAACGCCTTCCCTCAGTTTCGTCAACTCATGGCGCGCTTCTCCCGCGTCACGCTGCTCGCCACGCTCGTCGTCTGCGCTGTGCTGTCCGGCGAGGCGCGCGCAACGGTCGCGATGCTGCAACCCGCTCGCGTGGCCGCGGCCAACGAGCCGTTGCAGATCACGCTGCTCTACTCCGCCGACGACGCCAAGCCCCTGACCATCACCGTCCCGCCGACCATTCACGTGACGCTGAGCGCCGGCGAAGTGTCACCACAGCCGCTCGATTTGCAGCGCGAAGCGGGCGTGCCGGACACGTTGCATCTGCGCTCGGGACAATTCCGCAAAGTGCGTTTCTCGGCGCCCTGGCCGCAGTCGGCGCGTGGCGAGGTGCGCATCGACCCGGTGGGTTTCGATGCGTCGCCGGCGCTCGTCGCGATCAATCGCGGACCGCAGCAGGACGCGATTGCCGAGGCGGAACGCGCGGAAACCCAGGCGACCACACCCGCTGAAGCCGCGGCGACGGCAGCCGTGGTAGGCGGCCCGACCGGCGACGCGATCTCGCCGCCCGGCGACTCGCTCGCGACCACGGGACGCGGTGTGCTCTCGCACCTCTCCTATTACGATCCGATGTACATCGCCTTCGGTCACAACGGCGACACGAACGCGCGGCTGCAGTTGAGCTTCAAATACCGCATCCTGATACCGGACGATTTGCGCTCCAAGGCCTTCCTCGACAACCTGTACTTCGCGTACACGCAAACTTCGATCTGGGATCTGTCCGCCGATTCGCGCCCGTTCCGCGACACGACCTACTCGCCGCAATTGTTCTACTACGTGCCGGATACCGGCTGGCAGAGCCCGTTCTTCACTCGCATGGGTTTTGCGGCGGGCGTCGCGCACGAATCGAATGGCAAGGCCGGAGCGGACTCGCGCAGCATCAACATGCCATTCATCCGGCCGACCTGGGAATTCGGCGATCTGACGGCCAACCACCTGAGCGTGTCGCCGAAGATCTATTACTACCTCGGCACGAGCAGCAACCCCGATATCGCCGACTATCGCGGCTACGTCGACTTGTTGGTCAAATACGGCAGTCCGGACGGCTGGCAACTGGCGACCACGCTGCGCAAAGGCACCAAGCACTGGTACGGCAGCGTGGATACGCAATTCACCTATCCGCTCGCCAAACTGCTGGGCAGCGCGTGGGGCGGCTATCTCTGGGTGGGCTATTTCAACGGCTACGGCGAGGACCTGCTCGACTACAACAACCGTCAGCACTGGATGGCGCGGATCGGCTACAGCATCGCGCGCTGACACGAGCGGGCGCTACCGTGTGTCGAAGCATGCGGCAAAACGTGCGGCGGATGCTGCCAACCGTGCGCGAACCGCGGCCATGCCGGTCGCGTATGGCGAGGCGCATCGCGCGCATCGGTTAACATAGCGGAACTTCGCTTCTCCGCCCCAAGGTTTCCGATGGCCTCGAATCTCCACGATCTTCCCGACAGCCCGTGCATCGGCGTCTGTTCCACGCTGTTCGACGACGTCTGCAAAGGCTGCGGCCGCACTGCCACCGAAGTGTCCAACTGGGTTTTCCTGAGCGACGAGGAAAAGCGCGCCGTGTGGGTTCGCATCGAGCAGGAAGGCTCGGCGATGCGCTTTGCGAACGACAAGCTGTAGGATTGCATTCCCACCGTCCCTGGTCGCATGGTTGCGCTCGGGTCGCGCTCAAACTTGAAACCTGAAAGAAAACGCCGAGGCGCGAACCGCGCCGCGGCGTTCCTGCATGGCGACTACGGCTGATCAAGCGCGCAAGCAACGTGTGACGATCAGAACCGCATCCCGACACCCAACCCAACCACCACCGGATCGATGCTCAAGCGGCCGAGCGCCTGACCGCCGAGCGAAGCATCCGTGTGCATCCAGATCTTCTTGATATCCGCGTTGACGAACAACGACTTGGTGACTTGCACGTCGACGCCCGCCTGCAACGCCGGCCCCCAACTGTGATTGGTGATCGAGATCGGCTGGCCGCCCGCGTTCAGGCCGTTGTTATAGAACAGCGTGTAGTTGAGACCCGCGCCGACATACGGACGAATCCGCCCCGCGTGGTTGAAGTGATATTGCAGCAGCAGCGTGGGCGGCAACACATTCACGCCGCCAAGACCGCCGAGGCTCGAAGTCACTTGATGCCGCGACGTGCCGAGAATCAGCTCGACGCCGAGGTAGTCACGGATCATGTACGTCAGATCCAGCTCCGGCACGATCGCGTTGTTCACACCCACGTTGAGCGTGGTCAGCGATCCGGTCGTGCTCACGTTCGGCATGATGCTGATCGCGCGCAGACGCACCAGCACGTCGCCGGCGTGAATGCCGCTCATCGTGTCGTCGCCGGCGGCATGCGCTTGCGGCGCGAGCGCGCCCGCGAACAGCAAGCTCGAAGCGATGACGGCTGTTCTGATTCTGTTTCTGGATGAGTACTTCATGTGCTTCCCCGCTTTGTTTGTTTGCGTGCGGGGATTGTCGAAGTTCTCGTCGCGCGGCGGGTTGACGCGTATCAACCCAGCGAGAATGCCCTGCGCCCTGCGACAGCCGGTCGCGTCGCGCCTGTGAGCAGCAGTTCGAGCAGGTCGTGCACGCTGCGAATCGCCGTGCCGAACGGCAACGCTTCACGGCCGCGGAAGAACAGACCATTTGCCACATCGCCGCGCAATGCCGCCGCGAGCCGTGTGTCGATGCAGAAGTGGCCGAACCTCTCGATACCGTCGCGCCAGCCGCACGCGCTGAGGCATTCGAGCGCGGTCGGACAGACGTGTTTGAGCGCGCCGACTTTTTCACGGATCTTCGTTTCGTGGCGCAAATAGCGCATCAGCCATGGCGTTTTCACGGCGCGCGCGGGCAGTCCCGTCACGCTGACGAATTCGACGATGTCCTCCGGCGTGGCTTCGGCCAGCACGCGCTTGAAGTTCGGATGCGCGTCGCCTTCCTCGGTGACGGCGAACGGCGTGCCCAGCTGCACGCCGCTAGCGCCCGCGCTCAGCAACTTACTGACGGCTTCGTGACTATTGATGCCGCCCGCAACGATCAAGGGCACGTCCTGACGGTTCAGGCCGAGCGAGGTGAAGACCGTGTCGAGTTCTTCGAGGATGCGGAAGAAATCGAAGCGTCGATCGTGTTGATCGGCCAGGTTGTTGACGCCGAGATGGCCGCCCGCATGCGCCGGATGCTCGAGCACCACCGCGTCGGGCAAACGGCCTTTTTTCATCCACTTCTTCAGCACCAGCGCAACGCCACGGCTGTCCGACAGAATCGGAATCAGCGCGATGTCATGGCCTTGGGTCATGTCCGGCAGATCGAGCGGCAGGCCCGCGCCCATGACGATCGCGTCGGCGCCGCTCTCGCACGCGACGCGCACGTAGTCGGCTTGCGCGCTGAGCGCTTTCATCACGTTGACGGCGATCATGCCGCGGCCTTCGCTCAGTGCTTTGGCGGCGTGGATTTCGCGGGCCAGCGCGGTGAGATTGGCTTCTTCCAGCGTGGCCCGATCGGGCGACTCGCGGCAACGTTCGATCAGATCGCGATGATGATGCCGCAAGTCGATACTGGCGATGGTGCCCAGCGCGCCTTCACGGGCGACACTGCCGGCCAGGCGGTGCGCCGAGATGCCGACGCCCATGCCGCCTTGCACGATCGGAAGTAGTGAACGGCCGCGAATGACGAGCGGTGGGAAGGAATGAGAAGTGAGCATGACTGGCCCGATGGCGGATTATCGAAACGCTGATAATCGTCGGTCGGGCGCTGTCTGCGTTGCTTCAGGTCAATGAGCCGGCGAATGTCCAGGTCATGTGTGGTCTTCGGTTGACGTCGGTCAACCGAATCACGCCTTGAACTGCATGGACTTGAGTTCGAGATACTCTTCGAGTCCGTAGACCCCGTTTTCGCGGCCGAAACCCGACTGCTTGAAACCGCCGAAAGGCGCGGCCATGTTCCACGTGCCGCCGTTGATATCGACCTGGCCGGTTCGAATCCGCCGAGCGACGCCGGCGGCACGCTCGTCGCTGCCGGCCCATACGGCGCCGCCGAGACCATACGGCGAATCGTTGGCGATCCGAACGGCTTCCTCTTCGTCCTTATAGGTCAGAATCGACAGCACCGGGCCGAAGATTTCTTCTTGCGCGATCGTCGCCTTGGGGTGCACGCGGCCGAACACGGTCGGCTTGACGAAGAAGCCTTTCGATAGTCCATCAGGCAAGCCCGCGCCGCCCGTCACCAGGTCGGCGCCCTCCTCGATCCCCTTCGCGATGTACTGCTGCACGCGCGCCTGTTGCGCCGCCGACGCCAACGGGCCGAGACGTGTCGTTTCATTGCGCGGATCGCCGGCGACATAGGCCTCGGCGGCCTGCTTCGCCAGCGCGCGTGCTTCGTCGTAGCGCGATTCGGGCACCAGCATGCGCGTATGCGCCGAACAGGTTTGCCCGGAGTTCAGGAAGCACGCGCTGACCGTGCCTTTCACCGCCGCGGCAAAATCGGCATCGTCGAGAATCACCGACGCCGACTTGCCGCCGAGTTCGAGCGCCACGCGCTTGACCGTCGCCGAAGCCAGTTCGGACACACGTTTGCCGGCGCGAGTCGAGCCGGTGAACGAGACCATATCGACCGACGGATGGCTCGCCAGCACCTCGCCCACCACCGGTCCATAACCGCTCACGAGATTGAACACGCCGGCCGGCAGCCCGGCTTCGTGGATCGCCTCGGCCAGCACGAACGCATTCAGCGGCGCAATCTCCGACGGCTTGAGCACCACCGTGCAACCTGCGGCGAGCGCCGCCGCTACCTTTAGCGTGACCTGGTTGAGCGGATAGTTCCACGGCGTGATCGCCGCCACCACGCCGACCGGTTCGCGCACCACCAGCGAATTGCCGACGCGTTCCTCATACTGGAATTCGCTCGCGAGCTTCGCGTACGCGCCCCAGTTGTAGACGGGGCCGCCCACCTGAATGGCGCGCGCGAGATTCAGCGGCATGCCGACTTCGCCCGCGATCAAGCTGGCCAGTTCGTCGGTGCGCGCTTTCAGGTTCGCGGCGATCTTGCGCAGATATTCGCCGCGCTCGGCGGCGGGCGTCGCGGCCCAGCCGTCGAACGCCACGCGTGCCGCGGCGATCGCGCTTTCGGCATCGGCCTCGACGCCTTCAGGGATGCGGCCCATGATCTCTTCCGTGCCCGAGTCGATCACGTCGATCGTGCCGGTGCCGCACGGTGCGATCCACTTGCCGTCGATATAGAGTTGCTCGTAGGTCTTCATGATGGTCGGTCCCTGTCTGTGTCTCCGGAATGGTCTTCTATTCTAACCAGCGCTGTGGGGAAGGCCGATGCGCGAGGCGCGTGCCATGAAAAAAGCCCGCTTCGAAGAAGCGGGCTTTGCGGTGCAACGTGATGCGGCGAACAGTGGCTCCTCGGGCCGTGGCAGTCTCAGAAGCCCAGCGTACGTGCAGACGCGGCGACGAATAAACCACGCAATCGGGTAGCCAGCAGCGCTTCGCTCGCTTACTATCCGACTTCATAAGAAAGTGCCGCCCTCCGGCGCGCGCATCGTTGAGACCAACCATGAACCCCACACGACACTCCGAACTTCGGCTGATTGCCGCATTGCTTGCTATCGGCATCACGGCAAGTCCCACGCATGCGGCTGAGTCTTCGGCGGAAGCCACATCTGAGACCGAACTAAACACCACGGCAGCGCCACACTCGGCGGTTAATCTCCCAGGCGGTCTCGGTGACTTCTGCTTCTTCGCACATCTCCCGCCCGCGAGCCAGAAATACAGGATCATCAAAGATCTGAAGATCGGCAAGGGCACCTACGGCAGCGTCGAGGACATCCTGCCCAAGATGGCTGAGTACGCCCAGGTGCGCGGAGCGGACGCGATCGTCGAGTACACCGGATCGCAGCGTTTCGGCTTCTGGCCGTGGCGCATGGTCCGCCCGGTAGTGCGCGGCGTTGCCGTGCAGTGGACGGAGCCTAAGCCACCGGGTTGCAAGTCCATCGGCGGCACGAAGTTGAGCACAATCCTGTCGTCGGGTCAGCCGCCCGCGCAGTAGTGCGGCGGGTAGCGGCCCCGCGATGCGTCAGTCTTGCTGCAGACCCTGATTCAACAGGAAGTCTTCTTGGTTGGCGCCGAAGTCGCTGCGCCATCGGTCATCATTTCGATGGTGCGATCAGCGAGACCGCTCACGAACTCACGGTCGTGCGACATGGCGCCAATGCATCTTCGAAATCAATCACCCAGAATATGCACGGACTCCATCAACGTGCGTGGGACAAAAAAACCGTCGGGAAATCGTTGGTACTGGATGTAGTACTATCCGGCATCGACAAATGCTCGGTTCCCGCTCGGAAAGCCCCGTCCAGGGGAAAACTTTTATGAATATGCTTTCAATATGGCCTACCCTGGTCATTCTCGGTCTCACGATCCTCATTCTGTCGCCGAAGCGTGCTTTTTCGTTTCTCGATACCGCCCCTGTTGCGCATCAACATCGACTGGATTCGATTGACGGATTGCGTGGGATCCTCGCTTCGGCGGTTGTATTTCATCACTTTGTGATGACCGCATACAACATGAAGCAAGGAACATCCGGGTTGCCGCCATCGCCTTTCTATGCGTTCATTGGGCCAGGTGCAGTGTCGATTTTCTTCATGATTACCGGGTATTTGTTTTGGGGACGCCTGCTTGATCGCCAGGGAAACATTAAATGGCTTGAGCTGTATATCAATCGCGCATTCCGGATTTACCCTCTCTACCTGCTGCTGATTGTCGCGTATTTTATATTTGTCATTCGTCATGTGGGCATCGCTACCGCTCAGACGCATGGTGAAACGGTTGCACAACTCTCGCAATGGCTTTTTTTCGGCCTCGTCAATCAACCTATCCCATTCCTCAATCATCCTGAGTATCTGGGGGTAGTCGGACAAACGTGGAGCCTTCATTACGAATGGCTCTTCTATATGTCACTTCCGCTGCTCGCAATTGTCGCCCGCGAAAAGGCTACGGTTGCAATCACCGCTTCAACCTTGATCGTTTTGCTGTTTGGCAGTGGTGTGGTCGACGATCTGAACGTCGTCTTCATCGAGCACTTTGTAATCGGAATGCTCACGGCGAGCCTGCTTCGCTCATACCCCAAACTTAGGGGACATGGTGTTATTCGCTCAGTTTTCGCGATTGTCGCCGTTGCCTCGGCAATCTTCCTTTCCGGTAGCCCTTATTCGAAGCTCGGAACCGTTCTTCTTGGCATATCTTTCTTTCTCGTGGCTTCAGGTGCTTCAGTATTTGGAATATTGACCGCCTCGGGCACGAAGCGGCTTGGCAATGTGAGTTACAGCATTTACCTGTTGCATGGGCTGGTTATCAATATCCTGATGCAATTCCCCCGTTACAACGCGAACCTTGTATTCACCGTTCAAAGATTCTGGCTCGTTACGTTTCTGACCTATGGTTTTATCATCGCTATCTCGATTGCTACCTATTACGTCATAGAGCGAGGCGGCATTCGCCTGGGGCGCCGGGTCATTCAACATCTTCCGACCAGCGCCACAAGATCGAGCAGCGTGCTGGCCGAATAGCATCGGGCCCGATGGGCCGCCAGCGATACAAAAAAGGCGTGCAACCGTTTCGAGTTGCACGCCTCTGATAGTCAGAAAACCGACGATTTACTGCACACCCTGGCTCAGCAAAAAGTCTTCGTAATTGCCACCAAAGTCGTTCAACGTGCCATTGGTCTTCACTTCGATGACGCGATTCGCCAGACCGCTCACGAACTCACGGTCGTGCGACACGAAAATCAGCGTGCCTTCGAACTTGTCGAGCGCGATCTGCAGCGACTCGATCGATTCCATGTCCATGTGGTTGGTCGGCTCGTCCATCAGCAGCACGTTGTGGCGGCCCAGCATCAGCTTGCCCCAGATCATGCGGCCCTTCTCGCCGCCGGAGAGCACCTTGACCGACTTGCGGATGTCGTCGGCATTGAACAGCAGCCGGCCGAGCGTGCCGCGCACCATCTGCTCGTCGTCGCCTTCCTTGCGATAGCCGTCGATCCAGTCCATCAGCGTGACGTCGTCCGGAAACTCTTCGTACGTGTCCTGCGGCATGTAGCCGACGTTCGCGTTCTCGGCCCACTTCACCGTGCCGTGATCGAGCTCCAGCCTGCCCAGCAGCGAACGCAGCAGCGTGGTCTTGCCCGCACCGTTCTCGCCGATGATCGCGATACGCTCGCCCGGCTGCACGCTGATGCTGAAGTCGTTGAAAATGCTGCGCTCATACTTCTTCGAGATCCTGTCGGCCACCACCGCGATGTTGTGCAGCTTCTTCTCGTACTCGAAGCGAATAAACGGGTTCTGCCGCGACGACGGCTTGAATTCCTCGATCTTGATCTTGTCGATCATCTTCAGCCGGCTGGTGGCCTGACGCGCCTTCGACTTGTTCGCCGAGAAGCGGCGCACGAAGTCCTGCAGGTCGGCCACACGTTCCTTCGCCTTCGCGTTGGCGTTCTGCTGACGCTCGCGCGCCTGCGTGCTCGCCAGCATGTAGTCGTCGTAGTTGCCCGGATAGACCTTCAGCGTGCCGAAGTCCATGTCGGCCATGTGCGTGCAGACCTGGTTCAGGAAGTGTCGATCGTGCGAGATGATGATCATCGTCGAGTTGTACTGGTTGAGCACGTCTTCCAGCCAACGGATCGAGTTGATGTCCAGGTTGTTGGTCGGCTCGTCCAGCAGCAGCACGTCCGGCTTCGAGAACAGCGCCTGCGCGAGCAGCACGCGCAGTTTCCAGCCGGGCGCCACGTTGCTCATCGGGCCATTGTGGTCCTCGATCGCAATGCCGATGCCGAGCAGCAGTTCGCCCGCGCGCGCTTCGGCGGTGTAGCCGTCGTACTCGGCGAACTTCGCTTCGAGTTCGGCGGCGTGCATGTAGTCGTCGTCCGTCGCGTCGGGGTTCGCGTAGATCGCGTCGCGCTCGGTCATGGCGGCCCACATTTCCGTGTGGCCCATCATCACGACGTCGAGCACGCGCACGTCTTCGTAAGCGAACTGATCCTGGCGCAGCTTACCGAGGCGCACGTTCGGCTCGAGCATGACGCTGCCCGAACTCGGCTCCAGGTCGCTGCCCAGAATCTTCATGAAGGTGGATTTGCCGCAGCCGTTCGCACCGATCAGGCCATAGCGGTTCCCTTCCCCGAATTTGACCGAGATGTTCTCGAAGAGGGGCTTTGGCCCGAATTGCATGGTGATATTGGCGGTAGACAGCACGGCGCGTCCCTTTGAATGTGATATCGGCGAAAAACCCAATATTTTAGCAGGTTATCGCGAATTCAACCCGCACGCGCGTCGCGCTACCAGGTTTGGGCGCCGCGCGGCGTCTGCAAAACGTCGATGAAGGCCGACAGGTCGGCCTCGCCGAGCCCCATCGCCGCGCCGAGCCGCAGCAATTGCTGGACCGTCGACGACACCGGCATCGGCGTGCCCGTCTCGTACGCGGTGGCCGCCACCGTGTCGATGTCTTTCTGAAAGGTCCGAAACGCGCCGATCGGCGCGAGGCCGCTTTGCGTCATGCGCGGCACGAACGTCTGCAGCAGCACCGAATCGGCCCAGCCGCCGGCGAGACCCTCGGTCAGCCGGGAGGCGTCGAGGCCGCTGCGCTGCGCGAGGCTCACCGCCTCGGCAATCGCCGCCAGCGTCGCGGTGACGATGGCCTGGTTGCACAGCTTGGCGGTCTGGCCCGCGCCGACCTCGCCCATGTGCGTGACACGCGCCGCGTAGGCGCTGAGCAGCGGTCTGACGGCCTCGACGTCCGCGGCGGCGCCGCCCGCCATGACCGCCAGCGTGCCGGCCGTCGCGCCGGCCACGCCGCCGGACACCGGCGCGTCGATCCAGCCGACGCTGCCGACCGCCTCGCGCTCACCCTCGCCTGCGTCCGCGCGAACCGCCGTTAGCGCCGCCGCGCGCTGCGCGAAGGCGCGCGTCGCGGCCGGCGGAATGCTGGAGTGATCGACGATCCAGCGCAACCGGCCCGGTACGGGCGCATCGGCGCTCAGCAGGCCCGCTGCGCCGAACACGGTTTGCTCCACTGCCGCCGCGTCCGCCACGCACAGCAGCACGGCCTCACACCGTGCGGCGAGTTCGCGCGGCGTCTCGGCCACTTGAGCGCCGTCCGCCAGCAGCACTTCCGCCTTGGCCCGCGTGCGATTCCAGACATGCACTGTATGCCCGGCGCGCAGCAGATGCCGGATCATCGGCGCGCCCATCAAACCAGGACCGCAAAAACCAATTTCCACTTTGGAACCTCGTCGCATGTCAGATTGAGTTGCGCGGACATGATAACGGCGGCGTCCCGCCACCGCATACCGGGCACGGCATGTGCGGCATGACTTGCTCACGCGGGGGCCGTTCGCGGCGCTTCCGTTGCCTATACTTTTTGAACACCAACGAAGATCAAAGGAGGAAGTCCATGTCCGAACACGTCTATAAACAGATCGAACTGACCGGCTCGTCGACCAAATCGATCGACGACGCCATCAGCACGGCAATCGCGAAAGCGTCGAAGACGCTGCGCAATCTGCACTGGTTCGAAGTGACGGAAACACGGGGCCAGATCGAAAACGACAAGGTGGCGTACTGGCAGGTGACCATCAAGGTTGGTTTGCGCATCGACTGATGTGCCGGCCGCCTGGCCATCGGCGCGTTAAAAACCCAAGGCAAAAAAAGCTGCGTCCGTACAGGACGCAGCTCCTCAAAGCAGCGGTTGCTGAGACCGCCGCCTGGTCGACCTTTGGCGGCGTTACTTCGGCAGAGTGCCGTCCACGCCTTCCACATACCAGTTCAGGCGTTGCAGTTCCGGATCGGTCAGCGTCTTGCCGGCCGGCACCTTCACCGCGCCGGATTGATCCTTGAGCGGACCCGTGAACACGTCCCACTTGCCGCCCGCCAGTTCGTCGCGCTTGGCCGCGACCTGCTTCTGCGCGTCAGCCGGAATCGCGGACGTGTTCAGATCTTCCAGGTTGACGGCTTTCTGCGGAATGCCCCACCACACCGGATCGTTCTTCCACTTGCCATCCAGCACCTGCTGGATCGCCGCGTTGTAATAGACACCCCAGTGCGCGACCACCGAACCGAGGTGCGCGTCAGGACCGAACTTCTTCATATCCGAATCCCAGCCGAACGCGTGCACGTGCTTGGCCGACGCCGTGGCGAGCGTGGCGCTCGAATCGGTGTTTTGCAGCAGCACGTCGGCGCCCTGGCCGATCAGCGTTTCAGCCGCCTGCTTTTCCTTGCCCGGATCGAACCAGCTATTGATCCAGATGACCTTGGTGTGCACCTTCGGATTCACCGAGCGCGCGCCGAGCGTGTACGCGTTGATGTTGCGGATCACTTCGGGAATCGGCACCGACGCCACGAAGCCGAGCGTGTTGGTCTTCGTCACGTAGCCCGCGGCGACGCCGGCCAGGTACGCGCCCTGGTACATGCGCACGTCATAGGTGCCGAAGTTCGGCGCTTTCTTGTAGCCGGTTGCGTGCAGGAAAACGGTATCCGGGAAATCCTTCGCGACCTTCAGTTCGAAGTCCTGATAGCCGAAGCTCGAACCGATGATGATCTTGTTGCCCTTGTTCGCCAGATCGCGGAACACGCGCTCGGAGTCGGCCGATTCCGGCACGTTTTCGATGCGCGTGATCTTGATCTTGTTGCCGAACTTCGCTTCTGCTTCCTTCGAGCCCTGATCGTGCGCGAAGGTCCAGCCCGCATCGCCCGGATTGCCCAGGTAGACGAACGCGACGCCCGGCGCATCGGCGGCCTGCGCGCTTTGCGCGAGCGGCGCGGCGAGCGCCAGCGAGGCCGCGCCCCAAGCGAAAGCGGTCAGCAGATTTCTTCTCTTCATGTTTTCTCCTGTCGTGTTTATCGAATGATGTGAAAAGCGGAGTCGATGGTCGGTCAGCCCGCCGAGAAAAACGGTTTGCCCAGCGAGGCCGGCGCATTCAGACGGATCGTGTTCGGATTGCGCGAAATCAGCACCAGCACGACGACCGTCGCGACGTACGGCAGCATCGCGAGAAATTGCGTCGGCACCGGCACGCCGATCGCCTGGGCGTAAAACTGCAGGCCCGTCACGGCGCCGAACAGCAGCGCGCCGATCAGCAGGCGCCCCGGGCGCCACGTCGCGAACACGACCAGCGCGAGCGCGATCCAGCCGCGGCCCGAGGTGAGCTGTTCCTGCCACAGGTGCAGATTGACGATCGAGTAGTACCCGCCCGCGAGTCCGGCCATGCCGCCGCCGAACGCCACCGCGCCGTAACGCACACCGATCACCGGAAAGCCGACCGAGTGCGCGACCTGCGGCGATTCGCCGACCGAGCGCAGCACGAGGCCCGCGCGCGTGCGGTACAGGAACCAGCCGATTACCGCGAACATCAGGAACGCGAGGTAATCGAGCGGCGTGAGGCTGAAGAACGCTGGACCGAGCACCGGGATCTTCGAGAGGCCGGGAATCGTCCACGTGTCGATGGTCGCGCGCACCGCAGCCGACGTGTACGGCTTGCCGACGTACGCCGAGAGGCCGATGCCGAAGATCGTCAGCGAGAGACCCGTGGCGACCTGATTGGCGAGCATGGTGAGCGTGAGAAACGCAAACAGCAGCGACATCGCGAGACCGGCGCCGATCGCGGCAAGCACGCCGAGCCACGGGCTGCCGGTGATCGCGGTGACCGCGTAGCCGGTCACAGCGCCCATCAGCATCATGCCTTCGACGCCGAGGTTGAGGACGCCCGATTTTTCGGTGACGAGTTCGCCCGCGCCCGCGAACATCAGCGGAATCGCGGCGGTGACGGCGCTCGACGTGAGCGAGCTGGCTTGTTGAATGTCCATGTGGATCCGGCGATAAATCAGTGAGCGAATGTCGGAGAGCTGGTCAGTGAACCTGGGCGGCCAGCGTTCGGCGGCGCACGCGGTAGTTCACGAACAGGTCGGCACCCAGCAGGCAGAACAGCAACAGCCCCTGGAACACGCCGGAAAGCGCTTGCGGCAGTTGCATCGAGGTTTGCACGGCTTCGCCGCCGAGGTACAGCAACGCCATCAGCAGGCTCGCGAGCACGATGCCGAGCGGATGCAGCCGCCCCACGAACACGACGATGATCGCGGTGAAGCCGTAACCCGGCGACCACGTGGCCTGCAACTGCCCGATCGGACCGGAGATCTCGCCCATGCCGGCGAGGCCGGCGAGGCCGCCGCTGATCAGCAGCGACGTCCAGATGGTCTTCTTGTCGGAGAAGCCGGCGTAGCGCGCGGCGAGTGGCGCGAGACCGCCGACGTTCATGCGGTAGCCCGCGAAGCTCTTGCGCATGAAAACCCACACGAGCGGAATCGCGATCAGCGTGACGAACACCGATGCGTTCAGACGCGTGCCGCGCAGCCATTTCCAGTGCCAGTCGCCGGAGAAGGTCGGATAGAGCGCGTCGCCGCTGAACATCTCCGAAAGCGGGAAGTTCATGCCCTGCGGATCGCGCCACGGGCCGCTCACCAGGTAGATCAGCAGTTGCGTGGCCACATACGTGAGCATCAGGCTGACGAGAATCTCGTTGGTGTTGAAGCGGCTTTTGAGCAGCGCCGGAATCGCCGCCCACGCCATGCCGCCGAGCACGCCGGCAATCATCATGGTCGGCAAAATCCACCAGCCGGTGGCCTGATCGAAATAGATCGCGACGCCGCTCGCGGCGATGCCGCCGAGCAGCATTTGCCCTTCGGCGCCGATGTTCCAGACGTTGGCGCGATAGCCGATGGCGAGACCCAAGCCGATCAGGCACAACGGCGATGCCTTCAGCAGCAGCTCGGACCAGCCGTTCACGCTGGACAGCGGCTCGATGAAAAACGCGTGCATGGCCTGCAGCGGATCGCGGCCGACGAGGCTGAAGATCAGAAAGCCGATCGCGAGCGTGAGCAACGCGGCGATCAGCGGCACGGCGAGCTGCATGGTGCGCGAGGGCGTCGTGCGTGCTTCGAGTCGATACGGAAGAATCATGGGTAGCGTGTGATTGATATGGTTCTCGTACTGATGCCGGGCGACGTCACGCGTATTCGCGCGACAGACGCCCGCT
Organism: Paraburkholderia sp. RL17-373-BIF-A; assembly: GCF_046030175.1. Taxonomy (NCBI): domain Bacteria; kingdom Pseudomonadati; phylum Pseudomonadota; class Betaproteobacteria; order Burkholderiales; family Burkholderiaceae; genus Paraburkholderia; species Paraburkholderia sp. RL17-373-BIF-A. The sequence continues at coordinate 48,845 of NZ_JARESO010000022.1, forward strand.
CAGGCATGCGCCGGTTGTTCCGCCGAAGGCGCTGCGCCCTCGCGATCGCCGAACAGGCCCGCCATCCAGCGGCCGATTTCCTCGGCGTTGGTCGCTCCCGTGGCGCGCACCGGCGAGAGTCTGCCGCCTGCGAGCACCGCGATGCGATCGCAGATGTCGAACAACTCTTCTAACTCCTCCGAGATCACCAGAATCGCCACACCGCGCGCCGACAGATCGAGCAACTGCTGGCGAATGAACGCCGCCGCGCCGACGTCGACGCCCCACGTGGGCTGCGCGACCACCAGCACCTTGGGCGCCTGCAGAATCTCGCGGCCCATGATGTATTTCTGCAGATTGCCGCCCGACAGACTTTGCGCGAGCGCTTCCGAGCCGCCGCAGCGCACGTCGAAAGCGTCGATGCAGCGCTTCGCAAACGCGCGCATCGCGCCGGCCTTGATCCAGCCCGAACTCACCATCTGCTGACGATGCGCGGTGAGCAGCGCGTTTTCCGACAGCGTCATGGCCGGCACCGCGCCGCGGCCAAGACGCTCTTCCGGCACGAAGCCGAAGCCGAGCGCACGTCGGCCGCCTGCGCCGAGGCGTCCCGCCGCCTTGCCGCAAATCGTGACCGCGTCGGCGCGTACGCCGCGCTTTTCGCCCGACAGCGCCGACAGCAGTTCCGCCTGTCCATTGCCCGAGACGCCCGCGATGCCGAAGATCTCGCCCGCATGCACGCCGAACGACACGTCACGCAGCGAGGTGCCGAACGGATCGTCGCTTTCCACCGAGAGTTGCTTCACGTCGAGCAGCACCGCGCCCGGGTTGTGTTCGCGCCGCGTGTAATCCGGCAGCGAATGGCCGACCATCAATTGAGCGAGCGACGCGTGGGTTTCGCCCTTCGGCTTCACGTGACCGGTCACGCGGCCGCCGCGCATCACCGTTGCGGTGTCGCACAGTTCCTGGATTTCGTCGAGCTTGTGGCTGATGTAGAGAATGCTGCAGCCTTCGGCGGCGAGCCGCCGCAGCGTCTCGAACAGTTTGCGGACCGCTTGCGGCGTCAGCACCGAAGTCGGCTCGTCCATGATCAGCAGACGCGGGTTCTGCAGCAGACAGCGCACGATCTCGACGCGTTGCCGCTCGCCCACTGTCAGACTATGCACGTGACGCTGCGGGTCGATGTCGAGCCCGTAGTCGGCCGAGACTTCGCGGATGCGCTTGGACAGCGTCTTCAGATCGAACGGTTCGTCGAGTGCGAGCGCGATGTTTTCGCCGACCGTGAGCGTCTCGAACAGCGAAAAATGCTGGAACACCATGCCGATGCCGAGCTTGCGCGCCGCCGCCGGATTGGCGATCTCGACCGTCTGGCCTCCCCAGCGAATCTCGCCGGCGTCGGGCCGCACCGCGCCGTAGATGATTTTCATCAGCGTGCTTTTGCCGGCGCCATTTTCGCCGAGCACGGCATGGATCTCGCCCGGCGCGACGATCAACGTGACGTCGTCGTTGGCTCGCACGGCCGGGTATTGTTTGGTGATGCCTTGAAGCACCAACCGGGGCGCCGCCTGTTCCGGCCTGTCTGCCGGCTGCGCGGCGGCGCCGTCGCTATAAGAAGAGTCGCTCATGTGATTCCGTAGTACGTCAGTGACTGCCGGTTACAGCGCGTCCGTCCACCTTGCCGGCGGCCGATCCGTCACCACAACCGGATGACAATACCTAATTCGACCCAGTCAGTCGAGCCGCCAAAATTCCCCGCAAACCCGCGCCGCAGCGCGCTCTGCGGGTATCCCACTCTTGACGCGGCGTCTCGTTCATATTAAAAGTCATATACCCCCACGCCCGTTCGATCAGCCAGCACATATATTTCGGAGAAGTCATGAGTCAGCAACGCGAGGCGATCGATACGTATCTATTACGCGTCTTGCACACCCTCTTGATGGAACGCAGCGTCACGCGCGCGGCCGTCAAACTGAATCAATCGCAACCCGCCATCAGCGCGGCGCTGCGCCGTTTGCGCGACATCACCGGCGACCCGCTGCTGGTGCGCGGCAAATCCGGCATGGTGCCGACGGAATACGGCCTGCGCCTGCTCGAACCGGTGCAGAACGCGCTGCGCGAGATCGAACGCATCAAGTTTCAGCAGCACAACTTCGATCCGGCCACGTCCATCCGTTGCTACCGGATCGGCTGCCCGGACTACCTGAACGTGCTGTTCGTGCCGACGGTGGTCGAACGCTTTCGCCAGGCCGCGCCGAACGCGACGCTCGAGTTTCACTCGCTGGGACCGGCCTTCGACTACGAACTCGCGCTCGAGGACGGCAAGCTCGACATCGTGGTCGGCAACTGGCCAGAGCCGCCGGAGCAGTTGCACCTGTCGAACCTGTTCGTCGATCAGATCGTCTGCCTGATGAGCAACACGCATCCGTTCGCCAAACGCGGCGGCCTCACGCTCGACCAGTACCTGAATGCGCCGCATCTCGCGCCTACTCCTTATTCGGTGGGCCAGCGCGGCGCGATCGACGTGCACCTCGCGCGCGAGCGCTTAAAGCGTCATGTGGTCGTGACCTTGCCGTACTTCAATCTGGCGCCGTACGTACTGATCAAGTCCGATCTGATCTTCACGACGACGCGTCTCTTTGCCGATTACTACGCCAAGTTCCTGCCGCTCACGGTCGTGCCCGCACCGCTCGATTTTCCGCCGATGCAGTACTACCAGTTGTGGCACGAGCGCGTGCATTACTCCGATGAAGTGCGCTGGTTACGCAGCCTGGTTGCTGAAGCGACCAAGACGTTGATCGACAAGCCTTGAGTCTTTGCGTTTGTGGGTTATCGGCGGTTACGTGTCTCGTCGCCGATAACCTCACCCTCCCCGTTACGCCGCCGCTTCGTAAAGCGTCTTCGCCAACCGGTTGTGCTGCTCGATGACCGGTCCGAGTTCCAGCGTCGTCAACTGCCCTTCCTTCACGACCACCTTGCCGCCGATCACGCTGTAGCTCACTTGTGACGGCGCGCAGAACACGAGCGCCGCGACCGGGTCATGCAACGCGCCCGCGAAGAGCGGCTGACGCAAATCGAACGACACGAAATCCGCCGCCATGCCGGGTGCCAATGCGCCGATGTCGTCGCGATTGAGCACTTTCGCGCCACCGAGCGTCGCGATTTCCAATGCCTCGCGCGCGGTCATCGCATCCGGCCCGAAGCCGACTCGCTGCAACAGCAACGCCTGACGCACTTCGGCGATCATCTGCGCGCCGTCGTTCGACGCCGATCCGTCGACGCCCAAACCCACCGGCACGCCCGCCAGACGCATGCGCTTGACCGGCGCGATGCCCGACGCGAGCCGCATGTTCGAACACGGACAATGCGCAACACCGGTGCCGGTGCGCGCGAACAGCTCGATGCCCGCGTCGTCGAGTTGCACACAGTGCGCATGCCACACGTCATGACCGACCCAGCCGAGGTCTTCCGCATACTCCGCCGGCGTCATGCCGAACTTCTCCCGGCTATACGCGATGTCGTTGACGTTCTCCGCGAGGTGCGTATGCATCGACACGCCATACCGCCGCGCCATGACCGCCGATTCACGCATCAGATCGCGGCTCACCGAGAATGGCGAGCATGGCGCGACCACCACGCGCAGCATCGCGTAACGGCCTTCGTCGTGGTATGTCTCGATCAGGCGCTGCGTGTCCTTCAGAATGTCCGTTTCACGTTCGACCACCGAATCCGGCGGCAGGCCGCCGTCTTTCTGCCCCACGCTCATGCTGCCGCGCGCCGCGTGAAAACGCATGCCGATCCGGCGCGCCGCCGCAATGCTGTCGTCGAGCCGGCTGCCGTTCGGATAGATATACAAGTGATCGCTCGAAGTCGTGCAACCGGACAGCAACAGCTCGGCCATTGCTGTCAGCGTCGAGACTTCGATCATCTCCGGTGTGAGGTTCGCCCACACCTTGTAGAGGTTGGTCAGCCAGCCGAACAATTCGGCGTTCTGCGCGGCGGGAATCGCGCGCGTCAGGCTCTGATACATGTGGTGGTGCGTGTTCACGAGACCCGGAATCACCAGATGTCCACGCATGTCCAGCACTTCGTCGGCGGTTTGCGGCAGTTCCGCCGTCGGTCCGACCGCGACGATGCGGTTGTCCTCGATATACAGGCCGCCGTCGCGCAGTTCGCGCCGGGCGCCGTCCATCGTAACCAGCACGTCCGCGTGCTTCACCAGCATCGTTTTTTTGGGCTTATTCGTTTGACTAGCCGCTTGTTCCATCGTCATTCGTTTCTCCGCTTCATTGCTTCCGTGCAAAGCCGTTCGAACGCGATGTGACGGCACGCCACCGTGCCGCCGCGTCCCGTCGAACGCCGTTGGCCCGGTTACCCAGCGTGTTTCCGCCGTCTTCGGGGTGCGTCGCGGCTGAATCGTCGTCGATTCGCGTTTGCTGCAACGCACAGACGTAACCTTCGACGGCCAAAATAATGCTGACAACTCACGCCAATGCGATACCCAACTTCACGCCGTCGATATAGTGGGCCTTTTTTGGCGCCGGTACGATCCGCCGGTAGGGCAAATGCGCTGTAATAGTTGAAGGAATCGAGTCGTTGCGGCTTTCAGCAGGCTGTCCGTCATGCGCCAGCTATTATCTTTCCTATCTCGCGCGCGCTGGACGGAACAACCTTTTTACAATGGCTGTCACGGCGCTCGCTTCAATTCGCCGACGGGTATGTAGCCACTGACGTGGAGCCTCGATCCGCCGCAAACGTGTCTGGATCGGGCTGCCGCCGAAACCTCGCATTCACATAAGGAAAATTGCGAATGGGAAAGCTCACTACCCATGTGCTCGACACCGCGAACGGCCGTCCCGGCGCGGGCATCAAGGTCGAACTCTTCGCGCTCTCAGGCGATACGCGCCGCGCGCTCAAAACCACTACCACCAATGACGACGGTCGTTGCGACCAGCCGCTGCTCGAAGGCGCGGCGCTAGTTGCGGGCGAATACGAACTCGTGTTCGGCGCCGGCGACTACTTCGCGTCGATCGGCACGAAGGTGCCGGAGCCGCGTTTCGTCGACCGCGTCGTGTTGCGCTTCGGCGTGGCCGATGCCAGCGCGCACTATCACGTGCCGCTGCTCGTGTCACCGTGGTCGTACAGCACGTATCGCGGCAGCTAGGAGACATCTGCCACGAGATGCGGGAAAGGTGTTGGACAAAGCGAGGTCGAGTTCGCGCAGCATACCGGTCGCGCTCGATTGCATTGCGCAGATGCTCATGGAGACACATGCGAGCACCCGCGAAACGCAATCGAACGCATGCGGCTCGACCCGCTTCGCCCCATACGCGACCCAAGCGACGAGCCAATAAAAAAACGGCGCTGTGCGAACTGAGCGCATCGCGTCTTCACCCCGCAGTCTGCGCAGTGACGTGCTGCTCGTGCTGCCCTGCCAGCGACCCGTCAGCCGGGTTTTAGAAGGCACACGACGTCATTGCGTGTACAACGAATCAGAAGTGGAGGAGTTTCATGGAAGGCTTTATCACAGACTGGTTGAATCTGGCGATTCGCTGGTTCCACGTCATCGCCGCGATTGCATGGATCGGCGAATCGTTTTATTTCGTCGCGCTCGACAACAGCCTGAAACCGCCGATCGACCCGAACCAGCGCAAGCGCGGCGTGTTCGGCGAACTGTGGCACGTGCACGGCGGCGGCTTCTACAACATGCAGAAGTACACCGTCGCGCCGCCGGAAATGCCGGACGATCTGCACTGGTCGAAGTGGCCGTCGTACACCACGTGGCTGTCGGGCTTCGGTCTCTTCACCGTGCTGTATCTGTTCTCGCCGAGCACTTACCTGATCGACAAGAACGTGCTGGATATGGGCCCGGTGGTCGCGGTCGCGTCGGCGCTCGGCTTCCTCGCCGCCGGCTGGATCGTGTACGACTCGCTGTGCCGCATTCTCGGCAACAAGGACAAGGTGCTCGGTATCTGCGTCGGCGTGTACGTACTGATCGCGGCGTGGCTCGCGTGCCATATCTTCGCGGGCCGCGCGGCCTACCTGATCATGGGCGCGATGCTGGCGACGATCATGTCGGCCAACGTGTTCTTCGTGATCATTCCGGGCCAGCGCAAGATGGTCGACGCGATGCTCAAGGGTGAAACGCCGAACCCGATCTACGGCAAGCGCGGCAAGCAACGCTCGGTGCACAACACGTATTTCACGCTGCCGGTGGTGTTCGCGATGCTGTCGAACCACTACGCGATGACCTACACGCATCCGTACAACTGGGCCGTGCTGCTGGTCATCATGCTGGCCGGCGCGCTGATCCGTCAGTTCTTCGTGATGCGTCACCGTGGCCAGGTGCTGTGGTATCTGCCGCTGGTTGGCATCGCGCTGATGTTCGTCGCCCTCTTCTGGACCATGCCGAAGCCGATCGTGCCGCAAGCGCAAGCGGCGAATGCGCCGACGGTCAAGGTAGCCGACATCGCACCGGTGCTGCAGCAGCGCTGCGTGGCTTGCCACTCCGCGCATCCGACGATGATGGGCAGCGCCCCGGCCGGCGTGCTGCTGGATACGCCGGATGAAATCTCGCAGAACGCGCAGCGGATCTATCAGCAAGCGGTGACGCTGAAGGCCATGCCGCTCGGCAACGTGACGCACATGACCGACGAGGAGCGGATGAAGATCGCCGCGTGGTTCGAAGGTGGAGCGGTGAAGTAGTGACCGGGCCGGGCGCGTTGCCCGGCGTGGCGATGGATGAAGCTACAAACGGCGGGCTTTTCGCGCGAGCGGGAAGCCCGCTTTTCTTTGGCCGCGTCGGTGTCGGCTCCTCAAAGGCGCGTTTTGGTATTTTGTAGCCTGCGGGCTACAGGATACCAAAAACTGGTCAGAATGTAGCCCTTGAGACACAAATCTTATCGGCTGTTTTGTACCTCATGGGCTACAATAACGAACTAATTAGTCAAAATTGCTGCCGTGGGACTACAAATGACCAATCTCGCCGATGTATCGGACATGCTGAAGGCCGTGCGCCGCGAAAGCAATCTGTCGCAAGAGGAACTGGCGCACCGGGCGGGCGTCGCGCGCACCACCGTCGCGCGTATGGAAACGCTCGCCAAAAACGACATGAGCGTGTCCGTGCTCGTGCGCCTGCTCGAAGCGGCAGGTTACGACCTCAAGTTCGTCGCGCATGGACACGGGCGCACGCTCGAAGACATCCTCGCTGAACAACGCAATCCGGACGCGAACTCATGAGGCTCGACGTTCAGGTACTGGGCAAGAACGTCGCCACGCTATTTCGCGAGCGCGACGACTACGTCCTCAAATACAACCGCGACGCGAGCGCGGCGGACTTCGTCAGTCTGGCCATGCCGGTGCGTGAAGAGGCCTGGCGCTGGCCGCGCGACCTGCATCCGTTTTTCCGGCAAAACCTGCCGGAGGGTTATCTGCTGAATCTGATCCGCGAGCAATTCGGGCCGTTGCTCGACGGCACCGACCTGTCGCTGCTCGCCGTAGTCGGCGCCATGGGGATCGGCCGCGTCACCGTGACACCCGAAGGCGTCGCGCCGGGCACGGAACTGCAAGCGCTCGACGTGCAGGACATTCTGCACGGCGACAACACGGCCGAACATTTCGCGCAACTCGTGCGCGAATATGCGCGCGCGGCCATCTCGGGCGCCGTGCCGAAGTTCATCGCGCCTCAAGACGCGACGTCCAGCACGTCTACGCCGATGCCGCTCGGCAAACCGACCATCCGGACGAGCCGCCACATCGTCAAAGGCTCGGACGACAACACGCCGTTTCTCGGCTTCAACGAGTTCTATTCCATGCGCGTGCTGGAACGGCTCGGCGTCGCGCCGGTGGCGCGCACGCAGATGTCGGATGATGGCCGGGCGCTGATCGTCGAGCGCTTCGACGTCGACGCACAAGGATTGCCGGCCTACGGCATCGAAGACATGTGCGGTCTATTGGGTTTGCCGCCACATGAAAAATACAACTCGACCAGCGAGAAAATGCTCAATGCCGCGCGAGCGTATCTGCTCGATCGCAACACCATGCGACAGCAACTGGAATATCTCGGCTGGCATTTGCTGACGAACTACGTCGTACGCAACGCGGACTGCCATACGAAGAATGTGGCGTTGTTCTATACGTCGGTCGACGATGTCGCGTTCACGCCCGTCTACGACATCGTCACGACGCAGGCGTACCCACGCTACGCGGCTAATCCGCCAGGCTTGCCGATCGACGGTCGCAAAACCTGGGCGGCCGGCAAAACGCTGGAGCGGTTTTTCAACACGCGCATGGGCATCGCGCCACGGCAATACGCGCAGATGGTCGAGGCGCTGTGCGATTCGGCCGTCGCCGTCGGCCATGAGTTGATCGAAGCGGCGCGCAACGAGACGCAATGGCACACCGTCGCGAAGCACATGCTTCACGCGTGGGACGACGGCATGGCGTCCTTGCGTTCGCCGAAGAAGAGCCTGCAATTCAAAGGGCTCAAACCGGCTATCGAAGCCGCGGGTTTTTCCGCGCCTGAACCAGCGGAACGCGCGCGCGAGGTGATCGGGCATTCGCCACTTCTTGCCAAACGCAGCTAAACGCAGCTAAACGCGGAACGACGGCGTCGCGCTAACTTCGCGGTTCGCCGCTAAAACAAAAAACCCACAGCACTGATGCTGTGGGTTCTTTTTAAGTCAACCGGCTCGCTACGTCAAAGCGATAAAACTCAAACAGCCACCGCGCTCAACGCATCTTCCGTGAGCCACAACGACTCCGCGAGATCCTGCTCATTGAGGTTGAGGCCATCTCCGCCACGATCGACGACGATAAAGTCGCTCACGTCGCCCAACGCGATCAGCGGATGGTGCCATACGCCCTTCGCATAGTTCACGCCCTGCCAGCCGCTCGTCACGAACGCGCGAATCTTCGACGCATCCAGCTCGCCCGCCGGCGCCACGACCACCAGATACGGCTTGTCGTTCAGTGGCACGAACGCCTGGCTGCCGAGCGGATGACGTTCGAGCATCTTCAGTTCGAACGGTAGCGTGCGCGGCTGCCCGCGAAACAGGTTCACGAGCGTGCGGCCATTCTCGTCGTCGACGTCCACTTTCGCGAGATCGTGATAGCGGATCGTCGTGCCGAGATTGATCGGAATCTGCTTCGCACCTTCGAGTTCGATCACGTCGCCGAATGCGGCGAACGCTTCCTTCGTCAACGGTTCGATCGCGAGCGTTTTCATGATGCGAGCGTACCCCACAGACGCAGACGCGACACGCCGCCGTCCGGAATGATGTTAAAGCGCACGTGCGTCACCGGACCCAGCGCTGCGATTTCGCTTTCGAAATAGTGCTGGTTGTCCATCTTCAGCTTCTGTTCGCCGAGCAGCACCGGCCAGAACATGGCTTGCGTGATCAGCGAACTGTCCGTGCCGCCCGTCACGTACGCGGCCTGAATCGAGCAGCGGTCCGGATAATTGCCCTTGAAGTGCGCGGTATCGACTTCGATCTTCCTGATCACGCCCGGTTGCGCCAGCGCGATGATCGCCCAGTCGTTGCCCGGCTCGCGACGGCGGCGCGTTTCCCAGCCGTCGCCCATGTTCACGCCGCGGCCCGGCATCAGGATCGTCGACGCAGCGCCGAAATGCTGGTTGTTCGCCGCGACCAGATACGCGCCGTTTTCCATCGCGGCCAGATCGAACTGCTCGGTGCGGCTCGCGCCGGCCCAGTCGACTTGCGGTTGACCATACACACGCAGTCGCGCGATACCGCCGTCCGGATAGATGTTCACGCGCAGGTGCGTGTACGCATTCGCGTCGCTGACTTCGTGATAGTGGTGGCTATTGCCTTGCAACGTGGTCGACGGCACGATTTCGGTCCATTGCGTGGACTGGGTCGGCGCGCCGTCCACCACGCGCGCGGCTTCCACCGACGCCGCCGGCGGGAAGTTGCCCGTGAAGTGGCTGGTGTCGAGATCGAGACCCTTGATCACGCCCGGACGCGCCAGCTTCACGACGCACCAGTCATAGCCGTTGGCGCGCTTGCGGCGCGTTTCCCAGCCGTCCATCCACTTGCCGTTGTCGTCGTACTTGCCTGGAATGAAGACGGCCGGCTCCGGATTCAGCATGCGTTCCTTCGGTGCGAAGAAATCGTCGCTGGCCTCGAGCGCCTGCGCGCCCAGGCGCGGGTCCGCCAGATTCACATAGCGGCGCGTGAATTCCGGTGCGTTGGGGTCGAGAATCGGGAGTGCCATCTTTGTCTTCCTTAGTGTTTGTCAGTGCTGAAAAAACGTTTCGGTTCGAGTCCAGCGACCCGTGATAAGACCTTACGCGTCGATCAGGTCGTCGAGCCGGAAACGTGCGATGCGGTAGATCTGATCGAGGCTCGCGCGCAGTTCGTCGGCGCGGCTATTGTTCACGCGCGCCTCGAAGTTCGCGATGATGCCGTGGCGGTCATACCCGCGCACGGCCAGAATGAACGGAAAGCCGAACTTCTCGCGATACGCGGCGTTCAGCGCGAGCAGCTTGTCGAATTCTTCCTGCGTACACTGCGCGAGGCCGGCGCCGCTCTGCTCGCGCGTGGATTCGGCCGTCAGTTCGCCGCGCACGGCAGCCTTGCCGGCGAGTTCCGGGTGGGCATTGATCAACGCCAGTTGCTTCTCTTCACCGGCCGTTTCGACGATGTTCGACATCTTGCGATGCAACTCGTCAATGCTGGCGAAAGGCCGTTGCTGCGCGGCAATGTCCGCGACCCACGGCGAGTGCTCGAAAATGCCCGACAGCGCTGCCACGAACGCGTCGGTCGAGGTGCTGTTGAGTTGGTCCAGAGTGTATTGCATCGCCTTCATGCCGCAGCCCCGCGGTTGTTTTGTTGGTAAGGATGATGTTCGCGCCAGTGGCGCGCAATATCGACGCGTCGCGTCACCCACACGCGATCGTGCTGTTCGATATGGTCGAGAAAACGTTGCAGCGCGCGGAAGCGCCCAGGGCGCCCGAGCAGGCGGCAGTGCATGCCGATGGACAGCATCTTCGGCGCTTCATCGCCTTCTTCGTAGAGCACGTCGAATGCGTCGCGCAGGTACGTGAAGAAGTGGTCCGCCGTGTTGAAGCCTTGCGGGCTCGCAAAGCGCATGTCGTTGGTATCGAGCGTGTACGGTACGATCAGTTGCGGCACTTTCGCGCCGCCGGTGACGTCAACGTCCATCCAGAACGGCAGATCGTCGCCGTAGTAATCCGAGTCGTACAGAAAACCGCCGTATTCAGCGACGAGGCGCCGCGTGTTGGGACTGTCGCGGCCGGTGTACCAGCCGAGCGGACGCTCGCCCGTCACGCGCTCGATCGCTTCCATGCCGAGGCGCATGTGTTCCGCTTCTTTCTCCGGCGCCATGTCCTGATAGTGAATCCAGCGATAGCCGTGGCAGGCAATCTCATGACCGAGTTCGACGAAGGCACGCGCCAGTTCCGGATGCCGTTCGACCGCCATGCCGACGCCGAACACCGTGAGCGGCAGCTTGCGCTTTTCGAATTCGCGCAGGATACGCCAGACGCCCGCGCGCGAGCCGTACTCGTAGATCGACTCCATGCTCATGTGGCGCGCCGGAAAAGACGCGGCGCCGACGATTTCCGACAGAAATTGCTCCGAGCCGGGATCGCCGTGCAACACGCAGTTTTCACCGCCCTCTTCGTAATTCAGGACGAATTGCACCGCGACACGCGCTCGACCCGGCCAGTTTGCCTGCACCGGGTGGCGGCCGTAGCCGATCAGATTGCGTGGGTAGTTCGGGTCGAGTGACATGGTTTGACGAATGCGTGGTGACGGTACGCAAAATTCGCGTGGAACTCACGTGGCATGCACGTGAGGTTGGCGTGAGTTTGCGTGCTGAGTGCAAATGGCTCACGCGGGCGTGGGTGGAAAAACACCAGAAGCCGTACCGAAAGCAGCAGAAAAAAGCCTTTCAGGCAGCCCGCGCCGAGTTGGACCAGTGTAGCGAAAACACCCGGGTGCGCCCATACACCCGGGCAGATAGTGCGTGTCAGACTGAATGTATGTGCGGCCCCGATTCTGTAGTGTTTACCCGCAATAAATCGGCCGTTCCTGCGGTTTGCGGCGCATTTGCGGCGGAAATGACAGCAGAACCGCGCGGCGTGAGCGGATTCGGATCGGCATCGGTCGGGCTGAAGGATGCCAGCGCGCCGTCGTAGCGCTTGGCCAGCGGCCGCGCATAGTCGCCGCGTTTGGCCGTTGAAAGACGCAGCGCGACCAGCGCCTCGGTCCACTTGACAGCCGCCGTCACGCCCTCGATCACCGGTGCGCCGAGCGCGTCTTCGATCTCCGCGCACAACTCGGCCATGCCCGCGCAGCCGAGCACGATCGCGTCCGAACCGTCTTCCGCGAGCGCGCGCCGGCATTCGTCGAGGATGATGCGACGCGCCGCCGAGCCTGGCTTGTCGAGGTCGAGCACGGCGACGTCGGTGGCGCGTACGTTGCGGCAAAACCGTTTCATGCCGTACCGCTCGGCGAGGTGCCACGCCATGCCGCACGTGCGCGCCAGCGTGGTCACCACCGAGAAGCCCGGCGCCAGCACGCTGGCCGCGTGCATCGCTGCTTCGGCGATGCCGATCACCGGGCCGCGCGCCAGCTCACGCGCGGCGTACAGACCGGGATCGCCGAAGCAGGCGATCACGTAGCCGTCGCAACCTTCGCGCTCGCCGGTGGCGACTTCGGCGAGCAGGCCCGGCGTCGCAAGCGCTTCGTCGTAATAACCTTCAATCGACGGCGGCCCCATGGTCGGATTCACCGCGATGATTTCAGTGCCCGGCGCGGCGACTTCGCGCGCGCAGCGGCCCATCGCTTCCGTCATGCGTTGGGTCGTATTCGGGTTGATCAGTTTGATGCGCATATCGACTCCTGTTGCGTCTGCAAGATTCAGCGTGCGAGAACGCGATAGAACAGCGCGGCGAGGCCTGCGCCAATGAACCACGAGAAATTCGCCATGCCGTCGAGCGCGGGCACCATCACGCAGATTACCGCGATCACGGCAGCCGGCAGCAGCGCGGCGACAGCCCGGCAGTTGACGCCGTTGCGATACCAGTACGAACCGGTGGGCGCGACCGTGTACAGATCGTCGAGGACGATCTTCTGACGCTTCACCAGATAGTAGTCAACGATCAGTACGCCGTACAAAGGTCCGATGAAACTGCCGAGGACGTCGAGCGTGTAGTGGATCACGGCCGGGTTGTTGAACAGATTCCACGGCGTGATGAAGATCGACGCGACCGCTGCGAGCATACCGCCCATGCGCCAGCTAATCAGGCGCGGCGCCACGTTGGAAAAGTCGAAAGCCGGCGAGACGAAGTTGGCGACGATGTTGATGCCGATAGTCGCGATCGTGAAGGTCAGCGCGCCGAGAATCACCGCAGTCGGATAGTCGATACGGCCCACGGTTTCGACCGGGTCCGTGATCAGTTCGCCGAACACCGGCAGCGTGGCCGCGGTCGTGATCACCGTCACCAGCGAGAAGGCCAGGAAGTTGACCGGCAGGCCCCAGAAGTTGCCGCGCTGCACGCTGCGAAAGCTCTTGCCGTAGCGCGAGAAGTCACCAAAATTCAGCATCGGTCCGGAGAAATACGACACCACCAGCGAGATCGCCGTGATCATCACCGGCACGACCTGCATGCCGTGATATTTGACGCCGCCCAGGTTGATGCCGATGTTGCGCCATCCCGCGCGATACACCATGTAGCCCGCGAGAATGAACATCACCACGTAGACCGCGGGACCGGCGAAGTCGATGAACTTCTTGATGGTCTCCATGCCGTGCCAGAACACCAGTGCCTGCAACACCCACAGCAGCATGAAACCGGTCCAGCCGAGCGTCGAGAGTCCCATGAAGCCATGATGATGAACATCGGCGTAAGGCAGCAACTGCGGAACGAACTTCAACACGACGATCACCAGCGCGCTCGAGGCCAGATAGGTCTGAATGCCGTACCACGCGACCGCGATCAGGCCGCGAATCACCGCGGGAATATTCGCGCCGAGCACGCCGAAGGTCGCGCGGCACGCCACCGGATACGGCACGCCGTTCGCCTGGCTCGGCTTCGCGATCAGGTTGCACAACAGGTTGACGATGGTGATGCCGACCAGCAGCGCGATCAGCACTTGCCAGCTCGTCAGGCCGAGCGCGAACAGACTGCCCGCGAACACGTAGCCGCCGACGCTGTGCACGTCCGACATCCAGAACGCAAAGATGTTGTAAGCGCCCCAGGTTTGATGACGCAACGGCGCGAGATCTTCGTTATAGAGGCGGTCGCTGTAGCCTGCGGGCATCGACGGTTCGCTGGGCGCGCCGTCATCTGCATAAGTGGGAATTGCGGGATTGCCGGGCGCTGCACTGAACTGAGCCATGATTCCTCCTTGGAATAGGGACCGTCGATAGCGAATCGAAGGACGTTGCATCGGCCATGCCAGTCGCGCCCGCCTCGTCCGTGTGAGACGAAGGGTCTTGGCGCGTCCGTCCGGCCGTGCCGCGGATGTCTCCGTACTTGAAGTACTGTGTTTATCGCACCGCCAGCAGCCGCGACTTCCCGGCGATGCGTTACTACTCGAAGCCCGTCGCCCGGCGGCGGACACGCGTGCACAAGCCGACAGCGCTCACGCCGAGCCGCCTTGCAACGCTTGATTGGTTCAGTTCAATTCAGTGCGGCGCGCACCGGTAACGGGCGCACGCCGGCCGCTTGCCTCAGCCTTGCGCGGACTTTGTCTTCGATGAATCTCTGGCTGCACCGTTGAGTGCGCCGAACACTTCGTGCAGATCGGCCGCGCCACGTGCGGGGCGGTCCAGCATCTTCAACTCGACGCTTTGCAGATGGCGCGACATCAAGGCCGCCGCCTCTTTTGCATCGCCGGCGTCGAGCGCGGCGAGAATAGCTTCGTGGTCCTCGAACGAGCATGGGCTGCGACCGAGTGACTCGTACAGCGCGGAAATCAGCGTGGAGCGCGCCACCAGACCGTTCAGACAGTCGCACAACACCGCGTTGCCGGTGAGTCCCGCCAACTCGGTGTGAAACTCGCCCGACAGGCGAATCCACGCCGGAAAATCACGTGTCTCGAACGCTTTGCGTTCCCGGCCGATCATGCTGCCGATGCTCTTCAAACGCCGCATGCCGTGACCGGTGCAAATCTTTTCGACCACCGCCAACTCGATGATGCGACGCATCTCGAACACTTCGTGCACTTCCTGCAGCGACGGGCTTGCTACGAACGCTCCGCGATTCGGTTCGAGGTCGACGAGGTGATCAGTCGCCAACTGCGCCAGCGCCTGCCGGATCGGGCCGCGCTTCACACCGAATACTTCGCACAACTGCGCTTCTGTCAGCTTTGAGCCCGGCGCGAGCCGATGCTCGAGGATCGCGGCGCGGATGCGCTCGGCAATCACTTCGGGTTTCGAACTATTAGCGGCTGCGGACTCTGTGTCGGACATGATGTTCGTCTCGGTATGTAGGTCATCATAGGATGGACATAAAGATTGTCAACAATTTTTGCTTATAATTTCGACAATCTTCGCGGTGACGGCGGGCTGGCGGGCTGCCGGCTCGGCTTGAGTGCCTAGTGCCGCCTCAGTACGAGTTTAATTAGGTGAGGCTGGGGTCGTCTATTGGTGGCGGATTTTGTCAACAAAATCGAAGGACCTGCACGAGTCGTTCTGTGGGAGGTGGTCGATTAAATTGACCGTTAGTTGCGTTAATGGTCTTAAAAGAAAGCGGGCAAACGCCCGCTTCCCTCCTCCGCCGGTTCAGGCGAGGTACGGATAGCCCGACAAACTCAGTTTGAACCCGTGTGCGTCGGCGACGAGATGCGCGTCCGCGCCCACCGGCAGCGTCAGCATGTTGCGGACATGCCCGAATTGGAGGCCGGTGACGACCGGAATACCGATCACCGACCTCACCTGCTCGATCATGGCGTGCAGGTCGTAACCATTGTCGTAGTCGTAGGGTTTGGCGCCGGAGAAATCGCCCAGCACGAGCGCCTGTTGCTGCGCGAGGATGCCGGCCAGGTGCAACTGATAGATCATCCGCTCGACCCGGAACGGTTGTTCGTTGACGTCCTCGACAAACAGGATGCCGCCCTGCACCGGCGGCATATACGGCGTGCCGATCAGCGATGCCAGCACCGCCAGATTGCCGCCCCACAACATGCCCGAGACGTCGACCGGCTGCGCTTGCGGCGTGTTGCTCGAGACCGTCATGGTCGGCTTCGTCAACGCCGACCAGAAGTGCTGCATGGTGAATTCGCTCAGTTCGTCCGCGCCGAAGTCGCTCATCACCATCGGGCCGCCGAAGGTCTTCACACCGGCGCGCGCCAGCAGCGCAAGCTGGATCGCGGTGAAATCGCTGTGTCCCACCAGCGCGATCGGCTGATCGGTCAGCCGCCGCTGCAGCCCGTCGTAGTCGAGCCCGTGCAGGATGCGCACCGCGCCGTAGCCGCCGCGCACGGCCAGCACGATGTCCGGCAACTTGCGCGACGGGTCGGCGAGCCGGTTCAGATCGGCCGCGCGCTCGCCATCGGTGCCGGCAAAGCGCTGATAGCGACGCCGCGCCGCCTCCACGCCGTCGACGTGATGCCCCTGCGTGTGGAAGCGCTGCAACGCGCGATGCAACACCTCGGGGTCATGCGGATACCCGGACGGCGCGATCAGTTCGATGGTGCGATGGACGGCCATTGGCAAGACCTTGTTGGACGTTGTTGTTTTAGAGCGACTCAGCCGGACCCGGTTCGTTGTCCGGTTCGCTGCCTGCGTCGGCGCGTGCCGCCGCGCGTGCTGCGCGGCTCGCGCGCCGCCGCTCGGCAAAAAACGACTTGAGCGCGGCGCCACATTCATTTTCGAGCACGCCGCCGACCACCGTGGTGTGATGATTCAACTGCGGATTCGCGAAGGCATCGACGACACTGCCGCACGCGCCGGTTTTCGGATCGCGTGCCCCGAACACGACACGGGCGATGCGCGCGTGCATGATCGCGCCCGCGCACATCAGGCACGGCTCGAGGGTTACGTAGAGTTCGCAGCCCGGCAGACGGTAGTTCTCGACGGCCTGCGCCGCGGCGCGCAACGCGGCCATTTCCGCATGCGCCGACGGGTCGTGCCCGCCGATCGGGTGATTGAAACCTGTGGCGATGACTTCGTCGCCGCGCACGAGGACTGCGCCGACGGGCACTTCGCCGGCAGCGCGCGCCTCTTCGGCGGCGGCTTGCGCCAGCGCCATGAAGCGTCGATCGCGCTCCGGGACTTCGGGAACAGCGGGAAATATGAACGGCTCGCCAGGCGTGGGATCTGAACTCGCCGAGGCGGCGGCAGCGCCCGGCTCGGCCGTAGTCAGTTCAGCGACACCGCTGATCGAGGCCTGAGAACCCTGCGTACTCAGCACATCGCGAGACTCAACAGAATCCGAATCCGGCAAGGCGGCGTGGGCAAGCGGCTCGCTCACTGCGAACCCGCGTCTGCCGTATTGAGGTTGCCGGCGCGCTCGGACAGCCGCTCGGCAATGCGCCGGCAGTACTCGCGCGGCAGAACCAGCGGCCCGCCACGCAATGATTCAAGTGCCATATCCAGCGCCAGCATGCGCGCCTGGAGACGGCAACGGGTAGCCTGGTCGCTCACGGCATTCAACTCCGCTTGCAGGTCGCGCAACGCGCGCAACTGCTCGACAGCGGGCGGCACGAAGCCCGCATTCTTCAAAATCCGGTTGGCGACGCGCACTTCTTCGGGGACCAGAGCATCGTCGTCCAGCGACAGCGGCGCGCCCGCGCCAGGTAACTCGTCGAACTCGCCTCGCGCGGCGGCGGCAATACGCTGTTCGACTAACGCATCAAGCAATTTCATCTGCAATCCACTACGTTGCGGCCCAAGCATTCTATCAGGGAGCGCACGATCGTTCCGCTTCTCGAACCGACGAAACCTCCTACGTTTTCAGATTCTGCGTATTTGAGGGACATAGGGTCGTGCGCTAGCCTCAGCGATTCCCGGCTGTGCCGCATGCCGCCCCTTTTTCTCCGCACAAACATGACAGAAGACTTTCAACGAACGACGCCGTTCGCGCCTTTGCCCGCCGCTCCCCAAAGACACTGAAGTTATGAAATCCCGATGACCAACTCAAGCCTTACCTGCGCCACCATCGGTTTCGACGCCGGCAACAGCCCGCATGCCGCTCCCGATCTCGCACACCTCGGCGAACGCATTCGCAAACCGAGATTGCGCGCAACGCTAGCCGCCGTGGCCATGTCGCTCGCGCTATCCGGTTGTGGCGTGTTCTGCGGCGGCGCGGGCGGCAGCGGTGGCGGCTTCGCCGGCGGTTGCGCGACGGGCATGCGGTTCTAGCCCGGCGCGATCGACACGCCGCCGTCACCTTGGGCGACGCGCGCTATGACTCGGCGCCCGCTAAAGTCCATCGAGCCAACGCGACATGCCGCGTACGCCCGAGCAAACTGTGCATCAACGCAAACTCACGCACGTTCCAGCATATCGGGTCAACGGGACGCGCCGCGGCCCATGGCATGCCGTACGCCAGTGTGACATGCGGTATGTAGCGCGCCGCCGATGAGACGGCGTGGTCCCCCAAACCAGCGTCCTGCAATGCATGGCCCAAAGCGCCGTGCAGCATGTGCAGGCCAGCGACGCCCTCGCCTCCGCCCAGCACCAGCGGTCCCGGTCGCGGCTTCGACGCAAAGCTGACCGCCGTATCGAATTCGACGCTGAACGGCTCCATTTTGATCGAGGCGGCCGCCTGCATCGCCGCGTCGACTCGCTTCTGCGGCAAACCGCCCGCGAAATTTCCCAGATGATGCAAGGTGACATGCAGACGGCCCGCCGCAAGCGGCTTACTCCGCGCGCGCGTCTCCCCGCAAAGCTGTTGCGCGAGCTTCGCGATGCTGGCCGCTGTCGTGGCATCGGGAAACACGGCGAAGAACAGACCGTCTGTGGGCGTTGGCGGCGCCTCGAGCCCAGGCAGCCAGAGTTGTTCAGGCATGGCGTTCCTGACCGGATAAAGCCGGCATGTAGATGAATCTCCGTTCATTGTGCGGGCTCACCCGCGTACTTGATCTATTCAGACCGCTCGCCGGTGCGAGGTTCCGCGATCGTCTTGTTATTAATCCCATCGCGCCGCTGGAGCTGCAAGCAAGCGCAACGCCGTTCGGCATACGCCCGATTCCCGTTGTATTGCTTCAGCTCGCCCCGTTTGTTCACCGGGCGCGCCCCCGTGGAACAACGCCCGCTTCTCATTAAAAACCGCTTGCAGTCACGACCCGCCCACGTACAATACTGTACATCCATACAGTATTGGCGGCAACGTGGAACTGCTCAAAAAGCTGGAAGTATTGGCCGACGCGGCGAAGTACGACGCGTCATGCGCAAGCAGCGGCGCACCCAAGCGCGGCTCTCGCGGCATTGCCGGTCTGGGCGCCAGCACCGGCGCGGGCATTTGCCACAGTTTCACGCCGGACGGGCGCTGCGTCTCGCTGCTGAAAATTCTGCTCACCAATTTCTGTTTGTACGACTGTCAGTACTGCGTCAACCGGCGCTCGAGCAACGTGCCGCGCGCACGCTTCACGCCCGAGGAGGTCGTCGAACTGACGCTGGATTTCTATCGGCGCAATTACATCGACGGACTGTTTCTGAGTTCCGGAATCATTCGGTCATCGAACTACACGATGGAACAGCTCGTGCGCGTCGCCCAGTCTTTGCGTGAGGATCATCAGTTTCGCGGCTATCTTCATCTGAAGACGATTCCCGACGCCGATCCGCAATTGATTGCGCAAGCCGGGCGCTATGCCGACCGCTTGAGCGTGAACATCGAACTGCCCACCGACGGCAGCCTCGCGCGGCTCGCGCCGGAAAAGAACGTCCGCACCATCAAGCTCGCCATGGGCTCGATCCGTCTTGCGCAGGAAGAGGCGCATAGCGACGCCAGAGCGCCGAAGTTCACGCCCGCGGGTCAAAGCACGCAGATGATCGTCGGCGCGGATCAGACGAACGACAGCACGATCTTGCAAACCGCCGCGACGCTCTACGGAGCGTACAAGCTCAAGCGCGTGTACTACTCCGCCTTCAGCCCAATTCCCGATAGCCCTTCCGCATTGCCCGCTCAGGCGCCGCCGTTGTTACGCGAACATCGCCTGTATCAGGCCGATTTCCTGATGCGCGGCTACGGCTTCAGTGCGGACGAGTTGTTCGAACAACCCGGCAACCTCTCGCTCGATATCGATCCGAAGCTCGCGTGGGCGTTGGCGCATCGCGAGCAGTTTCCGGTCGACCTGAACCGCGCGCCGCTGCGCATGATCGCGCGTGTGCCGGGCATCGGCATGCGCAACGCGAAACGCCTGGTCGAGCTACGGCGTTCGCGGCGTGTGCGCTACGAGGACCTCGTGCGGCTGCGTTGTCCGCTGGAGAAGATCAAGCCGTTTGTCGTGACGCAGGACTATCGCGCGGCGCTGCATGACGCGTCGTCGGCGCGATTGCGCCGGGTGTTGGCGCCGCCGGTGCAACTGGCGTTGTTGTGACGCGTCGCGATGCGTTCCATCGTTATCGAAGATCATTTCGCCGCGTGGCGCGCCGCGTCGCTTGGCGCTTTGGGCGAAGGCCTCGCGCCGGAGACGATCGAATGGCGCGTCAAGCAGGAACCTGAGTCGTCGCAAGAGCAGGCGCTGTTCGACTATGGCGCGACATCCCAAGCAGCGGAGCCCCGACCCTCTGCCGTGCATGTTTCAAAGGAACTGGCAGCGCTATTGCAAGACGCCGCGCTGTATCGCGAATCACAGCGCTGGGCGTTTTTATACAAGGTGCTGTGGCGTTGGCAGCACGGCGACCGCTCGGTCGCCTCGCCGGCAGACGCAGATGGCGCACAACTCCATCGCATGGCCAAAAGCGTGCGGCGTGCCAAGCACGACATGATCGCGTACGTGCGGTTTCGCAAGCAGACGTCAGCGTCGGCGTCAGCGGTGCAGACACCCGAATACATCGCCTGGTACGAGCCCGAGCATGATGTCCTGGCGTGGGCCGCGGAACATTTTGCGCAACGCATGGGACGCTCGACCTGGATGATCACGACGCCGCGCGGCGCGGCCTTCTGGGACGGTCAGCAACTGCATCTGGAGCAACGCCGCGCCCTGCCCGGCGACCATCGTCGCGATACCGCGGACGAAGCCGAGGCGTTATGGCTCGCCTATTACCGCAGCACGTTCAATCCGGCGCGACTGAACGAAGCGGCGCTCGAGCAGCACATGCCGGTACGCTTCTGGAAAGGCTTGCCGGAGGGCCATCTGATCCCCGCCATGATCAGTGAAGCGAAAAGCGGCGCGCGCCGCGTGGCGCAGGCGAGCGGCGTCGGCGCGCTGGCCGGCAAAACCATTCCGATCGAAGCGGACATGGCGCAGCCGGTCCGCGATCAACCTTCGTCGCTCGATGCATGCCGACGTTGCGACCTGTGGCGTAATGCGACGCAAGCTGTCGGCAGTTCGGGGCCGAGCGGCGCGCGCATCATGCTGATCGGCGAGCAGCCCGGCGATCAGGAAGATCTGAGTGGTCAACCGTTCGTCGGGCCGGCGGGGCAATTGTTGACGATAGCGATCACGCGCGCCGGGCTATCGCGCGACCAGATTTATCTGACCAACGCGGTGAAGCATTTCAAATGGGAACCCCGCGGCAAACGCAGGCTGCACAAAACGCCGGGACAGCGTGAGATCGAAGCGTGTTCTTACTGGCTCGAACGTGAGTTGCGCACAGTGCGCCCGGCGGTGATCGTCGCGCTCGGCGCTACTGCACTCACCGCCTTGTTGCGTGGCAAAGTCAGCCTGAGAGACCATCTTGATGCGCCGTTCAAAGTGGAAGGCGGCTGGGGCATCGCCACCTATCATCCGTCGTTCGCGTTACGGCAGCAGAACGACGCGGACCGCGACAAAGTATTGGCCGACATCAGCAAGGCGCTCATCCGGGCGCGTGAGTTGGCCGAATCCGCCACGCCGGCTGGCACTAAAGAGCAGTAAACAAAAAATGACGCCGCGGCGCCCTCTTTCGTGCCGTTAGTTCGCTGAATTTATTCCTGCTGGAACGTCACCGGGCAAAGCACCCTTGACGTGGCGACAGCTGAATTTATATCCAGATACGCGTCTAGAACATTCGCAATACAACGATCTAACGAGCCGGATAAAGCTCCGCTTTTGCTCTAACAACGTCTGAGAGCGCCTGCTCCCAGCATCACGATTCCCCGGCATCATCCTGCCGCACCAGCGCGACGACATTCTCGATTCCCTGCCGCGCCATCTTGGTGTAAGGGCAAAAGCGTTCGCTGTTGCGAACCAGTTCTTCGGCGACAACACGCTCGACACCTGGCAATCGAACACGGGTCTGCGCGCTCAGAATGAACAGACCGTCCATCGGGTCACGGCCAAAATCGACGGTGACTTGCACCGAGGCATCGGGAATCGGAATGCTCGCCTGTGCCGCAAGCAGACTCAGCGCGCCATGAAAGCAGGCCGCGTAACCCGCCGCGAACAGCTGCTCGGGATTGGTGCCGCCGCCGGGCCCGCCCAGCGCCTTCGGCAATCGCAAATGGACTACGAGATTGCCGTCGTCAGAAGGGGCGATGCCCGACGCGCGCCCGTGCCCCGCGTCCCCGCCTGTTACGGTGACGGTAGTCGAGTACAGCGTTTGGAGGTCGCGCCCGTGATACTTGTCGAGCAGCGTCAGCGGCGGTGGACGCAACGTGGTCATGGCGCGTCTCCTAAGCTCGTGGCTTATTTCGCGGCTTGCGTCTGGGCGAACCACGCCTCGAAGGTCATCGTACCGAGACGCGGGTTTGCGCCCGGGACGAGCGTGTCATCCTGCAACCTTGCGCCGAAATAACGGGCCTGTGGGTCTTCGGCGACCTTGCGCGAATCGTGCGTTGCCAGGAGGAAACGCTGCACCATGTCGGCGAGCCGCACGCGTTCCGGGCCCGCGATCTCCGCGATGCCGTTGCGCGGTTCGCCCGCCGCAAAGTCCGCGACGGCTGCCGCCACATCATCCGATGCGATCGGCTGGAAGAATGCCGGAGACAGCCTGATGGTCTGGCCGTCGCTACCCGATTGCGCGATGCCGCCAAGAAACTCGAAGAACTGGGTCGAATGGACGATCGTGTACGGCACGCCCGATTCGCGGATCAGCTTTTCCTGAGCGATCTTGCCGCGGAAATAGCCGCTTTCCGCAAGCCTGTCGGTGCCGACGACAGAAAGCGCGACGTGATGCTGTACGCCGGCGGCAATCTCCGCCGCAAACAGATTGCGTCCGGCCGTCTCGAAGAACTCGAGCACGGCGGCATCTTCGAACGACGGGGAATTGGCCAGATCGACCACGACATTCGCGCCCGCCAACACCTCCTTCAGGCCTTCGCCAGTGATGGTGTTCACGCCCGATGCGGGCGACGCGGCAACGACCGCATGACCGCGCGCGCGCAGATTCTTGACGACTTTGCTACCGATGAGTCCCGTGCCACCAATCACGACGATCTTCATGATGTCTCTCCATGAGCTTGTGCGCGGCTCTCGCGCCGCCGCCAATTGTTCGACTCCGGCTTTGCATCGCAGTGCGGAAGGTGCGGATGGGTTTGCCGGTGCTGTGCCGGACGGGCCGCGATTCGCGTGCCGTCCGTACAGAAAGCATGGTAGGCATGCACTGCGTCATGCGGTAGGGCCGCAGCGGGACGCACCGTGTTGCATGACGAGCATCAATCAACACAAGGTCGTTCGGATGCCGTCATTCGACCGTGGATAACGACGATCGCGTCGTCATCGTGGTCAGACACTGCAGGTCGAGCGCTCTCGTATGCTCGGTCATGTAGTCGACGAACACGCGGACCCGCGCGGGAAGTTGCTTGCGGCTGAGATAGCAGATGTAGTGGCCGCCATCTTCCGGCGCGTGCTGCGCAAGACAACTGACCAGCCGCCCATCGCCCAGCAGGTCGCAGACCTGATACGCAGGCAACTGCGCAACGCCCAGCCCGTCCAGCACCGCCTGCACGATCAGATCCGGGTCGTTGAATATGTGCTGTGCGACGGGTTGGCGCCGCTGCGGGAGTCCGTCGACCTTGAACTCCCACTCACTGATGCGGCCTGACGCGGTCAGGAAGTTGATGCAGCGATGATCCGCCAGTTCATCGACATGCCGCGGCAACCCGTGTTGTCGTGCATAAGCCGGCGACGCGCACACGAGCATCTGCATCGGAATCAGCTGGCGCGCCACGATCCCGCTGTCTTCCATGCGTCCGTCGTGAAACGAAACGTCGACGCGATCGGCCGTGAAGTCGGCGGGCCGATCGTTCAGCAGCAGTTCGAGGGCGATCTCGGGATAGCGCGTATGAAAGCCCCGCAGCAAGGGCGCCACGATCTTGCGGCCGAAGCCCGGCGTCGAGACGATGCGCAGATGGCCGCGAGGCGGTCCGTTGCGCAGTTCCCGCATGTCTTCCAGCGCCTGGGCGATGCGCTCTATGGCAGGCTGGCAGTTCTCGTAGAAGAGCTCGCCCTCGCGCGTCAACGACGTGCTGCGCGTTGTGCGCAGGAAGAGGCGCGCGTCGAGCTGGGCCTCGAGCTTCTGCACGTTGCGGCTAACGGAGGAGCGGCCGATACCGAGGCGATCTCCCGCGCGGGCAAAGCTGCCTTCGTTGGCAACAGCGAGAAAAGAAATGACGCCGGCGTAGCTGGTCGCAAAACTGCTTGCGAACGGGTCGGCGGCGCCGCCGATGGGACGGCGTGGCGGGTTGTCTGACATGGAAGCGCGGTTCGTGAAGTCCATAGCGACTAGACGTATCAGCGCTGCCGTTTGTGACACGGTCCACCATTTTTTTAAACCGGATGCGGCGCGCAGAGGCGGCTATTTCTCCGGAACGAGAACGGGCGCGCCCTTATCCTTCAGCAATAGCACGAGGAACCTGGCCGGCTTGGTCTGGCTTGCGTTGCGTCCGACCGTGTGAACATCGTTTGGACCTTCATAGAAGGTCTGTCCGGGTGTCAGCGTGACGGCTTTGCCGCCCTTGACCTGCATCACGATCGTTCCTTCCAGTACATAGATAAAACCGTGCGCATGATGCCGATGGACGGGATCCGCCGCTCCCGGCGGGTACTCGACGCTGATCATCAAGGCTTCCTTGCCCGGATAGTCGTCGAGCGGCTGCGTCATCAGCGGCGTGACGATTGCGGCGGGCGCCTCGGCGCGGGCCACACCCAACGACGCGCCCACGACGATGAGCGCGGCCAGAGCCGTATTTCTCAAACGAAGCATGATAGTTTGTCCTCAAGTAACGCGGCCCGCCAGTGCGGGCCTAACTGAAGAACCAGCGAAACGCGTCCGCTCAGACGAGGTTCGCCTTGTCCAGACCGAATGCCTTGTCCGACGAACCCGGCACCGTCTTGAACGCAACATTCGCGCGGTTCCATCCGTTGATCGCCATCACTTCGAACGTCAGGTCCGAGAGTTCCTTTTCGGAGAACTGGGTGCGCACGCGCTCGTAGATATCGTCGGGCACGCCGTGTTCGGGAAGCCTGGTCAGCACTTCCGTCCACGCCAGTGCGGCGCGTTCGCGCGGGGAGAAAAGCGTCGACTCGCGCCACGTCGCGAGGTGATGGACGCGCAACTCGCGCTCGCCGTGAAGGCGCGCTTCCTTCACGTGCATGTCCAGACAGAATCCACAGCCATTGAGTTGCGACGCCCGGATCGATACCAGGTCACGGATCGATTCTTCGATTGCGCTGTCTTTCAGCAGATTGCTGAGTTCGAAAAACTTCTTGAACAGTTCCGGCGATTGCTGCACATAGTTGATACGCTGCGTCATGTTTTCTCCTGGCGACGATGAGTGGCCACCCTGCCTTGCAGGTGCCGTTAGCGGCAGTGAGCCGCACGAATTCATCGTAGGCCAGGGCGGCGTGTCACGGTAGGCCGGTGGACGCGCTCACGGTGTTGCCCGCGAGACACCAATCGACGCGCCGCAGAGAGACCGGCGTTCAGCCGTTGGCGTGTGCCGCCGCGATGCGTGAGAGCTTGTCAGGGTTGCGCTGCACATGGATGCGAACGATGCGCTCGCCGTCCGTTTCGAACGACTGTGCCGATTCGAGTTTGCCTTCGATAAAACGCAACAGTGCCCATTGACCGTTGAGCACCACGAGCTTGACGCTGAGTTCGTCGCCATAGCGCCGCGACGACGCGTAGAAAAGCTGCGCGATGCGCCGCCCACCCGCCATCGGCTTCGGGAAACTCTGGACTTTGCCGCCGCCGTCGCCGATCAGCGTCGCGTCTTCGGCCAGCAACGCGTTGATCGCGTGGAAGTCGCCGCGCTGCAGCGCCTGCGCGAACGTTCCCAGCAAACGGAGATGCGTCTCGCGCGGGACCACATAGCGCGGACGATCGTCGCGTAGTTGCGTTTTTGCACGGCTGACCAGTTGACGGCACGCCGCCTCAGTCTTGCCGATGGCTTGTGCGACTTCGTCATAGTCGGCGTCGAATACCTCGCGCAGCAGGAACGCCGCCCGGGCTTCCGGCGTCAGCCGCTCGAGCAGCGCCAGAAACGCCATGGAGACGTCGTCGGCGCGCTCCGTGGCCTCCTCTGGCGTAGCCGGGAAGTCCGTCATCTGCGGTTCGGGCAACCAGATGCCCGCGTAGTGTTCGCGTTGAATCTTCGCCGCGCGCAAACGGTCGATGGACATGCGAGTCGTAACTGAGACCAGCCACGCTTCCGCGTTATCAATGGCTTCACGGGCTGTCGCATGCCAACGCAGCCAGACGTCCTGCACGATATCTTCGGCCTCGGCAACCGACCCCAGCATTCGATACGCAATCTTCTGGAGTCGCGGGCGCAGCCCGTTAAAGGCACGTGCATCTTCGTCCATGCACAGACTTCCTGTTATGTTGAAAGGACAAACGCTGCCCGAAGAGATGCTGGCAGCAAAGTATTGCCACGGATCGGACAAGCCTGATACGCCGGGCATTGTGTCCTTTCGATCTACAGAAACTGGAGCTCGCCGCACTCACTTGCAGAGCGCGGCTTCGTTTCAGGTAAAAATTTAAACTCCTTTTTCCCGCAGCGACGCGACATATTGCTTGGCTGCTTCGTTGCCATGCGCGAGCGCCCGTGACGCAAGAGAAAAACCCACCTGAGTTTCATGGGCGACTGCGCTGCGGTCTTCATCGAAGACTTTTGCCGCGCGCCGCAGATGTTGCGCCGCCTGCCCATGAAGCTCCGACGCCGCTGCATGGTGTTGCGCGGCAGTCAGCCCGCTTTCAACGGACCCGGCCGGCAATGGCGCGCCTGAATGCTTGGCGGCGAGATTGGACTCCTCGATGGCGAACAGTGCATGGCCTTGCGCCAACACGGCCTGATGAGCCGCGTGATCGTAATTCTTGGCCGCCTCGTAGTACTGCGATGCCTCGCGGTGAAATCGCGCCGCTTGCTCGTGATGCGATGCAGCAGCATCGAGATGTACTTTTTTACCCTGCTTCGTATTCATGGCAGATCCTCCTGGAGCGGCTGCGCTTCGGTGGTAACCGGTTGCGGTACCTTTGTATAGCCAAACTCTTGCGCGACATGTCAGCGAACTGAACCGTCCGTGCATCGCTTGTGAATATCCTGATGTCCGGCATCGGCGCACACCTGCGCCGCTTCGCTCTGCAGTAATGCCAGGGACACTCGAAGCTGATTGGTACAGGCCTGATTGACAAGAGCGTCTTGCGTCGAATACATGACTTGTTCTAATCGACGTGCGATTCACCGCGAACAAATACTACCTGAAATGTGCAGGCCGCTCCGCCGCATCAGCGTTCGTTATGGGCGTCACGTATCCCTCTGCTCTTGTGCGTATTGAGTCGGCGGTAGTCCGACATAGCGAGTGAATGCAACGCTGAACGCACTCGCCGAACTGTAGCCGACGCGCTCCGCTATTTTCGCGACGCCGCTATCTTTCCGTCGCAGCAGGTTCTTGGCCAGGGCCATGCGCCAGGACAACAGGTACTCCATCGGCGCGACGCCTACCGCGCGGCTGAAGCGTTCGAAAAATGCCGAGCGGGAAAGCGCGGCTGCCGTCGCCAGTTGCGCCACCGTCCAGGACTTGTCAGGACGTTCGTGCATTTGACATATCGCCAGCGCAAGGCGTCCGTCGGCGAGCCCGCGCACGAGGCCGGGCGACGCTGCCGTTCCCGTCGACCGGAGTGCCTCGATGAAAAGAACTTCGAGCAGGCGCGCGAGCACGACGTCCCGCGCGGGCCGCTGCTCGCGAGATTCCTCCCTGACGAGCTTCACCAGGGTGGCCAGTCTGCGCTCGCCGCGAACGTGCACGAGTTCAGGAAGAAGCGACACCAGCAAGGCGGCGTCCGGCGAACCGAACACGCAGTGGCCGACGAGCAGTTGAACGTCAGCCGGTTCGCCCTCGACGCCCAGCCTGAATCCGCCATCGAGCAGCGCGACGGGCGAGGTATCGGTGTCCTCCGGGTCGGGCGGCTCGAGGCTCGACATCGTGAAGCCGCATACCTCCGGGATCAGAACGAAATCATCTGCCTGAAGGATGACCGGTTCGTGCCCGTTCGTGACGAGGCGGCACGAACCATCGAGGATCACACAGTAGAACGGCTGCCCGGCGTCCGAGCGGCGAACACGCCAGCGACCGGCGCCGCTGACCACCTTCGAGAACGTGGCGACCGGCTGTAGCAGCGTGACGATCTCGGCGAGAGGGTCGACCATA
Source organism: Paraburkholderia sp. RL17-373-BIF-A (assembly GCF_046030175.1). Classification (NCBI taxonomy): domain Bacteria; kingdom Pseudomonadati; phylum Pseudomonadota; class Betaproteobacteria; order Burkholderiales; family Burkholderiaceae; genus Paraburkholderia; species Paraburkholderia sp. RL17-373-BIF-A. Next base: position 77,551 of record NZ_JARESO010000022.1, read on the forward strand.
ACCGGACTCCTTCGAATGAAAACTGGACGTTCAATTGTAGCAAGTCCACCAAGGGCGACTTATCGTGTCGGTACTTCGACCTTCTACAGGAATCGTCATGAAAACCGTCCTGATCACCGGATGCTCGTCCGGATTCGGCCTCGAAACCGCCCGCTATTTCCTCGATCGCGACTGGCGCGTCGTCGCCACCATGCGCACGCTGCGGGAGGAGGTTCTGCCGCGCTCCGAGCGTCTGCGCGTGCTCGCCCTCGACGTGACAGACTCGGAAAGCATCCGTCACGCCGTGGATGCGGCCGGGCCGCTCGACGTGCTCGTCAATAACGCGGGGATTGGCGTGCTGAACGCCCTCGAAGGCACATCGATGGACATCGCTCGCGAAGTCTTCGAAACGAACACCCTCGGCACGATAGCGATGACCCAGGCGGTCCTGCCTCAGTTTCGGGAACGGAAAGCAGGCGTCGTCGTCAACGTCACCTCGAGTGTGACCTTGAGGCCGCTGCATCTGCTTTCCGTTTACACCGCCAGCAAGGCGGCGATCAACGCGTTCACCGAATCCGTCGCGCTGGAACTCGAGCCATTCAATGTGCGCGTGCGCCTGGTCCTGCCGGGACGCGCGCCGGAAACCCGTTTCGGCGAGAATGCACAGTCCCGCATGCAGAGCGGCGTTCCCGAAGCGTATTCGGAGCTGGCGCAGCGCGTTTTCGCCCAATGGCAGCAGGAGTCGGCAATCACACGCTCGCTCGACGTGGCGGAAGCCGTGTGGCGCGCAGCGGACGATCCATCGAGCCCGCTTCGCATCGCCGCCGGTGCCGACGCTATCGCGTGGGCCAATTCACGGTGAAGCGGGAAGGCAAGCGCCGAGGTTTGTCGTCGCCGTGAATGTCCTTCGTGGCGACGACCAGCGATGTCCTTTGATTCGAGGCCGGTGGCACATTCCCTTGCGTTTGCGTTCGAAAGGCTGCGATTGGGGATCGCTACAGGCCAGCTAAACCGGACGGCACCGGTTAGCGCACAGCGTTCTCCCCTTGCCCACGCGGCAACGCCATCAGCACGAAATCGCCTTTGGCCAATACGGGCTACTTCTCAGCGCCAAACTCCCTGCTGACCGTAAAAGGGTCGCCGATCAGCCAGCGCCAACTGCCATCTTGCTGACGGCGCGCAACCTCGATCGCGTACACCTTCATCGGCTCCGGTCCGGAGACTGTCCACTCCGTGTGCATCAGCGCAATGCCTCCGGTCTCGATCACCTGTTTGACCTTGAAGTCGAAGCGAACCTTCATTGCCGCGAGGGGCGCCAACTCCTGCCTTAAACCTTCCCGGCCCTTGCTGATGTCGCGCGATTGATTCAAGAAGACTGCGTCGGGGTCGTACACGCTCAACGCTGATTCAAGATCGCCCTCGGCCATGTACTGCTGGAACAGGCGACAGATCTCTTCAGGATTCGTGGCGGGCATGATGCTGCCTCCTATCTTTTCGGCCCGGTGGGCACTTCCATCGGGCACCGGGTTGGACCGGCCGAATGCGGAATGACGCCCGCATGTTGGGTGCCTTCCGCACAAAGGGGGATGGTTAGGATGCCGATCGTCGTCCGTGTACTCACAGGTAAGCCGGGTGCCGTCATTCAGGCGGCGAAGGCCCTCCGTTCCAGGATGATGCACTTGTTCCGGCCTTCCGTCCTCGATCGACGCCCGTGATCGGCTGTTGCGGCGCATCAACCGTAAGACCCACTCCGCGTGCGCGGAAAACTACACTTCACGCCCTTTCAGCGCTCGTCCGCTACGCGTCGTTCCAATCAGATTTGCATGGATTTTCCAAGGTTAACGTTGCTATCCGCGCGATTTCGGTCAACGTAGTTCGCGCCAAGGTCTTGGGACCCCTCGGCCCGGCGCACCGACATATCTCTATGCTGCGTTGCGCCAGCCTCTTGCCTCGAGTGGGCTGTCACGACTTCTTCGTACGCGGCAGCGCCGCATTCAGAAACGGATTGAAACTGCTCGACTTGGCCGGCGTATCGGCTTTGTTCGAGCGACGTCGCTTGCCTGGTTGTGCGCTGCCCGATAGTTGCGCCAACAGTTCGTCCGCGCCGGTGTCTTCGTCTTCGTCTGCGTCGGACGTTTTCCTGCTTCTGGTACGCCGTGGTTCAGCCTCTTTGGCGGATTTGCTCGCAGCGCTAGCCGAAAGCACGCTTTCCGCGATGTGTTCGACCACCGTCATGAACGACGTTGAAGCCGACTGCAGGTCATCGCGCGGAAGCATTGTCTGTACGACGATTTCATGCAGCGAGCGGCCGTCGACGGAACGGCCAGTGGAAGTGCCATGCCAGTCGGCACCCGCCTGCGCGAACGCGCCAATGACGCGCTCTAGCACCGCTGGCGACAGAACGCCGCCGTCGTAAAGGCTAATGACCACCCGCTCGAAAATTCCAAACGCAGTTGATGGAGAGGCTTTCGGCACGAGTTCTTGCTCCTTGATGGTCCCGTTGTTCAGCGCCTTGCAATCAGGCGGCCCATACCTGATGAACTGCACTCTGGAATGTACCGCCACCGCGGGAACAGGCGTTGCTCGCTTCGTCTGAATTCAGTCCACGCATGCAATCGCGCGATGTACCCATGAAACAAATTGGCGACGTACGCATAGGCATTTCCGGTTGGCGCTACAAGGGATGGAGAGATAGCTTCTATCCCCATGGGCTAAAACAGGCCGCCGAATTGCAGTTCGCGTCGTCGCTTTTCCAGAGCATTGAAATCAATGGTACGCATTACAGCCTTCAGTCGCTCGACAGTTGGCGGCGTTGGTATGCCGAGACTTCTGCCGACTTTGTCTTCAGCGTGAAAGGCGCGCGGTATCTGACGCACCTATTGCGTTTCCGCGACGACAGCACGCGAGTCGCCAGTGCCAACTTTTTCGCGCAGGGCCTCCTCTCGCTGAACGAAAAGCTCGGGCCCATTCTGTGGCAGTTCCCGCCTTCGTTCCGCTTCGAACCGGCGGCCATGGAACGCTTTTTACGTTTTCTGCCTCGCGACACCGCCGCCGCGCTCTCTTTGGCGGAGCAACACGATGAGCGCGTCAAGACGCCGTATATCGCGATGGACCGCAAGCGGAGACTGCGCCACGCCATCGAGGTACGCCACGCCAGTTTTATGGACCCTGCCTTCGTCGATCTGCTCAGGGAGTACGAAACCGCGCTGGTTGTCTCCGACTCGACCGAACCGTGGCCGCTGGCCGAAGACGTTACCGCTGACTTCGTCTACATCCGACTGCACGGCACCGAATCGCGGTATTCCGGCGCCTACGCGGACGAAGCGTTAGACGACTGGGCCGCCCGGATCGATGCATGGCGCCGCGGTTCGCAGCCAGCCGACGCGCGGCTGATCGCGCCGCACCTTCGTCCACCCACTCGGGCGCGGCGAGACGTGTACTGCTATTTCGACAACGACGCCAAAACACATGCGCCCTTCGACGCGCAACGGTTGATGGAACGGCTTGGCTTACAGGCAGCGCAATCGGCGGCGTGAGCGCAAGGCGCTCGGTCCAGCGTGGGCTACGGCATCAGTTGGACCGCTTGTGCTTGCGACTCAGCTTGTCTGCGTCCTGAAGGGCCGAGACAATCGCGTCATACGCGCGTTGCCGCGTTGCGGCATCCGGCGCGCGCAATGCGAACGACGGATGATACGTCGCAACAACCGTCCGCTCGCCGTGCTCGATCGTTTTGCCGAGCGTGTCCTGTAACCGCGCGTGCGAATCGTTCAGCACCGCCTTTAGCGCAGTAGCGCCTAACGCGACGATCACGAGCGCCGCTGTACTCCGCAGTTCCTGTTCGAGCCAGTATCCGCACGCTTCGATCTCCCGCTGTCCCGGCGTTTTTGTGCATGCGGCGCTTGCCACGCGGCGTCCACTTGAAATGTTTGACGGCGTTCGTCACATAGACCTTTTTGCGTTCCAGCCCGGCCTCTTCGAGTGCCTTATCGAGCAGTGCTCCCGCTGGTCCGACGAACGGTCTGCCCTGCAAGTCTTCGGCGTCCCCCGGCTGCTCGCCAATCAACATGATTGCCGCATGTTTCGGCCCTTCGCCGGCCACCGCTTGTGTCGCATTGCGCCATAGCGCGCAACGGCGGCATTCGTCTAACGTCGCCGGTTGCTGGTCGCGCTCGACATCCGGGTCGGCCTGCGTGCTGCCGCGCGGACGGCTCTTCGGTTTGTCTTCAGACATGGTCGGTTGTGGGGAGCCGCAAAAAGTTGCGAGGCGTCGGAGGATGCAACGCCTGCTGTTGAATTGCATACCGCTATGCCTCGGTCTGGAAGCAAAACACAGGCCCGGCTGATGGATGTTCACCGCGTGGCGCGCCAATGCTGGGGGCATCGGTAATTCCGCTTGTGTCCTGCCCTAGCGCCCGACGGTATGCATCTTGCGGTAGGTTCAAAACATCCGCCAACTCGGGTCGATAGGAGACCGGCATGCCCACTCTAAAAATCGAACGCCTACGTCCCACCCAGATGACACACGGCGCACGGGAGGTCCGCGAAAAAATCAAACAATACAAAGCGCTGAGCGGGCACGATCTGGAGATGGCCATCGCAGAGAAACCGATACCCGTGGTCTACGGGCCGAGCGACGCGCCGTTTGCGATCGATCATCATCACGTGGCCGCCGCGCTCTGGCACGTGGGCATCAAGTCCGTGCCGATTGTTTTGGTCAGGGATCTGTCCTCCTATTCACAGGCGTCATTCTGGCTCAGCATGGAAAACGAACGATGGACGTTCCCGTACGACGCCGAAGGCAGACGTATGCCGTTTTCCGATTTACCGGAACACATCTGGGCGCTGGCGGATGACGAGTACCGCAGCCTCGCAGCGGCAGTCCGCGATGCCGGCGGCTATGAAAAAACCAGTGTCCCTCTGGAAGAATTCCGATGGGCCGACTTCTTTCGCTCGACTCTGCCGCGGCCGGACAGCGACGAGACATTCGCCGCGCTAGTGAACGAAGCGATCAGCCTGGCAAAGAGCAACGCCGCACTAGGATTGCCCGGCTACCTCGGTCCGGACACGGACAGTTAGCCTCTGCACCACAGGAACCCGCGGGCGTAAGCCGAATGGAGACGAAACCGCCATGAAACTCGTCAATTGGAATGTTCAATGGGGACGCGGCGTGGACGGCAGGGTCGACCTCGCCCGAATCGTGAGCGAAGCGCGCGCGCTGTGCGATTTCGACATCCTTTGCATGCAGGAAGTCACGCGCGGTTTTCATGAGGACCCGATGTCGGGAGGTTTGGCCGGCGGCCCCTCCGCCGATCAATTCGCCGAACTGGCCGCATTGCTTCCGCAGTTCACGGTGCTCGACGCAGTGGGCTCCGATCTTCCGGCGCTCGGCGCGAGTCATCATCGGCGTCAGTTCGGCAATGCCATCGTGACGCGATTGCCCGTCAGGCAGGTGTTGCGCCACTCCCTGCCGTGGCCTGCGGATCCCGCCAAACCGTCGATGCTGAGAGTGGCGCTCGAAGCCGTGATCGAAACCGATATCGGCGCGATACGGGTGGCCTCCACGCATCTCGAGTTCTATTCGGAGAAGCAGCGGCTCGCGCAACTCGCCAGACTACGGGAACTGCACAGGGAAGCGTGCGACCATGCGCGGGCGCCCGCCAAGGCGGAAAAAATCGACAGCCCGTTTTCTGACACCGCGCGGCCTACGAGCGCGATTGTCTGTGGCGACTTCAACAGTGCGTTTGAAAGCAGCGCGTATTGCCGGATGCTTGAACCGATCGCCGATGCCCCGTGTTTTATCGATGCGTGGGCCAGCGCCCACCCTCGCGCGACGCGTGCCCCGACGGTGGGTTTATATGATCACGAGCAGTGGCCGGATGGTGCATTCGCCTGCGATTTCATTTTCGTAACGGACGATCTGGCATCACGTGTCGCGGCTTGCGAAATCGATCCGGACAGTCAGGCCTCGGATCATCAGCCAATGTGGCTCGAATTGCGTTAGGTCGTCCATAGCTAACGAAGTGTGTACGGATCGGACTCGTCGTTGAATATTTGCGCAGCGCCTCGAAGAAGACTGAGTGCCTGACGTTCCGGCGGCTCGGAAATTGCTCGACCCCTGGACACTTAAGGCAACGAGCCGGCGGGAGAACAGCATGGAATATCAGAGACGCAACGCCGGCTCCCGATCCAGCCGAGCAGGCAACGCAGTGGCGGTCATGAGGGACGCCGTCGAACGATTTTCGTCGGACCGGTGCGCGATGATGGGCGCGAGCATCGGCTTCTACTCCGCGTTTTCGTTGGCTCCGACTTTACTGATCGTTCTCGCGATTACGGGCTGGTTCGTCGGCCGCGACATCGCACAGGGCCAGTTCTTCGGCCAGATCAGGCAGTTGCTCGGCAATGAGGCTGCCAGTGCGATGCAGGCCGTTGTCGAACACGCGCATCGTTCGAGTGGCAGTGGCGTGGCTGCGGCGTTCTCTGTCGTGCTGCTGCTCATCGGGGCTTCGGCGACGTTTTCGTGCCTGAATACGGCACTCGATGTGGTCTTTGCGGCGAAATCGCCTAAAGGCCTAGCCGGCCTGGCATGGGTGATACGGGCGCGACTCGTCTCGCTCGGCCTGCTCATGGGACTCAGCTTTCTGCTGGTGGTCTCGCTGGTCCTCGACGCCGCGATACAGACAGCGGGCCGTGCTGTATTTGGCAGTTCGACCCTTAGCGTTCTTGCCGACGTCGCGCAGTCTATTTTTGGCCTCGTGATACTGACTTTCGGACTAGGTGCGCTGATCAAGTGGCTACCTGACAAGCGAGTCAACTTCCGCTCCGCGTTGATAGGCGGAGCCGTCGCGGCGGCGCTGTTTACCGTGGGCCGGCACCTGTTTGGGCTATACCTCGCGCACGCAGGAACGGCAGGCGCATTCGGCGCAGCGGGCTCGCTTGCAGTGCTGATGATGTGGCTATATTTTTGCGCCATCGTTTTTCTTTTTGGCGCGGAGGTCACTGCTTCGCTGGGTCAAACGCCGAAAGACGGCAACGCCGCGGACGTCAAGGCTCGCTTGAGCGCAGCGCATTGAATGACCAAAACAACGACCGGTGAAGTATCCAAGGCCGCGAGCGTCCTATATCGACGCTCTAGCGAGTGAGCCGCATCTGCGGTCGCTCGCGCCCGCGCAACGCCGGCGCTACCGTTTTTCTTTTCCTGCCGCATCCGCATCGCCGCCAGGCATGTCCTGCAGTTGCTCTTCCCGCGCAATCCGGCCGCCCCGCTCCCGATCCGCCGATTGATCGACGTTGGGTTCTGGACTGCCCTGCGCATCATCACCCTCGGCTGCGATCTGCCGGCGCGCTTCCTCCCAGTGCTTTTCGGCGTTGCTGTCCGGCGACGGATCATTTTCCCAGAGCTGATACGCCCGGGTGCGAATGCGAGCTTCGAGATCGTTGTCCATGCTGCGTTTCTCCATAAAATGCGGCGGCACCGCGCTACAGATGGCGTGCGGCGATGCGCGCCGATATCGCTGCCTGTCCGGCGCCTTGCTGTCGTTCGCAATCGACTCGTGCGCGATGGCAATGAAGGTGAGCCGCGCGCTGACCAGAACTACTGGCTTGCGCCCGAGGCGCCGCCGCTCATGCCACTCGCGGCAGACGGAGCGCTCATTGCTCCCGTGCTGCTGCCGGCATCAGCAGCTGCACCGCTGCTGTTGTCGGCGCGCTTGCAGCCTGCGCCAACCATCGTCAGTATCGCGATTGCCGTGATCACCATGACGTTCCTGAAGTTCGGTTTCATCGCTGAATCTCCTGCATGGTTCGGAGTCGCGGCCAAACAACACGCCGCCCCTCCTCAACGGCGCAATAAGCATGCCCATGGATGCGTCGCGAAGATGCGGTTTTCATACGGCCTACGATGCTTTGCACAAATTGCAACGCAGCGTAAAAATTCGCGAGCACACGTCTTTCTTCTATCAACCGCTAAGGGCTTGAGCCCAGCGAAATCTCCGATTGCCCTCTCTCGACTGAGCAGTCGCAGCATGGCAATGACATGCCACGCCCCGGCGCACAGAATATTGTCGATTTCGACGCGCAATCCTAACGTTCGATGAACTCGCGGACTATAACGATACTCATACAGCGGACGTCCTGCGAGCGGCCGATCGGCTCTGGCTCCTGTCCCGCATGACCGGCCATCCGGAGTTCAGTATGCAATCGACCGACGAGCAAATCGAAGCGGCACCGGACGATCCCGCCGTGCAGGGGATGACAACCCGGGACAGCGCACCGCTCCAGCACGATCGTTACCGGCTCACCGTGCGTGCAAAGGCAGGCAACTTGAGGGTCGTTGCCGCGTGGCAGGTTCTCGGTTGCGAGGCGCCCCAGGCGGACCACGTTCGGATCCGTGTGGATCGCCGTCACAGCTTCGAAGAAATGACTATTACGTTCGCGGCGGTGTCGCCCGACACACTCGCAACGATGGTGGGCCGCCTGGTCGCACTACCGTGGGCGCTCGATGCGTACTTTTGCCCCTGCGCATTGCCTCAGGCGTAAAAACTTTCCTGCTCGCTTCCGCCGCCTGACGAGTACCTTGCGCGCACGCGTGCCGCGCTCGACGGATCACCTGGAGAACTCAGGAATCCGTGTCCGCCCTCGGCGATGACGCACTGTTGCCGATGCCGTTGTGTCCACCCGGAACACCGATTCCGCTGTCGTCCTTGCGCGAGCATCCGCTGCACGACGCGCCAATGACAACGATGAGAAGAATTTTCGTCAATGTGCTGACCATTGTGATCTCCACTCGCATAGCACACGGGATATCGCGCGTGCGGCCCCTGACCATGCGCGGGCGTCGCAGCCTGCTCACGGACAGATGCATCGGACGGATTCCTCGCAGGCGCTTCGGATGATGTCCACGCCCACGCCGACTCACTTCCCTTCGATGTCGCCCCAGCCCTGAGCACCAATCAACGGTACAAAACGCACGAGGTCGAGCATTTCCTCGTGGTAAGTCGTGCTGCTGTTACGAGTCAGCCGGATCAGCCGCTGATGTTCCGGGCCCGGACCCACCGGCATCACGATCCGGCCGCCAATCTGCAGTTGCGCGCTCCACGCCGGCGGCACGCCCGGGCCGGATGCGGTGGCGACAATTGCATCGAACGGTGCATGCGCCGGCAGTCCGAGTGTGCCGTCCGCGGTGTAGACGTTCACGTTGTCGTAGCCGAGTGTGCGGAGCCGGTCCATCGCGCTCTCAGCGAGTTGCGGATGACGCTCGACCGTATCGACGTGTGCAACGATTTCCGCGAGCACGGCCGCCGCGTAGCCGGAACCTGTGCCGATTTCCAGTACACGGTCGTCCGGCTTGAGCCGCGCCGCCTGCAGCATCCGCGCTACCATGAACGGTTGGGTGATGGTCTGGCCGGCTTCGATCGGAAGGGCTGCGTCGGCATAAGCCCATGCGCGCAGGTCGGGACTCAGAAAGGCCTCGCGCGGCACGCGCCGCATCGCGTCAAGAATGCGCGGCTCCGCAATGCCGCGCGCAATCAGTTGCCGCTCGACCATCGTTTCGCGCGACACCGCCAGATCTTCATGCACAGTGCTTCTCCCCTTGTTGTGCAGCGGCTCGCTGTCCCGGGGGCTGCCCAACCATACATCACCATAGCGCGGAAAATGCCAAAAGACATGACCTGAGAAAGAAGACAGGTGTGTTCACGGCAGAATTCCGATTTTGATTCACACCCCTTTATCTTTTTTTCAGCAACTGACGTGCCTCAGGATCGCTTGCACGTGCAGCTCATCACGCCCGGCTACTCAGATGGAAGCGCCGGTCGACATGGGCGAGAATGCTGCGCGACAGACGGGCCGCGCGTCCCTGAATCATGCGGTCGGAGGCGCGCGAGAACGCATACGACGCGGCGAGCACGGCCAGCACGGTCGCGACGAAGAGCACAAGCGACGTCTCCCGGCCACTCTGCCCGAACACGCCTTCGAAAAAGTGCAACGTCGCGTAGACGCAGATGAAGTGCCACAGGTAGATGCCGTAGCTTTCGCGACCCAACGCGTCGGCACAACGGCGGATGTATGCGCCGCGAGCATTGTCGCCCGGCGCGGGGCGGTTGCGAGAGCAGACGAGTAGGAGAAACGCAACTGCGCTGCACGCGGCGAAGACCGGCGCGAGTTCGTGCGCTTTCGCGAGCCACACGCCGAGCGCCGCCGTCGCGAGCGCGAAACCCGAGGCGAGCGAAAAAATCAGCCACGTCGTGCGCCGCGTCACGCTGGATCTGCCCGTCAGATGCGAGCGGAATGCGTACCACGCCCACATGCCGACGATGAAGCATGGCCCTTGCACCGGCGGCCAGAAATAGCTGAACGAGTTGTTCGTTACATGACAGTCGAGCGTGCCGTGACAGTCACCGATCGACAATGCCACGACCGACAGCGCCAGCAACGACACCGTCGCGATCAGCAAGCGCGTGCGGTTCATCGCGACGAAAAACAGCAGCGGCGCGATCAAATAGAACAGCATCTCGACACCGATCGACCAACCGCCCGGCACCACGTTGTTGATCGCAGTCGGCGACAGCGCATGCAGAAACAGCACGTTGAGCAGAATATCCGTTGCGCCGTGGGCACCGAGCACCCATGCGGGTTCGTAGCCTGAGCGCGTCGCGCCGTAACTGATCAGTCCATACACGGCGATCGCGGCGTAATACATTGGGGCAATGCGAAAGAAACGCTTGATATAGAAACGCAATGTCACGTGACGTGGGCCCGCGCAACGTTCGTGGTCCGCTTCAAGCGTCATGAAGATCGTGATCGCGCTGATTACGAAGAACAGCTGCACGCCGTATTGGCCCATGCGCGCCAGCAGCGTGACGCTGTGCGGCAGATTGGGAAACTGGAACGACAGGTGTACTGCAACGACACCGACGATCGCGAGCGCCCGACCGACGTCGAGCGCGGCAACACGTCCTTTTTCCATCGATACGTCCTCCTCGCGGTTCATGCCGCCCGATCAGGCGGGGGCGAGCTTCGTGGACAAGGCACGGTTCGCGGAAGTTCCTACTTTTTTCGCTACAGAATGGGGCTTGAGAGTTCGTGCAATCGATCGGGTGTCTGATCGGTGTCGCGATGAACGGGGTCGTGAACGGCGTCGGCGTTGCGCTTGCGCTCGCGGTTATGCGGTTCCTGTGGCGTGCGTGGCGTCCGCGGTCGCGTCGATCAGATGAAGGGCTATCGCGACGTCGCCCGCAATCCGGAGGGCCGCTGCATTCCGGGGCTCGTCATGCCCCGATGGGATGCCACGTTCTTCTTCGCCAACACGGAGATTTTTCGCCAGCGCATGCTGCAGGCCGTGCGCGAAGCGGCGACAAAAACCGCATGAATCGCCATCGCAACACTTCTGTCCTACTGTCGGACGGGCGTTAAACCGCTATCTGGAGTCGCATCCGGTCGGATGGCACGATTGGGAGGATCAGGCGTAGGCGTGTCGCGCTACAGAGGCAGTGTGTGGCGGTTGTCTTGGCTTGGGGAATTCTGCTGGTCGAGATGACCAGCAGAATCCGCGGGCGGTCACCGCGCCTGCAAGCGCGGTAGCGCAGCTCAATGCCGGGCGCTGCTCCAATGCCGCCAGTAGTGATGGTGCCCCATCTGTCTGAGTCGTTTTCGACGCATTTGCTCCTGGTGATAGTGAGCGGCGACGAACACGGCTGCCGTCGCCATCACGAACGAACCTACGACGATTGCCACTGCTTCATTCATCGGAACCTCCGTTGCTGACTATCGGCTTCATTGCAGGTGTTGCCCGCCGTTGATGGCAATGTTGGCTCCGGTCACGAAACCGGCGTCGCGCGAGCACAGGTACAGCACGAGTGCGGCGACTTCGTCGGGCTGTCCGAGCCGGCCGACCGGAATCTGCGGAATGATCTTCGTCTCGCGGATCTCCTCGGGCACCGCCATCACCATCTTGGTCGCGATGTAACCTGGCGAGATAGTGTTGACCGTGACGCCTTTCTTCGCCACTTCGAGCGCCAGCGATTTCGTGAAGCCATGCATGCCGGCCTTCGCCGCCGCATAGTTGGTCTGACCGAAGCCGCCCTTGGAGCCGATGATCGACGACACATTGATGATGCGACCCCAACCCCGCTCGACCATGCTGTCGCACACCGGCTTCGTCATGTTGAACACCGAATCGAGGTTGGTTCGGATTACTGCGTCCCAATTGACCTTGTCCAGCTTCTTGAAGCTCGCGTCGCGCGTGATGCCGGCGTTGTTGATCAGAATATCGACCGGTCCGACTTCTGCCTTGATCTGCGCCATGCATTTTTCGCACGAGTCGTAGTCGGCGACATCGACCGCGTACGCGCGGAACTGTCGTCCCTGGGATTCCATCCGTGCGAGCCACTCGTTCGCGCCGGTGTTGGCCGGCGAACAGGTGACCACGACTGCATACCCGGCGTCATGCAGCTTGACACTGATTGCTTCGCCAAGTCCGCCCATTCCACCCGTCACCACCGCGATCTGCTTTGCCATCGAATCGTCCTCGCAAAAAATTGGCCTCGTAGATAACTTGAGCCACACTGCATTCAGTCAAGAACTTGATGTATTGGAAAAACCGGATTCCGCCACTCCCTAAGTATTCCTTCATATAAATCGAGTGCGGCAACGCGGGCATCGCTGCCCGCGTCGGCCTTATCCCTTCGCGCCGGCGGCTGCGGGAACCTGCTCGGCGTTGCGTCGCGCGGCCTTTGACGCTGTGGCTGTAACCGCATCGAAATTATTTCCGGCGACCTGCACGGCCTGTTGCCCGGTCTTCTGCAGCGTTTCGTACAGAGTCGTGGTGGCGCCGATCGCGGATTTCCACGCAGCGATCGCCGCTTCGGAACCTGCCGGAGCATTCTTCGCCGCTTCCTCGACGAATGCCTGCACACGGGCGTTGTAACGCTCGTACTGCGCCTGTGCGAATTGAGTGACTTCAGCCTGCGTAGTCGATGCGATGTCGAACACTTGCCGGCCGTACGACAGCGATTTTTCCGTGAAAGGTCCGGTGAAACCTGATTGCAGTGCAAACCACTGCAGCGGGTCTGTCGTGCCGGGCGCCTTCGTCATATTCTCCTGCGCCTCGGCCAGCGTGGACCTGACGACCTGCAGGTTCAACGCGGCCAGTTTTTCAGCGCCTTCAAAGACCTTCCCGGTCAATCCGAAGAATGCGTCGAGGCTGGCCTTGGCGGCAGCGGCTTGCTCGGGACTCGATAGAGCCATGGTTGAATTCCTCAAAATTCGATCCGATGCACGAAACCCCCGGTCGGACGGGTGTGTTGCGACGGATCGCGATGGTGGATAAATCAAAGCGCAAGGACGCCTGTCAGGCAGAATGCGTCGCGAGAACTTCGACGGTCGTTACATCAACAGGCACTACAAACCAACCCGCAACTGAGACGTTTCGTTCATGACTGTTTCGTCGGCGCGTTCGCCGGGAGGCGCACGCCGCAGATGGCTAGCGCATCCGGGCGACGGCCTTGAGAATGGAATCGCCGTCGCTTGTGACTTGAGCACGCGGGCGTCCTGAGGCAAAGTTTTCCAGTGATATGAGTTGCCGCTCCAGCAGCGTATCGAGTTCAGCGCGGCCCAGTTCGAGCTGGTCCGGCGCGTCCTTGACGAGCATCAAGGTGGCGAATTCATGGGGACTCAACATGGCGTCTCCTCGATTTAGTCTCTCTGCGCGGAGAGCATCAATTACCTCTCCTGCGTGAATGCCGGCAAATATTCCTGCCGCCCCCTCCGTGACGCAATCATGCGAGAAATCGAATCACGGAGACGCCATCATAACCGCTCAATTTTTGAACGCAATATGTGAAATGCTTTTTTTACGGCCATCGGTTTTATTTTTATATCGGAGGACAACGCGCTGCATGTTCTGTCGGTCAATGTCACCGCGGAGAAGCCCGACCGGCCTGGATTGCATTTATCAGGAATGCATATTACAGTTTTAATAGCTCACTTACTTAACAGCACCAATTCAACGGAAATCTATTGATCGATTTATATGTGAATATCGTATTTATAGGCCGCGAGCCTATTGTTATCATTACTCCAGAATTGCGAAATATTTATTACAGCGCACGGATTTGGCTCGTTGCGCCGGGGTACAAGATGGGCTATCGCTCGGAGCGCTCGGCAGGCCATGTCGGCCGTCTGTGGCTTCGCTGAGAGAGTCAAATACTGGCTTGAGCGGATACGTTCTGTGTCTCCGACAGAGGTATCATGGTTGTTGCTGGTCACGTCCGCGTAGGAGGAAATCATGCCCTCAACCCCGACCACACGCCCCATTCACCGGCCAGGAATTCCGGACCATCCCGTCCGCGGGGTTACGCCGGGCACACGGTCGCCGGCTCCTAAACCTGCGCCACGCACCAAGGTCGATCTTCCGGATGCCGCGGAAGCGGAGCCGGTGCCGCACGAGCATCTGCCGCCCAGGTCGGATGACAATTGAGCGCCCTGTGGGTTAGGCGTAATGCCACCCGCCGCGTTCCATTGAGCCGACCTGGACAAGCACGCAGAGCTCGGCGGCAATTACAACGCGGCGGCCACTTCAGGATCCGCACGTGGACGTGCGTTGCAGTCGGCGAAACGAACGGCCAGGTCGGAGATCGCTCGGACTAAATTTTTTTTGCAAACCTGGCGTCTTTTCCAGAACCAGAAGCATCGCTGACAAGTCTCACGGATACCCTTGTGCATATCGCTGGCCCCTGCTCCGCGCGGCCAGTTCGACCACGAATGATCTATAACGATATGGCGTCGCGGAGTCGACGGGCTGCGTGCTGCCCGGCCAACCGACCCCGAAGTCGGCAATTCACCCGCGGAGGTTTAGCGAATACAGCCTGACGAATCCATGCGTTGTCTGTTCGAATCGCGCTTAGCAGGTATTGGAGGCAATCATGAAGTACGAGTACGGCGGCTGGGTCATTGACGCAACCCCGGATTTTTCGCTTGGTCAGTTCTTCGCGCATGCGCGGATCATCCGGGCGTCGCCTGACGACGATGTGGACACGGAAATGCACATCGAGCGCAATCTCGCCTGGTTCGAAACCGAAGACGAGGCAATCGAGGTCGCGCGGCAATGGGCGATCGATTGGATCGACGCGCGCGACGATAACCTCACCGTCACGAAGGCTGCTTCATTGAGCCGGCAGAACGATATGTCGGCGAAGGCCCCGGCCAGATGAAACTCCGCATACCGTGGTTCTGATGCCGGACGACTGACTGGCCCTGTGGCCATTGCGCAACGCCGTCGCCAGCGATGACCCAGGCTCGCTACACGGCAGACGCGGCAATACGGCCGCTCGCAAATACTCAGACGAGACACCTGATTGCTTCAGAAACGCGGATGTGTAGGATGGAATCAACGTCAGCGCTCCATGCGCGGCGTGTGTTTTCAGGCCGCAGCGATGTCTGCGGCTTTTTTTTCGTTCACGAATCTCGCCAGCATTTGCACGAGTCGTCCGGCGGCTTTGACTTCGAGGGTACAGACGATACAGGCGATACAGGCGATACCAAAGGGCCGCCACAGGAACAATCCGCCAATCAGAACTGTTCAGTAACGAACCGTCGTCAGCGTGCGAACGTGTCGTCCACTACGCGCTGCCCGGCGCTATACCCTGCCATGAGCGCCTCGGCCTGTGTCGGGAAGGGTTGCTGGATGGTTGCCCCGAGGCGGATCGGAGCAACCACGGGGCGCGTTGCGCCCACCGCGCCCATCGTTCTGACCTGCACGACGGCGACGAAGCCGCGCGGGGGCAGCAGCGTGACGCTGCCCGCGGTCTCCCACACCGGCTCCAGCTCCACGGTGACCTCAAAGCCTTTGTACCCGTAGATTCTTTTCATTGATGATCCTGCGTGTTCTGCCCGGCCCTGAAACCGTGGAATGCCCCTGCTGGAAAGTGTACATCGCAGTTGCAGCATGGAGGCGAAGGGAATTTCCGAATAGTTCCTGCCGCAATATCAGGTTCGAAAACTGTTGCCGTTCTGACCGGGTTGGGGACCGCTTCACATGGGCTCAGAGCCTGTGTGCGATGGACGCGGAGAGCACACGCGTCATTCACATCATCCGCTTGACGGTACTCTATTTGCGCGCACACTGCATATCTACGGTGACTGCCTCCAGCAAAGGAGACCAACCATGACCAAGCCTTTTCAGCAGTGGAAAGTCTTGCCGCACGACAAGCTCACAGAAGTCGACGAAAACGTTCTCACCGTGACCGGCGAACTCCATATGCCGCTCACCGACCTCCCGCGACGTATGACGGTGGCGCGTTTGAACGACTCGCGACTGGTCATATTCAGCGCAATTGCGCTCGATGAACTCGAGATGCAAGCGCTCGAAGACTACGGGCGCCCCGCCTTTCTGGTGGTGCCCAACGACCATCATCGGCTGGACGCAAAAATCTGGAAAGAGCGCTACCCGTTAATGCATGTCGTTGCGCCCGAAGGGTCGCGGGCGAAGGTGGAAGAAGCGGTGCACGTCGACACGACGGACCCCGGCTTCGGAGATCCGAACGTGCAGTTCGTCACGGTCCCTGGAACGCGTGGACATGAGGCGGCGCTCGTCATCCGCACGCAGAACGGTACGACGCTGGTATTGAACGATCTGGTCGGCAACATTCGCCATGAATCCGGGTTCGGCGGCTGGTTCCTGCGCATGATGGGGTTCGCGGGCGACGAACCGCATATTCCGAAGCCGGTGAAGCTGATCCTCGTCGCGGATAAAGAGGCGCTGCGCGCTCAGCTTCTGGAGTGGGCGGAACTGCCGTCGCTGAAACGCATTCTCGTGTCGCACGGTTCACCCATCGAAGATGATCCGAGCCAAACGCTGCGCGCTCTGGCGAACTCGTTGGGGTAACGCAGAAGCGCACAACAGCAGCGGCGCGCGGAACGTTACCGCGCCGCAAGCGGACTCTGACCCACGACGGTGCGTGGCCGCCCGAACCACAGCGATTTCCACCTCGAATACCGAAGTGAGCGCCGTCAGCGCAGGTCGGCGCGAAGATCGCGCACTCCCCGTCCCAGGCGCTGACGCAAAAGTGTTCGTAACGTCGCTCCGTCGACGTAACCTACCTCGGCAGCGATGGCGTCGAGGCCGAGACCGCTGCCGTGCAGGAGAGACTGCGCACGTTCGACACGTAGATCCTGGAAGTAGGCCAGCGGCGACTTGCCGAGCACCTCCTGACACCGGCGTTGCAATGACCGCGCGCTCGTCGCCAGCGCGTTGGCGGCTTCCTGCAGCGAGAACCCGGCCTTGAGATGGTCTCGTGCCCACCGTTCGAAGCGAAGAATAAGCGGATCCGCCTGCGCCAGATGGTTGGGAATGATGTAAGGCGCCTGCGAGGAGCGAATATCGGCAAGCAGGTAACGGGAGACGACGGTCGCCAGTTCGGGGCTAGCCTTGCGTATCAACCACAGGGCGAGATCGAGATGCCCCATCGCCGCGCCGGCCGTCACGCCCACGTCTGTCGGCACCAGCATGCGAGACTCGTCGAGCAAAACATTTGGATAGCGTTGCCGAAATAGCGGACCGAGCCACCACGTCGTCGTCGCTTCCCGGTGATCGAGCAGTCCGGTTTCCGCCAGAAGGAACGTCCCGATGCAGGACGCGGCGATACGCGCGCCTTCAGCATGCCATTCCACCAGTTGCGCCTTGGCTTTCCTCACGTCCGGTCGATCGAGAGCTGGGATCAGCTGCTCCGGCGCTCCGGTATTCAGTGCAGGAACGATGACCCAGTCCGGCTTCAAGTCCGCGGTGACTGCGTGCACGGGTATGACCAACCCTTGTCCGGACCGAACCCTCTTTCGCACGCCGACGATCGACACATCGAAATAAGGTGTTCCGCCCATTTGCAGGGCTGAAAATTTATTGGCGAGCGTGAACGCGTCGAGCAGGACGGTGAGCCCGGTGTCGAACAATCCATCAAGGGCAAGTATGGAAATGCGCATGGCGTAAACGACCCTAAAGTTGGCATTTACGACGATACCGGTTTTTCTGCCCGACCGCTACAGTGATCCCCGTTGCACATCCCAATGAAGATTGACTCAGGAGGTCACTCATGAAAGTTTTCGCTATTGGATCGCTCGTTCAGCCGCTCACGCCAGACCAGCGCCAGCAGATCATGCCGAAGGAAGTTCCCGACACGCTCAAGCTCTACCTCGATGGCAAGATCGAACAGTTCTGGTTCCGTGAGAACGCGGCCGGCGTGATCTTTCTCATGGAAGTCCAGTCGGTCGAACACGCCAAGGCGGCAGTGGATGCGTTGCCGCTCACCGCTTCTGAGCTGATGAAGTTCGATCTGTTGCCCGTCGGCCCGCTCGCTCCGCTTGGCATGCTGATTCAAGGCAAGTAAGCATTGCCATGAACGGCGATCCATCTCAGCTTCGTGATCCTAACGAGCAATCGAATAAGGTTGCGCTGGCGATGGATCGCCCGCTTCGAAGGGCCGATCCAGAAAGATACCCAGCATGCACGACTTGATTAAGTCTTCCCTCGAAAAAACTCACGGCGGCCTCACGTGGTCTTCGAGTCGGTCCCTCTTGCCCGCGCAATGGAAAACTCACCCGGCAAAAATGCGGTCTGTGCTTGAATCTATTCGATAAGCGGAATCGCGATTCTTGGCTTGATACATCGCGAAGTCCGCCTTCCTGATGAGTTCACACGAGTCCTCACCCGCATTCAGAATAGCAATACCGAAGCTCGCACCGACCGTCTCAACACCCCAACGTGAATTCAGGGGAGCCTGTAGAGCAGCGGTCAATTCGGTGACCATCTGTTCGACTACGTCGGTTATAGCGTCAGTCGTGAGTACAAGAAGGAACTCATCTCCGCCGAGGCGCCCTACTACGCCACGCTCCTGTACGGTAGCCTGGAGGCGCGTCGCCACCATAGCCAGCACTTCGTCGCCGCACTGGTGGCCGTACGTATCGTTGAGGTCTTTGAAGTTATCCAGATCGACAAAAATGACAGCGACTTTTCCGACCGCGCCCGGTGCCGCGATCGCCTCGTCGAGCAGGTCCACAATTTTGCCGCGGTTCGGTAAATCCGTCAGCCGGTCCGTTTGAGAAAGACGCCGCAATTCTTCTTTACCGTTGAGGAG
Source organism: Paraburkholderia sp. RL17-373-BIF-A (assembly GCF_046030175.1). Lineage (NCBI taxonomy): Bacteria > Pseudomonadati > Pseudomonadota > Betaproteobacteria > Burkholderiales > Burkholderiaceae > Paraburkholderia > Paraburkholderia sp. RL17-373-BIF-A. The sequence goes on from NZ_JARESO010000022.1 coordinate 96,651, forward strand.
TTTGACGATCAGAGCAGTAATCCAGGCCGATAGTGCCGCGAGCATCACCGTGATGGTCGAGGCCATCGTCACATACACGCGACGCATCCTGTAGTAATCGTCCAGCGCCTCGTCGACGGAAAGGCCGGCGACGACGGTCAAACCATATTTCTCGAGATGGCGGCTTGCAACCACACGTTCGACATGATCGATCGGATCGGAGAAGTCGGCCAGCACCGTCTTGCCGAGTGGGACATAGCTACTCGGCAGCGCCTCGCCAGACCGGCTCGGTGAATTACCCGCACGACGCGACAATATGAACCCACGACCGGACAAAACGGCAATCATGCCTCGCTCGCCCAGCGCGGCATTGTTGTAAAAGCCATCGGTCAGATAAGCCGGATCTTCCGAGACGATCACTACCCCGCCGAAACCTCCATCGGGGCGATCGATACGGCGGGTTGCCTGAACGGACCACTGCCTGGAAATACGTCCGATCACAGGCTGGCTGATGAAGAGCCCGATGTTGGCAGGGGAAAGGTGGACCCGGAAATGTTCCCGGTCCTTGAGATCAACCGTCCCCGAAAATGGCAAAGTCGATGCAATCACGCGGCCGTCGGCACCCGCAATGGTGACCTGTAGTGCCGTGTCCGCGGTAATCAGCCCGTAGGCACGATACGCTGCCAGATCGAAGGTTTGCGGCGTACGTTCGTATCCGTATTTGACCAGCAACGCGATCTCGTCGACATCGTGGACGGTCTTCAACGTATGGGTTTCTAAAGCATCGGCCAGCGTTCGGGCAGCCACGCGTGTGTCGCGCATCACGGATGCTTTCTCGACCTGCAAGCGCAACAGTATGGTTACCCACAAGATGCCGAGGACCAGAACGGTCAGCGCGGGCACCAGAACGAGCGCGTGGCGGGAGGATCTGATGCTGTTCGTGGCGTAAATTGTTCGATCCATGGTTCATTTTCACACTGCACAGGCGAACGCGAATCTCTCAGTGCACCGAAAGTAACGGGCCGGCGTTTCTTAGGTCGCGCAATGCTTTAACGACAAACCTCGCAAAAAGTTTATTGTTTCTGGCGAAATAAAAAAGGACGATCGTATTGTCTGATGAAATAGATGAAGTGCTATACGCGGTAGACAGCGTATCAAATCGTCGGTCGATGACGGCTGCTCCGCGACTGGCACGCCCGGAGCCTAAACTTGGAACAGTCGCGATTCCGTTTTGGCAAGCGAGAAACTTTTATATTCCATTGAATTCCGACAACTCAAATATTCCGCTATAAATAAATTATCCAGTGCAATGATTTTTCCATTATCAAATAACCTCCCGCTGCCAAAGCGGGCGACTCAATAACGAAACTGTCGTCTCTTGGGATTCGGGAATGTGTCGCCCGATCCGCGCCGATTTGTCGGCCGGCGCATCGCTCAGTGGCCCGATCCCCGCGTATTAGTGCTCGCGTACGTATCGCCGACGATCAGATGCACGATCTCGTCGCCGTTAGTCCCGGCCACGAGCCGTTCGCCGGCGACCTCACCGCGCCGCAGCACGACGATGCGATCGGCAATGGCAAAAATGTCGTGAAGATTATGCGAGATCAGAATCACGGACACGCCTTGGGCTTTCAGCGCGGCGATCAATTCCATGACCTTGCGTTGTTCGGGTACGCCGAGCGCGGCAGTCGGCTCGTCCATGATCAGAACACGCGCATTCCAGTAAATGGCGCGGCCGATCGCAATCGCCTGCCGCTGGCCGCCGGAGAGCATCTTCACCGGACCACCGAGCTTGCGCTCGGGAATCACGATATCGAGGCGCTCGAGCACTTCGCGTGCGACCTGCGCCATGCGCGGCCGGTCGATGACCTGAAGCCCGAATTGCCGGCGCGTCGGCTCGCGTCCGAGGAAGATATTGCTGCCGACATCGAGGTTGTCGGCGAGCGCGAGATCCTGATAGATCGTCTCGATCCCCTGCGCGCGAGCGTCCTGCGGGTCGCGCAGCTGCAAGGGTGATCCGTTGAACAGCAAGTGGCCCGCGTCGGCATGGTAGACACCGGAGAGGATCTTGATGAGCGTCGACTTGCCCGCGCCGTTGTCGCCGGCGAGCGCGAGCACTTCGCCCGCCATCAGTTGCAGCGAGACGCGCCGCAACGCCTCTACGCCGCCGAAGCGGATCGAGATATCGCGCGCCTCGAGGATCGGGGTGCTCATTGGGCGCCTCCGAGACGTTCCTTGTACTGATCGATCAGCACCGACATGATGATGACGATGCCGACCACGATGAATTGCCAAAACGCGTTGACGTCGATGAATACCAGTCCGAACTCGATCACCGCGATGATCAGTGCGCCAATCAGCGTGCCGATGACATTGCCGGTCCCGCCGAATAGACTCGCCCCGCCGATCACGACTGCTGCAATCGAGTCGAGCAGCATTGGCTCCCCGGCGTTGGCAGCGCCCGCTGCAAAGCGCGCCGTATAGACGATGCCGCCGACAGCGGCAAACGCAGCGGCGATCAGATAGATCACCAGCAGATGACGCCTGACATTGATGCCGGCGCGGATCGCCGACTGTGGATTGCCGCCGATTGCATAGGTGTACTGGCCGAACCGCGTCTTCGACAGCACGACATGCATCACGACCAGCAAAACGGCGGTCAGCGCCACCGGCGTCCAGCCGCGCCCGAGCCACGCGAGGCCGGCATTGTCCACCGCCACGGTCATGCCGCTGCCCGCCGCCAGAAAACCCACACCTCGTGCGACACCATACATGCCGAGCGTGCCGATGAAGGCGGGCACACCGAGCCGCGCAATCAGTACGCCGTTGACGAGCCCCGGAATCGCGCATACCCCGACGGTCAGGGGAATGGAGAACAGCAGGATCCACGGCGAGCCGCTGCCCAGTAGCGTGAATTGCGCGACACACACGGCAGCCAGCCCCATCACAAAACCTACCGACAGATCGATGCCCGCCGTGATGATCACGAACGTCTGGCCGATCGCGAGCAGTAGCGGCGCGCTGGCCGCCAGTCCGATCGACTGCAGGTTGTAGGCGTTGAAGATGAACGAGCGATGATCCGCTATCCGCGCCCAGACTTCGAAAAACACCAGTAGCGCACACAGGAAAAGCCAAGGCCAGAGCCTGCTGATCAGTGCGAGCCTGTCGAGCCGTGAGTTGTCCATCGAGTCGTCCGGGAAATCGGAAATGACGTGCGTGCGCGCTGCGGCGCACGCCGGGATAGGTCCTCGTTCGACAGCGCTTGGCTAGTTCGAATAGATGTACTTCTTCATGTCCGGCTGATCGATGTTCGTCTTGTCGAGCACCACGAAGCCGGTGCTCTTGAAGGGCGGAATCTTCTTGCCGCGAATCACGTCTGCCGCGAACTTCACGCCGTAATAGCCGATTTCATCCGGGCGCTGCGCGATCGCGATATCCACGAGGCCGCTTTTGATCTGCTGGTCGATGCCAGGCACGGCGTCGAACACCACCACCTTGACAACGCCTTGCTTGCCGGCCGCCTTGACGCCTTGGGCGGCGCCGCTGCCGGAGAACGTGTTGGCACCGAACACGCCGGCAAGGTCGGGGTTGCGCGCGAGCACCGCGGCGACGTGGGATGCAGCGCGGTTCGCATCGTCCTCGTTATATTGCGTCTGCAGCACCTTGATGTTCGGGTGCTTCTTCATCTCGTCCAGGAAACCCTCGGCACGCGCATCGGTACTCGATATGCCCGGCTTGTTGTTTTCGCAATAGACCGTGCCCTTGTCGCCGATGGCCTTCGCGAGCGAGCGCGCCGCCACGCGCCCGCCTTCCAGGTTATCCGAAGCAATGTAGGACAACGGGAAATCCGCGTCGCCCTTGCCGGTCTGATAGTGGCCGTCGCCGATATACGTATCGACCGTGATGACCTTGATGCCGGCGTCGGCCGCTTCCTTCAGCGGTCCGATCAGTTGCTGCTTGTCGACCGGTGAAACCAGCAGGACATCCGGGCGTTTGGCAATGAACGCCTTGAGGATCGGCACCTGCTCCGTGGTGTTCCATGCCTTCGGCACCTGGAATAACAACTGGACGCGTTCTTCGTTTGCGGCCCGCTCGGCGCCGCGGTGCATCGTGAAGTAGAAAGGATCGGTGACGCCCGGCAGCAACGCGACGACGGGATGCGCGGCATCCGCATAAGCCGGCCCCGTGAGCGAAGATGCAACGATCGTTGCAAGTGCAATCAGATAGTGGGAAACGATGCGCTTCATTTTTGTCTTCCTCCTGTTGAGTCCGACGAACGGCGCCTGACCTGACTCGTTCTGACCTTCCCGAAGTGACGGCGTCCGGCAGTTGGCCAGTATACTGACGAGCGTCAGGATCGACCCTGGTGTTTTCCTGCATCGTTTCCGCATAGTCGCGCTGATGGGCCGGGATTGCCCTGTGCCCCGGCTGCGGTCTCGCCTACCACGCGCCGCGTCGGCGGCGCAGCCTTGCGGCCTGTATGGTGGTGTCTCGCGGCGCCAGGTCCCGGCGATTCGAATCGATCGACCTTGAGGCAATGCCGTGCCGTCCGCCCAGCACGCACGCGGTCAGTCCGGCATGCCGTTGTGATCACCGATCGGCCTGATCGGCCAGTCCGTCCAGCGGTCCGCGCGCGTCAGTTCGTGCGCTTCGTTGAGCGGATACCGGATACGGTTGTCTTCGCGCGGCCGCTCACCGATCACCATCAGCCTGACTTCGTCTTCAGTATTGTTGATGAAGGTGTGGCAGATACCGGTGCCGGCCGGAAACGCCACCGAGTCGCCTTCGGCAAGAGCATGCAGAACGCCGTCGATCCAGACATCGGGCTTGCCGTGAAGCACGTAGACGAACTCCTGTTCGGTGCTTTCGGCGTGCGGATATGAAGTGCGCCGACCCGGCAGAAGCCTCACATGATGAATGCCGATCCGCGTAATACCCATCGCGGCGGAGAGTGGCGCGTCAAGGCCCATCGGCTCTGAATCGCCGCGATAGCAATGCGCATGGGGTTCTTCCAGTTCGGTCCAGTGTTTGATGAAATCGGGGCGACCCATCGCTTGTTCTCCTTGAGGACGAGAAAGATGATAACGGGTTACCGAGAGTTCGACGAAACGCCGTCATTCGCCGCACGGGCGCTGATCGACTCTCACGTTCGGCCCGTGCTGCCAGCATCAATTCAATGCGCCACTCCTTATTCGTTCCAGCGACGCCAGTATCGGCGCGACCTTTGCCAGCTCTGCGCGCATCTCGTCGATCAGCCATTCGGACACCTTGCGCACCGATCCCGATGGCTCGCGCGTACGGCATTCCAGCACGTAATTGCAACCCGTCTCCACCAACCGGTCCGACGCGGGGACGACCGCCCCTGTATTGAGCGGCGCGGCGACCGCGAGAAGCCAGCCGAGCAGCGCCCCGTGCCCGAGCATGGCGCCCTGCAGCGCGAGGCCCGGATCGGAGTAGCTGGCGTGTTTCGCGGATGCATGGTTCATCACCCGCGTCAGCTCGAAATAGTCGGCCCACGTATGCGTCGTCGGCTCGAGGTGAATCAGCGTGTGACCGCCCGCCTGACGCGGCGCGTCGAGGGGGCCGTGCTCCGCGAGATAGCCCGGGCTGCACACGGCGATGATCAGCTCCGGACAGAAACAGAGCGCATCGTGCTCGGAACCGGGCTTATGCAAACGAATGCCGAGATCGGCGCCATCGAGCGGACCGTACAGGCGGCTTGCCATCACCTGCAAGCGCAGGTTCACCGAAGGAAACGCATGCTGAAAGCGCTCGAGGCGCGGCAGCAGCCACTGCGACGCGAACCCGCTGGAGATGGAGAGCGTGACCGTCTCGCTCTCTTCCTTGCGGCTCTTCAGTTCGGTGATCGTGTCGCTCACCTGGCCGAAACCCAAGGCCACCGCGACGTGCAGTTTCGCGCCCTCGTCGGTGAGGGCCAGTCCGGTTTTTGTGCGCGAGAACAGCTGGAAGCCGAGCGCGTCTTCGAGACGCGCCACCATGCGGCTCACCGCGACCGGCGTCACGTTCAGTTCGAGCGCCGCACGCGTGAGGCTCATATGACGCGCGGCGGCCTCGAAAACGAGCAGCCCTTGAAGCGAAGGAAGTCTAAGTCCCATCTGCTAACACCATGTTATCCACGTTGACGAACATGTAAATTGACGCGCTTTCAGGGCAACTCTACTTTGTCGGCAGACCCATCGAAAGAGTCCCGACATGACAGAGCACAACGCGGACGAAGTGCGGCCAGCCGCTTCGTCTGATCCCTTGCTGCAACCGCTGACGCTCAAGCACCTGGTGCTGAAGAACCGCGTGATGAGCACGAGCCACGCGAGCCGTCTCATTCAAAACGAATTTCCGCAAGAAGTCTATCAACGCTATCACGAGGAAAAGGCCAGGGGAGGCATCGGGCTCACCATGTTCGGCGGCTCGTCGAACGTGAGCATCGACAGTCCCAACACGTTCCAGCAGATCAACATGGGCGTCGACGAGGTCGTCCCGCATCTGCGGCACTTCTCCGAACGCGTGCACGCCCACGGCGCCGCCCTGATGTGTCAGATCACCCATCTCGGCCGGCGCGGCGATCCGTACGCCGAACCGTGGCTGCCGATGCTCGCGCCGTCGCCGCGCCGCGAAACGCTGCATCGCGCGATCCCGCAAGCGATGAGCGAGCACGACATCAAGCGCATCGTGGCCGACTTCGGACGCGCGGCGCGCCGCTGCCTGGAAGGCGGGCTCGACGGCCTGGAGACGCATGCGGGCGGCCATCTGATCGGGCAGTTCCTCAACCCGGCCGTCAACCTGCGCAGCGACCGCTATGGCGGCTCGGCCGCGAACCGGTGCCGCTTTGCGATCGAGGTTCACGAGGCGATCCGCAAGGAAGTCGGCGATGCCTATCCAGTCGGCTTGCGCTTCGCGCTCGAAGACGGCTGCAGCTTCGAAGAAAGTCTGGAAATGGCCCGCATCCTGCAGCAGAGCGAGCTTTTCGACTTCTTCAACGTGGTCTACGGACGCATGGACACGAAGATGTCGCTGGTCGTCAACAGCATGCCCGGCATGTTCATGCCGTCCGCGCCGTGGCTCTCCAAGGCCGCCGCGTTCCGGCGCGCGGTGCGGCTGCCGGTCTTTCACGCCGCCAAGATCGCCGATCTCGCCACCGCGCGCTATGCGATCGGCGAGGGCCTCATCGACCTGGTGGGCATGACGCGCGCGCACATCGCGGAGCCGCATCTCGTGCGGCTCATCGAGACGGGCCGCGAGGAGGCCGCGCGCCCTTGCGTCGGCGGCTCGCATTGCCGCAATACGAAGGCGACCTGTATCCACAACGCGGCGACCGCGCGCGAAACCTTCCTGCCGCACGACATTGCGCCGGCCGCGGCGCCTCGCCATGTGCTGATCGTCGGCGCGGGGCCGGCCGGACTCGAAGCGGCGCGCGCGTGCGCGAGCCGGGGCCATCGGGTCACGCTGCTCGAAGCGGCCGACCGCGCAGGCGGACAAGTGCTGCTCGCGGCATCGGGAAGCTGGCGCAAGGATCTGATCGGCATCGTCGACTGGCGTCTCGCCGAACTGGAACGGCTGGGGGTCGACATCCGCTACAACCAGTACGCCGAACTCGGCGACGTACTCCAGGAGCGCCCGGACGTGGTGATCGTGGCGACCGGCGGCACGCCCGATCTCGACGCGCTGCCGGGCGGCGAATCGTGCCGTTCGGTGGTCGATGCGTTGTCGGATACACCGCCGCGAGCCGGCCGCGTGCTCGTCTACGACGGCACCGGCCGTCATAACGCCTATCTATGCGCCGAGCGCTTCGTGTCGGCGGGACTCGACGTGCGCCTCGCCGTGCTCGACGCGTTGCCCGCGCAGGAAACCGGCGGCAAGGGCGACGACCTCGTGTGGATGCGCAACCTCGAAAAGTGGCAGGTGCCGGTGCGCGCCCATCTCGAACTGGTCGAAGTGCGGCGCGAGGTGCGGCAGGACAACTCGGGCATGCTGCGCGCGATCTTCAGGCATCAGTTGACCGACGAGCTCGTGGAGCTGGAAGCGGAGCATGTGGTCGTCGAACGCGGGACCCTCGCGGTGGACGATCTCTTCGAGGCCGCCCGCGTGCACTCGGTCAACGACGGCCAGATTGACCTCGCCGCATTCGCCCGCGGAAACGCGCAGCCGGTCTTGCAGGCGGCAAACGGCGACGCGCAGTTCCATCTTTACCGGATCGGCGACGCGGTGGCGTCGCGCGACATCCATACAGCGATCTATGACGCGTATCGCCTCTGCGTCGCGATGTAGGCGAACACCCTTCCCGCTCGATCAGAACTCAAAGGACAGACCATGGCCATGCCTCCCGACAGCGATAACCCCGACCTCGAACGCAGGCGTGCCGTGAAAACGCTTCTCGCGGCCGGCGCCGCCGCAACCGCAGGCTGGTCCGCATGGGCCGGCGCGGCCACGACCGCGACTGCGGCCGCCGCTGCCGTTGCAAAGCCGCGTCAAGGCGGCATCCTGCGCGTCGCGACGGCCAACCAGTCGCAGTCCGATTCGCTCGATCCCGCGAAGGCCTCGCATACCGCCGACTACTCGCGCATGTTCATCTTCTACAGCGGCCTGACCGAGTTCGACAGCAACTTCAAGGTGCAAAACGCACTCGCCGAGTCATTCGACACCAGCGATCACAAGCGGTGGACAGTCAAGCTCAAGCCGAACGTGCATTTTCACGACGGCAAGCCGCTCACGGCGGACGATATCGTGTTCTCGCTCTCGCGCCACAAGGACCCGATGACGGCGTCGAAAGCCAAATCGATTGCCGATGCCATCGACTCTGTCAAGGCGACAGGGCCGCTGCAAGTGGAGATCGTGCTGAACGCGCCCAACGTCGATCTGCCCGCGCTGCTCGCCGTGCCGCATTTTGTCATCGTCGCCGCCGGCACGAAGGATTTCTCCAAGGGCAACGGCACGGGTCCGTTCGTCTGCAAGGAATTCATGCCGGGCGGCCGATGCGTCGGCACGCGCAATCCGAACTTCTGGAAGCCGGGACCGCCGTATCTCGACGAAGTGCAGCTTGTCGGCATCGTCGACGATGCCGCGCGCCTGAACGCACTGCTCGCCGGCGATATTCAGCTCGTCTCGCCGGTGCCCGCGCGGGACGTCGAGCGCCTCAAGCGCGCCGGCGGCTTCGGCGTGCTCGAAAGCCAGTCGGGTCTCTACACCGATCTCATCCTGCGTCAGGACGCGACGCCCACCCGCAACCCCGAGTTCGTCCAGGCGATCAAGTCCCTGCATGATCGCGAGCGCATTCAGAAGACACTGCTGCGCGGCTATGCGACCATCGGCAACGATCATCCGGTTCCCGCTTGGCACCCGTACTATCTCGCGGGACTGCCGCAGCGCACTTACGACCCCGACCGCGCGAAGTCGCTCATCAAGAAAGCCAATCTGTCCGGCACGGCGGCGGAAATGGTGGCGCCGCCTTCGATCGAATCCGCACTCGATTCCGCGCAGATGTTGCAGCAAGCCGCGATGCAGACCGACCTCAAACTCGACGTGCGCCGCGTGCCCGCTGACGGCTACTGGTCGACGCACTGGATGAAGCATCCAATGACCTACGGCTCGATCCTGCCGCGGCCGACGCTCGATCTGCTCTACACGCAATTCTTCAAGTCGGACTCCGTGTGGAACGAGTCGGGCTGGAAGAATGCGCAGTTCGACGAGCTTCTGGTGCAGGCGCGCCAGGAGAAGGACGAAACCAGGCGCAAGCAGATGTACGGCGATATGCAGACCATCGTCTACGAGAAAGGCAGCATCATCATTCCTGCGTTCATCAACTTCATCGACGCGCATAGCAGCCATGTCAAAGGGCTCGCCGGTTCGCCTTCGGGACGCTTGATGGGCTACCGCTTTGCGGAATTTGCCTGGCTCGACGCCGCGTGATCGAGCGTTCGCGGGCGCTGTAACTGGCCTCGCGAATGCCAGCGGCGCCAAAGACAATGCTCGCACGTTCGACGAACCTGCCTCCGCAAAAGGGAGGCGTCACGGAGGGAAGTGATCGCGCCTCGTCACTCAGAAGCGATTGGTATAGGAGATCGCGACGGTGTGGCCGCGCGCATCGCGACTGAGGGTGATGGCCCAATTGGTCAGCAATGCCCCCGACAACGCGCCCGCCAGGTCCGCAACCAGATCCTTGTAGGAAAAGCCGCTGCTACGGCAGGTGCCGTCGATGCCTTCCTTGATCAAGCCAGGTACCGTGCCGATGAGCGTGCCGTAAATGACGGGATGCTCGGTGTCGCGTGTCAGATAAGCGCCGAGCGCACCGAAAGGCGCCGAGACCGCGAAATGCTTCAGCTTGTCGCTTTGAAACCAGCCATCCGATGTTTGAAAGCGGTATCCGCCGCGTCCGCCGTCGCAGTCCACATCGGCGTGCGCGGCAGCACTTGCCGCGAGCATGATCGCGAGTGAGATGCCGTGTCCCCATGTTGTCAACATGTGTTACTCCCCGTTTGTTTTTTCGATTTGGTTTTTTCGGGGACGCGCACCGAGCCAGTACCCGTATTGCGCCGTCACCCAGTCCTGAGTTCTACAGAGACGATGCGCAGCACAATGTGCGCCGGATGACTAAACTTCCGCCATGTGTGTGTGCTGTGCCGCAGATATGGACGCCGTTCGGCTATCTGGCGGCACACCGCATGCGCCGGATGGCTCGGTCGAATTGTGGATTCTTGGCTCTGTTGACCGAGCCGTGCGCGGGGTATCGTGAGCATCGTTCCCTGTGGAGACACACATGCCCGCCTCGCTTCGCTTCGTTCACCTCGACACGCCCGATGCGCTGCTGCCCGCATTCGACGTCATGCGCCAGTTGCGCCCGCACCTGACGGACGCGCCCTCGTTCGCCGCGCAGGTGGCCAGACAGCATGCCGAAGGCTATCGCCTGCTCGCTGCGTCCGACGCGGGCAGCATCGTCGGCCTCGCCGGTTATCGCACGCTGACTAATCTGCTGTATGGCCGCTTCGTCTATGTCGACGATCTGGTTGTCGATGGCAGCCTGCAGCGTGGCGGCGTCGGCGCGCAACTGCTCGACGCGGTACGGCAGATTGCGCGCGAAGCCGGCTGCGCACAATTCGTGCTCGACACGGGCCTGCACATGCCGCTTGCGCAACGCTTCTATTTCCGCAATGGACTGCTCGCTCGCGGCATGCACTTCGTCGAACCGCTCGCCTCTCTTTCCCATCCTGCCGGACTAACGTCATGAGAATTTTGCTGCTCAATGCCAGCCCGCATGGCGAGGCGAGTCACGGCTACCGTTTCGCCGACGAGATCGTCGGCATGCTGCGCCGGCACGCCACACCCGCTGCATCGGCCATCCAGGTGATCGAACGCGACCTGGCAGCCGCACCGCTGCCGCCCGTCGCCCGCGACTATGCCCGCGCTGTCACGTCGCGTACGCCGGATAACGCGCAATTCGACGTCTCGGAGCAACTGATCGGTGAAATCGAAACGACGGATGCGCTCATTATCAACACGCCGATGCACAACTTCACGGTGCCGGCAGCGCTCAAGCTGTGGATCGACTACACGCTGCGCATTCATCGCACGTTCGCCTCTACGCCGGAAGGCAAGGTCGGACTGATGCGCGACCGGCCGAGCATCGTGATCGTCGGTTCGGGCGGCGTGCATAGCGGCGAACGCGCGCGGCAGCCGGATTTCCTGACACCGTATCTGCGCTACGCGCTCGGCTCGATCGGCATCCAAAGCGTGCAGTTTCTTCTCCTGCAGGGGCTCGTAGTGGGCGAAGCAACGGTGGCCGAAGCGCTCGATGCGGCGCGCGCCCAACTTACCGGAGATGCAGTGTTCGCCTCGCTCGCCGCGCTGGCGGCCGGCAATGCGACGGCGACGGCGGGTTCGGCTGCGCGGAGCGCATAGAGCACGCGGACTGAATGCGTTCCGAGAGCGCTCTTGTCGCATCGTGCGAAGGCGTGAAGCGTTGCGCCAATTCGCGATCTGGAGACATACCCCGCGCGTCAGCCGTCCAGACACGCACGCAACGTTCGCGCGAGACGGCCTGCTTCATCCGCATCGGTAATGTTAGCGAAGCCCATCACGAGGCCGCGCAGCGCGCGCCGCGCGCGGCTATTCGCGTACCAGATCGAAAGCGGCAGCACCGCGAGCCCCCCTCGCGGGCGCGCGCGGCGACGGCGACATCGTCGACCGGGCCAATGGGGCCTTCGGCGAACTGCACTGCGAACTGAATTCCACCTGGCGGCAAATCGACAATCAGCCGTTCGCCAAACGCCTGCTCCAGCGCGCGCACGATCAGCACGCGCCGCTCGGCGTACAACGCGCGCATGCGCTTCAGATGCCGCGCAAAATGCCCCTGTCCAATGAAATCCGCCACGGCGGCCTGCAATAGCGTCGGCGATCCGGCGTTCATGCTGCGCGCCACCCGCCCGACGCGCTCGACGGCCCGCTCCGGCACCACCACATACGCGAGCCGCAATCCGGGAAACATCACCTTGCTGAACGTGCCGCAATAGATCACGCGATCGCGCCGGTCGAGGCTCTTTAAAGCCGGCAAGGGCCGGCCCAGATAGCGGAACTCGCTGTCGTAGTCGTCCTCGATGATCCAGCGGGACGCCTTCCCTGCCCAATCCAGCAGCGCCATGCGTCTCGCGAGCGACAGCGTGTGCCCAAGCGGGCTTTGATGCGACGGCGTGACCATGGCGAAGCGCGCCTGCGCATCCAGCAGTGTGCCGCGCTCGACGTCGATCCCTTCGCTATCCACCGGCACCGCCACGAGTTGCACGCCGGTCTCGGCGAGAAAACCGCGCGCCAGCAGATAGCCGGGATCCTCGAACCACACGCGATCGTTCGGGCGGGCGAGACTGCGCAACACGAGTTCGAGCGTCGCACGGTAGCCGCCGGTCACGAACACCTGTTCCGGCAGGCAGGTCACGCCGCGCGACAGCCCGAGATAGGTAGCGATATGTTCGCGCAGCGGCCGGTAGCCGGCCGGGTCCGGATACGCGAGCATCGCGCGTGCGCCGCTGCGCGCGCGATGCGCAACGAGCCGGTTCCAGACCTTGGTTGGAAACGCGTCGAGCGCGGGCAGCCCGGGTTGCAACGGCCTTGGCTCGCCGCTCATGGTGACGGTGACGGCCAGCTGGCGCGCCGCCACTTGACCATCGCGCGATTCAATTGGCGTCCGCGGCGTCGCGGCACCTTCAGCGCCTTGACTGCCGCGAGCATCCTGAACACCTTGCGCACGCGACGAGCGCATCACCGATGCCGGCAGCGACGGCGATACGAACGTGCCCGCCGCGCCGCGCATCTGCAGGTAGCCCTCGTCGACGAGGATCGTGTAGGCGAGCTCGACCGTGCCGCGCGCCGTGTTCAGCTGCGTGGCGAGGCCGCGCAGCGCGGGCACGCGATCGCCGGGACGCAGATGTCCGGCGGCGATCGCGGTCCTGAAGCGCTCGCAGATCTGCAGATAGATCGGCAACTGCTGCTGTCGATCGATTTCGATGGTCAAAGCGGGAGTCGGTACGGTCATGACGGTCTCGCGGGCAAGGTGAGCGGCAAACGGGCTGGACTAGTCGGGTCGATAATTCTTGGCACTTTTCGATCGAGCATGATTCTTCCACAATGGCCTCACGCGATGCGACGGCGGCGAACACTTTTACGCGATACGCCACTCGCCCGGCGCCCCGCGCGTTCCTTTACTCTCTTCTGGAGAATCTGCCATGAAAATCGTCGTAATCGGTGGGTCCGGCCTGATCGGATCGCGTCTCGTCACGCTGCTCAGCGAGGCGGGCCATGAAGCGCTCCCCGCGTCGCCGCGTACCGGCGTGAACAGCGTGACGGGCGACGGCCTGAGCGACGCGCTCGCGGGCGCGGACGTCGTCGTGGATGTGACGAACGCGCCGTCATGGGAGCCGCAAGCGGTACTCGACTTCTTCCGCACCTCGGCGCGCAACCTCGGCAAGGCCGAAGCGGCTGCAGGGGTGCGCCATCACGTCGCGCTATCGATCGTCGGCTGCGACCGCTCGCCGGAGAACGCGTATTTCACGGCCAAGGTCGCGCAGGAAGAGGTGATCAAAGCCGCGGGCGTGCCGTACACGATCGTGCGCGCGACGCAGTTCATGGAGTTCATCGGCGGTATCGCGGATTTCAGCACGGACAGCGGCACCGTGCGCATCGGCGAAGGACTGTTTCAGCCGATCGCCGTCGACGATGTCGTGGCGAACCTCGCGCAGGTCGCACTCGCTGCGCCGCTGAACGGCACGGTCGACATCGCCGGCCCAGACCGCGCGCCCTTCGCGGAAATCATCGCGCGTTATCTGAAATCGGTGGGCGACGCGCGCCCGGTGGTGACGGATCGCGCCGCGCGGTACTACGGCGGCCTCGTCGAGGAACAATCGCTCGTGCCGCTCGGCGACGCGCGGATTGGCCGCGTCGGTCTCGAGCAGTGGCTGGCGCAGGCTAAAAAGGGTTGATTGCGGGTTTAAGCGAAACCTGAATCAACGCGTCTACATTTGCGTTGATCGGAGCCGTCCGCTCAATCGGCGTTGGAACCGAATTAAAATTTTTTGGGTAAAGCATCATTCGAGAGTTCCTGGCATCACGCTTTGCACGCGTCGATCTTCTTCGTGCGAAATCCCTCTGCGATGCGCAATGCCAGGTGGTTCCTTTTTCAGCCCACGCCGTGAGCGCTATGAATGTAAGTTGAGGACGAGCGATCGGTTTAAAGCAGCGCACCTGGAATAAACAGACGCCTCGAGTGTTCCGTTAACGTCGAGGCTTCAGGAGATACCGTCTCGTTTTGGACGGAGCGCTCAATCCTCGCCTAAAGTTCATATCCATTTCGCTGGGTGACAAAAATGCCGAATGTGAAGAAGCACTACACGATTGAAGAAGCCATGGGAGCGATCGATCGTAGCAACGGTCACGAACTGACAAACGGGCCAGGCTCACCCCGCCCTGTCGGACAAGTACCTGACGGTCGAATCCCTTACAACAATACCGGAAAAAAGCAAGGGCATGAATACATGCATCGGGGACACATCGAGCAACGAAATCATAGTGGCGACCACCCGTCAGGCCTCGTTGCGCTTAAACCGCTCCAAAAGAATATGCTGAAAAAGAGCCGTACCGAGAATCGGTATACGTCCGCCCGGCTCACTCAATATCTGCTGAACAGCACACAGGGACAACAAGCGCTCGACGAGTTGGACAATAACGTCGGCAACCCGCAGAAATGGATCCAAAACATTCCGGTAACAGACGGCACAATTTACGGGTTTGAGCAAAACGGCGACGTACCTAAACAGGTTACGAGCGCTGCGATCAATATTCGCAAAATCGGCGGCGAGTTATTTATCGCCTCCGTCTATCCAATGGGATTTTCCGGCGAACGGGATTACGAGTTGGATACCTTTTTCTGATCTCGATTGAAGGCAACGGCTGCTGGGATTGCCTGGCGCCGGCATCGGTTCTTCGCGATCCTCGCAGATGTCACTCAGTTTCGCTGTCGTCGGTGTCCGCATTCGCGGTCACCGTTTCCTGATTCATGGCGGCGGCTGCCAGCGTCGTTGCAAGCTCCGGGTGCGCTTCCTTGCGCTCGCTATAGCGATCGTTCAGGTAGTCGGAGCGGTCACGTATCAGTAGCGTAAACTTGTACAGCTCTTCCATCACGTCGACGACGCGATCGTAATACGACGAGGGCTTCATCCGGCCATCCGCATCGAACTCCTGCCACGCCTTCGCCACCGAGGACTGATTCGGAATGGTCACCATCCGCATCCATCGGGCGAGAATGCGCAACGCGTTCACCGCGTTAAACGATTGCGATCCGCCGCACACCTGCATCACCGCGAGCGTACGACCCTGCGTGGGGCGAACACCACCGCTTTCAAGCGGTAGCCAGTCGATCTGGTTCTTGAATACGGCCGTCAGTGTTCCGTGACGCTCCGGGCTGCACCACACCTGCCCTTCCGACCACTCCGAGAGTTGGCGCAGTTCGACCACCTTCGGATGATCGGCTGGCACGCTGTCCGCAAGCGGCAAGCCGTGCGGATCGAACACCCGCGTTTGCGCGCCGAAATGGCGCAGGATGCGTTCGGCTTCCAGCGCGAGCAGCCGGCTGTATGACGTGGGGCGCAGCGAGCCGAAGAGCAGGAGGATTCTTGGGGGGTGCTGCGAAGCCGTGCGGGGTTCGAGTTTCTGCAGATCCGGCGAGTCGAGGTGCGGTGCGCTGAGGTTGGGCATATCCTGCGTCATTTGAGGAGCCTCCGGCCTTCGCTATCGACGACCTGCTCGCCGTCCTCTTTGGCGAACGAGCCTCTCTGCCCGGCAGGCAGGATCTCGAGCACGACCTCGGAGGGCCGGCACAGGCGCACGCCAAGCGGCGTAACAACAAACGGACGATTGATCAGAATCGGGTGCTGCATCATGGTGTCGAGCAACTGCTCATCGCTCAGGGACGCGTCGCCCAAGCCAAGGTCGGCGTAGGGCGTACCCTTTTCACGCAGCGCGGCGCGGACCGTCAAACCGGCGCGAGCAATCAGCCCCTTCAGTGTCTTCCGATCGGGCGGCGTCCTGAGATACTCGATGACTTCGGGCTCGATCCCGGCATTGCGGATCATCGCCAGCGTGTTGCGCGACGTGCCGCAATCGGGATTGTGATAGATCGTGACGCTCATACATTTTGCCCCTTGATGCCGTGTTTCGCTTCGTACCAATGCTGCGAGCGGTTGACCACGCCGACGACGAATAACATCACCGGCACTTCGATCAGCACGCCGACTACAGTCGCCAGGGCCGCGCCTGAACGGAAACCGAACAGGCTGATTGCCGTGGCGACCGCAAGCTCAAAGAAATTGCTCGCGCCGATCAGACTGGACGGCCCCGCCACGCAGTGCGCGACACCGAGCCGCCGATTCAACAGGTACGCGAGGCCCGAATTGAAAAACACCTGGATCAGGATCGGCACCGCGAGCATGGCGATCACGAGCGGCTCCTCAACGATCGCCTGCCCCTGAAAGGCGAACAGCAGCACGAGGGTCGCGAGCAGTGCGCTGATCGAATAGGGACCGAGACGCGCGACCGCCTGGCGGAAATGCGCGTCACCTTCGGCGAGCAGCTTGCGGCGCAGCAGTTGCGCGAGGATGACCGGGACCACGATGTATAGACCAACCGAGATGATCAGCGTATCCCACGGCACCGCGATCGCAGACAGGCCGAGCAGGAGTGCGACGAGCGGCGCGAACGCCACTATCATGATGGAGTCGTTTAGCGCCACTTGTGAGAGCGTGAAATACGGATCGCCCTTGCAGAGTTGCGACCATACGAAGACCATCGCCGTGCAGGGTGCGGCGGCCAGCAGGATCAGGCCGGCGATATAGCTGTCGATCTGATCGACGGGAAGCAACGGCGCAAACACGTGGCGGATGAAAATCCAGCCGAGCAATGCCATCGAGAACGGTTTGACGAACCAGTTCACGAACAGCGTGACGCCTATGCCGCGCCATTGACTCTTAACCTGGGTCATGGCGGCAAAGTCGATCTTGACCAGCATCGGGATGATCATCACCCAGATCAGCACACCGACCGGAAGGTTGACCTGAGCCACTTCCATTGCGCCAATCGACTGGAACAGCCGGGGTAATAATTGGCCGAACAGAATGCCGCCAACAATGCAGAGAGCGACCCAGACCGTGAGGTAACGCTCGAAAAATCCGATCGCCGGCCGTGCGCCGCCGTTCGCCGTATCAGTGCCGCTCATTGGCTTCCCCTGTGGACTTCTCGCCAATCGCGCGCATTTCTCGCAGTGGCGCTGCGTTAAAGCACATAGTCATCTCGGCCAACTCCACATGGATGTGCATCCGTTTCATGGTTTGTCTCCGCAGCAGCTGACGATGTTGCTTGCCGCACAGGTTGCACCGGCGCAGCAGTTCTCCGTCAGGAAAGCGATCAAGCCCGACATGGCGTCGAAGTTCGCCGTGTAGATGATGAAACGCCCCTCCTGTCGCGGCTTCACCAGGTCTGCATGTGACAGGTCCTTCAGGTGGAAGGACAGGCTGGAAGGGGAAAGCCCAAGCTGCTGAGCGATTTCGCCGGCAGCCATGCCATCAGGGCCGGCCACAACCAGCAGACGGAAGATCGCAAGGCGCGATTCATGGGCGAGCGCGCTCAAGGCGCGTACAACGAGGTTTGAGTCCATGCCCGAACAATAAATCATCCATTTCCATATTTCAAGGATTGTTGAAATGAAGATCGGATTCAGGCGAATGGCACTCGATAGCCGAGCGGAGGTCGCGCACGCGAACGTCCACCAGCGCCCGCTCGAGTCGCAGGGTCAGCGCCTGGTCAGCGACCGTGCGATGACTCGATACCGCTGAGGATGAGATCGATCCCGGCGAGAAAATCGACCCGGTCGTCGTGAACGCGCAACTGTCCGGCGAGGCTGCGTGCGAACGGATACTCATTCGGATCGAGCTGGGACCATACGGTCGCCATCGCGTCCAGGAAGTCGGATCTGTCGACGCCTCGCGTCCGGGCGAACTGCGTGTTGGCGGCGTTCTGTCCAGCGACGCCAAGGATGTAATGCAGCAGCGCGGACACCGCTGCCCACTGGTCTTCATCGGGCACATCAAGCGCGCGAACCTGCTGACCCAGGCATTCGACAATGCGCACCATGGGCAACTGCCCCGCCACACGTGTGAGCGCCGAGCCAACCCACGGATGCGCGTCGATCGCGTCGAACATGCCCAGCGCGAGGGCGCGAATTGTCGCCTGCGGTGTCGCGCCGGCCACGCACGACGCCATCGTGCGAGCGACGATCGCGTCGCAGGCGGCGGTCAGCAGATCGCTCTTGTTCTCGACGTGCCAATAAATGGCGCCAGCACCGGTGGCAAGCCGTTCGGACAGGGTCCGAAATGTCAGTCCGCTTTCTCCACTGCTGTCCAACAGCACGATCGACGCCTCGATGATGCGATCCCGCGAGAGCGATTCTTCTCGTCGCTGAGGGCTACGTGGAGTGTTACGTGATTTTCTGGTCATGCCGCATCTTGACACATTTGGAATGTCGTTCCAATATCGTGGAATGACGTTCCATAACTATCTGCGGGGTCCCCGGTGACGGCCTCCAACATCGAAGGAAGCAGGATGAATAATCCAGTCACGGTCAACCGCAAGCAATCCGCACAGAATCGATCTATTCACGACGTGATCATTTCCGGCGCAGGCCCCGTAGGCTTATTTCTCGCCTGTGAATTGGCCTTGGCCAAATGTTCCGTCCTGATACTCGAAAAGACGAAGGATCCGCACTCGCCATTTAAGCAGCTGCCTTTCGGCATACGCGGACTCTCCGCGCCAACTATTGAAGCGCTTTACCGTCGTGGATTGCTACAGGAACTTGAGATCCATAAACGCCTCAAGAATCCCCACCAAAACTCTGGCGAAGGGTCGCGTCGTCAGGTCGGACACTTCGCCGGCATTCCGTTTCATGACGGCGATATTGACACCTCTCAGTGGACGTATCGCCTGCCGAGTTCGACCGCAACCAGTTTGATATCCGAAATGGAAGAGCTTGAAGTGGTGCTGTCTCGCCGCGCAGAAGCCTTGGGCGTCGAAATCAAGCGCGGGTTTCCCGTTACCGACTTTCATCAAGCCGAGGACGGAGTCACTGTTCAGTGCGGAAACCATACTTTTGAAAGTCAATGGCTCGTGGGTTGCGATGGAAGCCGCAGTGTTGTTCGCAAGGCAGGCGGTTTTGAATTCGTCGGTACTGAGCCGGAATTCACCGGCTACACGGCTAAAGTCGACATTGCCGATCCGGAGAAGCTCAAGTCGGGCCGAAACGTGACACCCGCAGGCATGTACTTGCAGTCGCAGCCAGGTTACCTGGTGATGCAGGATTTTGATGGCGGCGCATTCCATAGCGCAGGAACGCCAATCACGCGAGAACACGTGCAGGAAGTTCTACGCCGCATCTCGACCACCGACGTCAGTATCAATGGCTTGCACATCGCGGCCACGTGGACGGACCGGGCACGGCAGGTAACAACCTATCGCAACCGACGGGTTCTTTTAGCTGGCGATGCCGCGCACATTCATGCGCCGCTTGGAGGCCAAGGGCTCAATCTTGGACTGGGCGACGCCATGAACCTGGGCTGGAAGCTCGCCGCCACCATCAAGAGGAAAGCGCCGGAAGGCTTGTTGGACAGTTATCAGACGGAACGACACCCGATCGGTGCACGGGTTCTGGACTGGTCCCGCGCCCAGGTCGCAATCATGAGACCCGACCCACAAGCCCGCGCACTAAATGCAATTATCCGCGACCTGATGAACACGCGCGATGGTGCCACCTACTTTGCAGGAAGGGTGTGGGGCGTTTTCACAAACTACAATCTTGGTGGCGGCCATCCCCTCGTAGGCCATAGCGTTCCCAACTTTGAGTTCGAAGACGGCGCAACAATCGGTGAGCTAATGCGCGATGGCCGAGGCGTACTGCTTGATTTTCACAGCAACGCTTCGCTCAAAACTTTGGCGAACTCAGATGACGATCGAATCAAGTACGTTTCTGGCCGGGCGAAAGAACAATCGGGCTTGAGCGCTGCACTGGTACGTCCTGATGGGATTATTGCCTGGGCCTCTGACAACGACCCGGATTACAGCGAACTCCAAAAAGCCGCGGCTCGCTGGTGAAGGACGGAATCAGAATGAATACTCCAGTCACAATCATCGGTGCCGGGCTCGGCGGCCTGACACTCGCTCGCGTCCTCCACGTTCACGGTATTGCAGCGACGGTCTACGAAGCGGAAGAATCGGCAACCGCGCGCGCACAGGGAGGATTGCTCGATATCCACGAATACAACGGGCAGCTCGCACTTAAAGCAGCGGGGCTCTTCGACAAATTCCTCGGGATCATCCGAACTGGCGGCGAAGCGACCCGGGTGCTCGACAAGGACGGCAATGTCCTGATCGATGAGCCCGACGACGGTACAGGCGGTCGACCTGAGGTACACCGAGGAGACCTTCGTCGGATTCTGCTTGACTCACTTCCTGCCAACACGATCCGCTGGGGACACAAGGTCACAGCGGTCGGTCCACTCGGCGACGGCCGGCATATGTTGACCTTCGCCGATGGCTCGACAGTGACCACCGACCTCCTCGTCGGCGCAGACGGCGCCTGGTCAAGAGTTCGTCCGCTTCTTTCCAAGGCTAAGCCCGCATATGTCGGCGTTTCATTCATTGAGACATACCTGTTTGACGGCGACACCCGTCACAAGGCAAGCGCCGAAGCGGTGGGCGGCGGCGCGCTGTTTGCGCTAGCGCCGGGGAAAGGCATCCTCGCACATCGCGAGGCCAATGATGTGCTGCACACGTACGTCGCCTTGATCAAGCCGGAGGATTGGATCGCTCGCATCGACTTCTCCCACCCGCCCACTGCCTTAGCCCGCGTCGCCGAGGAATTCGACGGCTGGGCTCCGGAGCTCACAGCGCTCCTAACCGATGGTGAGACTGACCCTGTGCCTCGCACTATCCATGCGCTGCCGGTCGAGCACAAATGGGATCGCGTACCCGGCGTGACTTTGCTTGGCGATGCAGCGCACCTGATGTCGCCGTTCGCTGGTGAAGGGGCCAACCTCGCGATGTACGACGGCGCTGAACTCGGGAAAGCCATCTCCGCCAACCCCGGTGATGTTGAAGCTGCGCTCATCGCCTATGAAAAGGACCTCCTTCCCCGCAGCGCGTCCACTGCTGCGGAGGCTGAACGGAACCTCAAGCTGTTCTTCAACGACAACTCGCCTCAGAGCGTCGTTGAATTTTTCACCAATTACCAGTCCGTCAAGTAGCCCGCTGCACGCCGGCAAATCATGCCCTTTGGCGGGCGCCGGAGGGCGTCCGCCACTCCCTTCCTTAACTGGTTTCTGGACGGCCGTCGTTTGTCGCTGTCATTCCGGAGTTAGCTGGTAAGTTGTCGACGACTGCCTACAGCCTAGTCCGCCTTCACGCCTTCGACTTGAATCTGCAAGCGAGTCAGCGTCTTGAAGCCATATTTAGTGCCCCAAGTCACGCCGTAATCGGCGCGGTCGAATTGCGCGCTGGCTTCCGCACCACACACCTCACGCTTGATCAGCGGGTTGACGAAGCACTTGAACGAATCAATCTTCAACGTCAGCGGCTTGGTCACCCCATGAAACGTGAAGTCGCCCGAGACCTCGGTCGGCGTGTCGCCATCAAAGCGGAGTGCATTGCCTTTGAACGTCGCGGTCGGATACCTGGTGACATCGAAAAATTCATCCGACCTCACGCGCGTATCGAGTTGCGCATTACCGGTGTCAATCGACGCGGTGTCAATCGACACGTCGATCGTGCCAGTCTTCGCAGCGCGGTCAAGTGTCACGACGCCGCTGCTTTTCGTGAACTTACCTCGCCACACCGAAATGCCGCCAAAATGGTCAGCTTCGAAGCTGGGATAGGTGTGCCTCGGGTCGAGGTCGTAAGTCGTCGGGGTCGCCATGGCGGCGCCCGTGATCAGCGCCAGAATGCCAGCTGCAATCAGGTTCTTGTTCAATTCAGATTCCTTGGGTTGGTCTGGTAAGAGTCAAAAAGGCAGCCTGTATATCCATTTTGTCTGGACGGTTCGGGAAGACGAAATCACCCGGGCAAAGATTGGGATGGATCGCGCCAGGTCAGTATTGGAAGAAGGAGCGCCTCGGGGCACGCCGCCGGCGATGTTGAGCACGGACATGTGCCTAACGCTGAAACGTTATCTCGACAATCTGCCTAGTTACATCTGGATTACTAACGAATCTCTCTATGACGCAGTCGCTTTATCGGCGATGTCCATGCGATCATCCTATCCGCGTAACTTGACTATGGCAAGTGAACAGGTTATCCATTCCTTTGCCAACCATGCAACAATGACACCGAGTCAGCGTGGGAAGGGAATCGCAATTGAGCGTCCATAGGCAAGATTTCTGGCCGATGGACTTGATTTTGACTTTCTGAATTCGGAGACGACGCGCGGCGGGAAAGCGACAAACTGGCTTTGAAACGGCGATGATCCGTTGAACTGACTCGAACGGTACGCCATTCGATTCAGCTGAAGCGACAGTCGCGATCCACGCCGATACGACTTCGGCAGAACTCGACGCCGTCGCCGCCAACTGCACTACGCTGTCTGGGGCACAAATCCAGATGAAAACTGTCGGTCAGAATTCGCTGGAAATCAATACTGCATGACTTCAATCAGACGGGCTGAACCGCGAATCGCCAGGCCTCGCCGCGTAACGTTACTCCCGTACACCGTCTACGCGGCGACCATCAGCGGCCCGAGTTGGGACCGTGCAACGTCAACAAAAGCTTGCATTGCACTCGAGACATAAGCATCATGCCGCCGGATAAACAGTGTTTCGACTTGCGCCTTCTCTGGCGATATAGCGTGGATAGTAACGAGATCCTGTTCCGCTGCCGCGGAGACCACGCCTCGGGGCAATAGCGTGATACCGATACCCGCGGCAACGCATGCGATGATCGCATCCATCGAGCCAAATTCGAGGGGCGCTGCCGTGAGCACTCCCATTTCGGCGAGCAGCGCGTCGAGCCGCTGACGGTACGAGCAACCTGAACGGAAGACAATTGTTTTGAGGTCCTGCACCGATCTGATCGCCTCGAGCGTGCGTACGGTACGCGGCGTAACCAGAACCAACTCCTCATGAAAGACTGTCTCAATGTAAAGGTCCGGATGGTCCAGCGGACCCGCTATAAACGCCCCGTCCAGCCGACATTCCGCAACATCGGCCGTGAGACTGCAACTCGTGCCCGTTGTCAGAGACAGTCGAACCTGCGGATACATTCGAGCGAAGTTACTTAGTATTGGAGAGAGCCTCAACGCCACAGTCGTCTCGAGTGTTCCGAGCGTGAGAGTGCCGCTCGGTGCGCCGTCATCCAGCGCTGCCACCTTGGCATCTGCAATGAGCTTTGCAATACGCGCGGCATACGGAAGCATGCGCTGCCCCGCAGGGGTCATGCTCACGCCGCGCACATGCCTTTGAAAGAGAGCGACTCCGACCTCTCTCTCCAGAGATCGAATTCGCGCTGTCACATTGGATTGAACGGTATTGAGCTCGGCAGCTGCCCGGTTCATACTTCCGTGACGAGCTACGGCTTCGAAGACCTTGAGGTCGGCAGCGTCCATGCTTTGCACCTCTATGAAATGTCCACAACCTCGATAAAAGCTTCGATGTCCGAGCGGCAAGCTATCAAAAACTTCGGCTCGATAACTTCGTTTTATTCAGACGCTTGCACGACAAACTGATTGAACAGCGTGCAGACCATCGGCAACTGTCGGAGGCAACCAAAATTCACGAACCGTACGGCGGTTCGCACAGCGCTGCACAGCGAACTTATCTTGCATGCTACACCAAAGCGAAATTGAACATTCGAGGCAAACAGTACCCTTTGGTCGCTTCGCAAACGCGAGAAATAGCGCAGGAACAGAGCAGCGTTGGTGCGACGTTCAGCGCACCGCCGAGCTTGGAGGAGTGCCTGCTTCTATCTGACCCGAAAGTGTACAGAGCGGATCTCGACGATCCGCCCTCGAACTGAGTAACGCGCTATGCGACCTAGTCCTGTGGTCGACCACTCCATCGGATAGCCTCGCGAGTTCGACCACTTAACGGCGACAAAATCTCTGTACGCCACTCCGGGATCTAATGACCAATCGGTCCCGCGAATACCGGAGGCTCCTGTAGAGTCGCACCGCGCGCCCGGTCAGTATCCGCCTGTTTGCTACGGTCCAGTATGGATATCAACCAGCACGTCATAAACGCGAGCGGCATAGTCACTATGGTCGATGGATCGATCGAGAAAAGTGGCTTCGCATTCCCAATAACATGCACCCAGACGGCTGGGCCTGCGACCGTCAGCAAGATGGCAGAGACCAACCCGACAGTTCCACCCACAACGGCTCCAATCGTGGTCAATCGTTTCCAATAAAGGGCAAGCAGTAACACTGGAAAAGTCGAGCTACAGGCGACCGAGAAAGTAAGTCCAAGCATGTAAGCCACATTCTGTGTCCTGAATGCAATGCCTAATGCCACCGCGATGACCCCAAGAACCAGAGTCGATATCCTTGATACCCGTACTTCATTGGCTTGACTCGCGGCACCTTTGCAAAAGACACGGGCGTAAAGGTCATGCGAAACTGCCGAAGAACCCGCGAGTGTCAACCCTGAGACAACCGCAAGAATGGTAGCGAATGCGACTGCGGAGATAAACCCAAGCAACGCGTTTCCTCCTACCGCCTTTGCAAGGTGGATAGCAACCATATTTACGCCGCCGAGCGGTTTTCCCGCGCCATCCAGGAAGTCCGGATTGGAGGCGACCAGCGCGATAGATCCAAACCCGATGACAAACACGAGTGCAAAGAACAGGTTGATAAATGCACTTGCCCAAAATACCGAGCCGCGTGCAGCCCGTGCGTCGGGAACCGTGAAGAAACGCATGAGAATGTGCGGCAATCCCGAGGTACCAAACATCACCGCAAGACCCAATGAAAATCCCGACACAGGATCTCTCACCAGAAACTGTGGACTGAGGATTGCACTGCCCTTTGGATGAATTTCCACGGCACGCCGCAACAATTCCGAGAAGTTAAAGCCAAAATTTCGCAGCACCAGAAAGCTCATCACAATCGTGCCGAGCAGCAGCAACGTCGCCTTCACTAGCTGTACCCAAGTCGTGGCGACCATCCCTCCGAAGGCCACATAAAACATCATGAGAGCGCCAACAAGAATTTCGGCGTAGACATAGTCAATACCAAACAACAGCTTGATCAGTTGCCCTGCCCCCACCATTTGCGCGATGAGGTATAGCGAAACAATGCATAGCGATGCGCAAGCCGAGAAGATACGAATCGGTGTCTCGCCAAGACGCGTGGAAACCGCATCAGCGACTGTATATTTACCGAGTTTTCGCAGTCTCGTCGCCAGCAGAAACACAACAATTGGCATCCCCGTCGCATACCCTACCGCGTAGACAAGACCATCAAACCCACTACTGAACACCAAAGCTGTCAGACCAAGAAATGCACCGGCTGACATGAAGTCACCCGCGATTGCAAGACCATTTTGCAATGCGGTTATTTCACCTCCGGCTGCGTAGAAATCGTCAGTCGACTTCGTTCGCTTGGCGGCCCAGTAGGTAATAGCAAGCGTCGCCAGTACGAAAGCAAGAAAAAACGCTATCGCCACGCCGTTTCCGGTACCTACGCCGCTCCCAGCAGCAAAGGATCCGGTACTCGCAACGCATGCGGATGCTGAAAGCGCGAGAAAGGCGCCATGTCGAAGAATGTTCATATGGGTCACCGGTCAATTTACGATTGAAATTCAGCGGAATTGATACGAAATTTTCGCGAATCTGCTGCGTTTTCGACCAGGACATACAACCCGATAAGCAGCACGCTAACGACCAGAATGCCTATTCCGTATAGGAACGCAACCGTAACCTCCGACCCATCTATCACCGGCGAAGCGAGCGTTGTCGGCGACACGACGGCAAGAGTAATGAACCCGAAGAACATCCGCACTTCGACGAGCGTCAAAAATATTGCCAGCCCCACTTTCTCACTTCCGGCAGCGACACCGTCGACCGCCATCTTTGCTCGGTTCATTTCTCCTCCATATTCTTTTCTACTGCATACTATATATTCCAAAAAAACGTGTTTCTCACCAGACCTGACACAGACAATGCTATGGTTTATCCATATCTTCAATCGTGCTGCATGCACTGCATGCACTGCCTTCCAGCCGCCGGACGCCACGCCCGGCGGAACTCCGAACAAGACTCTAGCGCGCAGTTTGGCGCGGCTACCCGGTAGACTTCTTGAAGTCCTCTCCATTAATCCGACTGGAAATGCTGATATTTTCAGCCGGATGTTCGTGCAAGATCACATTGATAATCTTGGGGTCCGATCCGATCGAGTCGTGCGTGACCTGGATGATGTCCCGGATGAGTTGTTCACGTCGTCCTTGCGTAAGACCGCTCTTGATATGGCATTCGATGAAAGGCACAATATTTCTCCGTCAGATCTATTTAAGACGTTCAATCAGTTCTTTATCGTTCGCCGCACCCTCGACATACTCCGGAAGATGCTCGCCGTGTTCGACGAAATTGATTCCACGTCCCTCGCGAATCACGAAAAAGATGTCATTCTTCGTTTCACCTGTCGCGGCGCTGACCACCCGGAGTAAGCCGGCGGCAAGTTGCCGCTTTTGCTCGTCGGTCCGACCAAAACGCATGTCACAAGAAATGAGTGCCATATATAGCTCCTAAATGCCTTTATGGATTATTGAATTCCCGGATGCATCGCCGGGAATCGTGGCTCCGGACTGACTTTCGCCAAGAGGTTCATTAAGTCTTCGATCGGATGTTCATCCAACTCCGAGACGAGCTCGATGAGCTGGTCTCGGAGTTTCTTGTCCGCGTGTTGTTCGCTTAACCAGTCAAATTTTTCGACGGTGCGTTCCCACGTGAACGGATTGTCCAGGCCGCCTTCGAAGCCGATATGCTCAGTGACCAACACGCGACCATCCTTGCATTTGATCGTCACGCGCGTGTTGAGAGCGTGTGGGTATTGCGCTGAAAATTCAGCGTCAGGTTTCACCGACACTCTTCTGAGCAATGCCTGTGCATCGGGTGCCTGTACACGCTCGGGTTCAAGCTGAGCCGGACCGACTCGGCCATCGAGCAACGCAGCCGCAATCAGATACTTGAGGTTGTAGTCCGCCTGTTCTTTGGTCTGCGGGTCATCCTTCGGGCCGAAGCTGCCGCCGCCGGCAATGTCGAATCCGCTTTGGAAGATGTCACATTGGACTTCGTCCACGTCATCGCTCGTCAAATCATGTTTTCGCTTTAACGCGAGCGTCGCTTCAAGG
This sequence comes from Paraburkholderia sp. RL17-373-BIF-A, assembly GCF_046030175.1. Classification (NCBI taxonomy): domain Bacteria; kingdom Pseudomonadati; phylum Pseudomonadota; class Betaproteobacteria; order Burkholderiales; family Burkholderiaceae; genus Paraburkholderia; species Paraburkholderia sp. RL17-373-BIF-A. Next base: position 124,556 of record NZ_JARESO010000022.1, read on the forward strand.
ACAGGTTGACCATGAATGAGCGAACAGTATTTCTTCATGATCGTCTCGTGAACGACCTCAAGCCGCTGGTCTTCCCAATCGACGTCGAGTGGTTGGTCAAACATTCGCACCAGACCATTGGGCCCTTCGAAAAGGCGAATTGGACCTGTGAATCCACGCTTGGCAAGAGATGCAGAATAGACGGCTCTCATGCCCGTGATACCGGGGGAAAAGCCTTTCCACTGTGAAACCGGCTCGGAATGGACGCACGTCAGTGAAATATTGTCGATCGTTGCGATTGCAATCGCGTTAGCAATCTGATCGGCATCGAGACCGAACAGCTTTCCCGACCCGGCTGCGGCGGAGATCGCCAACTGAATAGCGTGGTTAAACCCTTTGGCCATAACCGGCACGATTGCGGTAATACGGCAGCCAATTTCATAGGCTGTTGCCAACGCCAGCATGAACTCTTCGCCACTTGCGGAAGCATGCTCAGCGGCTGCCAGAATGGTCCCGAAGTTATCGCTCGGGTGACAGAGTCCGCCGGGGGACATGTAGCTGTCCAGCAGGTCTACATACCGCACCAGGCCTGAGTTGTACAAGGCGGCCTGGTCGGGCGAAGTCTTACCGCCTCCAATCAACGAACATGTCCCCGAGCCGCGGTACTCATCGAACTGATCGCGAAGCGCCTTGAACGGCTTACCAGGCAGCGCTGCTATTGCACAACCAAGACTGTCAAGAATATTCCGCTTGAGAATTGCCCTCGCGCCGGGAGTAAGATGGTCTGCACGTGCGTCGTATGCAAAGCGGCCGATACGCTGAGCAGTCGTGGGTGTACTCATTTGAAATCTATCCCTCAAAAATTTCCGGATCGCCTCGAACGGCAGTCCGATTCTCAATTGGCGACTCGCGTGCATTTCTTTCAATTGACGCGCTTCGCCTTCCGTCTACACACGCTTATAGCTGTAGGGCTGCGATTTCGCTTCGTTGCCCGGCGACGTTGAACCAGCAGCAGTGACTCCGCCAACTGCCATCTCCTACCGAAGTCGGGTTTCGATGTGGCATTGCCGTGTCTCCAACCAATGAGACAAACTCGCATCATTCGAACTGGATATCAAGCGAAGGTATTAAATACGGTTATCTATCTCAGAGATAACCCAGTCATTCCGGGCCCCTGGCCCATCCGGCCAGTGCGCCCCGGAGCCGCTCATAGGATTCCGCTCAGGTGCTTTGCAGGTTGCGATGCTTCTAAACGGTCAACCGATTTTCGGATCATTTCGTCGCTGGAATCGAGAGATCACCGCGACCAATCGACTGATCAGTTACGCACGCGTATTTCGCGTCAGGTTGGTGTCGCCGAAGAACGCTTCACCCACGAAGGCTCATGAGTAGAGGCCGCCCGACGGCGCAGCTGTACTTTCCGACTTACGGCTCCCTCCGTGCGCGGACACGCCGCCGGTCCAGAATCGCGCTTATCGACTCCTGCCGAGGGCCAGGAATTACCTGAATCGACGAACCTGCGGAAATGAATCCAGTTTTGAACACGCTTAAATAAACACCGGAGTACCCACTGGCCATCATGTGTTTGGCAGCACGCGGGTATCCCATCACGGCGTTAAACTTGTAGCAGGGATTTCGGGGAGACTCGACACGAAATTCGACCTCATCGATCAAGATGCGATCTCCGACCCAGAGTTGAGTTTCGAGCAGCCCACTCGTCGTTAAATTCTCTCCCATCGCAGCAAACGGCAGCGGATCGTCCGCGCCCATTACGCCCGCTTCAAGCCGGCGTTCGCGCCACCATTCGTAGTGTTCGACCGGATACATATAAACAGCTTTCTCGAGGCCTCCATGCACGCTAAGGTCTACTTGCTCATCACCGACCAGCCCTAGCCTCTTGACCTCAATACAAGCCCGGTCGTGAAGCACGCTGACAGGGGTTTTGCGTATTCCGGAGTTAACCACCATCCCTGGCGAGGTACTACCCACGTCCAGCGGAGCACTCGAACCTACACTGGCCGCGAGTAGTCGGACGACGACTGGGTTGGTCGTTTCCGTAGTTGTATGCTGCACAAACTGTCGTTGCATAGCCATATCCGTGTTGTGCTACTTCGGCACAGACTCCATCCAATAAAGCCGACCAAGTCCGAGGCGCAAGTGCCGACGCAAACTGCTCTCTCAGCCAGGTCTCGTCGTCATCGTACCCGTCACCTCGGCGACAAAAACGCAGTCGAGATGGTCTCTCTCCACGTCTTCGACAAGTGAACGCGATGTACCGATCGAAACCTCCAACTCCACCCGGGGCCACCTGCCATGGTATTTCGAAAGCAAAGCCGCAAGGCGTGCCGCTGCGGTAGATTTCGTAGCGCCAATGCTCAAGCGTGCGCACTGCTGCTCAGGTTTCATCGCAAGTCTCGCCTCTTCCGCGAGATACAGGATTCGTTGCGCATAGTCCAGCATCGTGCGGCCACTTGGCGTCAACCTCGTCCGCTTTCCACTTCATAGAAAAGCTGAACCTCCAGTTCCTCTTCAAGCTGTTTTACGCGCATCGCCACATTTGACTGAACACGGGCCGAATGGCGTGCTGCTCGGGTCACACTTTGCTCGCTGGCGACGGCACAAAATATTTCTAACGATGAGAAATTCATTTCGCCCGCCGTTTGCTTCTCACTCGGGAATGCGACTAATACGAGAGTTTGGTTTGACCGGACGTGCAGTCAATCGGTAGGCAATAAAAACACTCTTTCCATTGCGGCAAGACGGGCAGTGTCACTCCTGGATCGCCACCGACGGAGTGCATAGTTATCGTTAGAAATTTGTTACAGAGAGGACCCTGCACGATGATCCGCGACAGGGGAAAACGACGCGGCAGGCCAGTGCCTGGGAACTACACGCAGACAGAAATCAGACGCCGCATCGTGCCGCACGCGACGCCCGATCACCTTTATCGAATCGGCTCGCTTACTTTGCCGTGGGCATTGCAAATTCAGCGCCCTTCTCCGTGCTCTCCGGCCAGCGCTGCATGATCGACTTCTGCTTCGTATAGAATCGAACACCTTCCTCGCCGTATGCATGCGTGTCGCCGAACAGACTGCGCTTCCAGCCGCCGAATCCGTGCCAGGCCATCGGGACCGGAATAGGGACGTTGATGCCGACCATACCTACTTCGATGCGTCGCCCGAATTCGCGAGCGATGTGCCCGTCGCGGGTGTAGCACGCCACGCCGTTGCCGAACTCATGAGCATTGATCAAATCGACCGCTTCCGAGAAGTCCTTCACACGGACGCAGGCAAGAACGGGCCCAAAGATTTCTTCCTTGTATATTCTCATCTCCGGTGTAACGTTGTCGAACAGCGTACCGCCCGTGAAGAATCCGCCCTCATGACCGTCGACCTTGAGGCCGCGACCATCAACGACCAACTTCGCACCTTCGTCGACACCAATCCCGATGTACCCTTCTATGCGTTCGAGCGCCTGTTGCGTAACGACAGGGCCCATTTCCGCATCGGACTCCATGCCATTCTTTACAATAAGACTACGCGCACGTTCGGCGAGCTTCGGAATGATCTTGTCAGCCACATCGCCGACGAGAACAGCGATCGAAATAGCCATACAACGCTCGCCAGCGGAGCCGTACCCAGCGCCAACCAGCGCGTCGACCGCTTGATCGATGTCGGCATCGGGCATCACAACCATATGATTTTTGGCCCCACCCAGCGCTTGCACGCGCTTGCCGTTCTTCGCGCCGGTCTCGTAGATGTAATTGGCGATTGGCGTCGATCCGACAAAGCTCACCGCCTTCACGTCCGGGTGCGCGAGCAAAGCATCAACAACGACCTTGTCGCCCTGAACCACGTTGAAGATGCCGTCCGGCAGACCGGCCTCCTTCAACAGCCTTGCCATGAACAACGACGCCGACGGGTCACGCTCGCTTGGCTTCAGAATGAAGGCATTGCCCGCCGCAATCGCAACAGGGAACATCCAGCAAGGCACCATGCACGGGAAGTTGAACGGCGTAATGCCCGCGACAACGCCGAGCGCCTGACGCGTTGTCCAGTTATCCATGCCCGTTGAGACCTGCTCGGTATAGTCCCCCTTAAGAAGCTGCGGAATGCCGCAGGCAAATTCGATGACATCGATACCCCGCGCCACCTCGCCTTGAGCATCCGAGAAGACCTTTCCATGTTCGGCCGTGATGATTGCGGCCAGTTCATCCCGATGCCTGTTCATCAACTCGAGAAACCGCAGCATGACGCGGGCGCGGCGGATCGGTGGCGTGTTGCTCCACTTCGGAAATGCAGCCTTGGCGCTTGCGACAGCGGTGTCGACATCTGCGATCTCCCCCAGCAGGAGTTTGCGTGGGCGTTCACCGGTCGCAGGATTGAAAATCGCCTGGGTACGCATTCCTGACCCACGTACTGGCTCGCCATGAATAAAGTGGGTGACGTCGGCTGTGTCGTTGAACGCTTGCATTTCGCTTCCTTGATTGATGGGTGGTGAACAAAGTCTAGGAGTCGGCATTACGTTTGCAAAGGCGTTAAACTTGAAATGATCGTTTCCAACGGCGAACAATAGACATATGGATACGCGAAAAGTCGAAGGCCTTTGGACTCATTTGCACTGGCTGACGGTTCTTGCCGAACAGGGCACGTACACTGCGGCGGCCGCGCGCCTTGGCGTGAGCAAGGCCGCAATGAGCCAACGCATCGCAGAACTCGAGCGAGCCTCGGGTGTCGCACTGGTGCAACGTAACACCCGCAGCGTACGACTCACTGAAGCCGGGCAGCGACTCGTCGACAACACACGTCTGGAGTACGAGCACATTGCGACGAGTTTTGCGATGGTTAAGGAAATGGCGGGCGTTGCACGCGGATTGATCAGGGTAACCGCTCCAGTGGCGTTCGCGCGGCAGCAGTTGGTGCCGAAGATGTCTGCGTTTCTGCGGGCGAATCCCGAAGTACGGGTTCAACTCGAAGCGTCTGATCGTCTGACCTCGATTGCCACGGAAGGCTTCGATCTTGCCGTCAGACATAGCTCTCAGGTCCCTGAGACCCATGTCGCCTGGAAGCTGTGCGAGACGCAATCCGTCATTGTCGCGACACACGCATATCTGGAGCGTCGAGGTTACCCTGAATCGCCAGCGGATCTCTCCGCTCACGATTGCCTGTTCTATCCTCGTGCTTTAGGGTCCGGAATCTGGTCGTTCGAACGCAGAGCCGCGCGGCGGACGCAGTCGGCTCCTTTGATGATCACGGTAAACGGCCCCTTCTCCGCTAACAATAGCGAAGCCTTGAGAGACGCGGCCCTTGACGATCTGGGCATCGCGCTGCTGCCCGATTTCACGGCGCAAGCAGCGATTCAATCGGGAAAACTCATTGTTCTCCTGCCTGACTGGCGGCCAATAGGCGCCTTTGCCGAGCAGCTCTATGTGGTCCGGCCATACACCCCGCACGTACCGCGCGCTGTCGAACTGTTTGTCACGTACCTGAGGGATACTTTCGCTGAAGGATTTCCTCCATAGCCGTTCGCGCCGCTACGTTTTCACGAGAAGCCAGTGGATTTCGAAACGGATTCCCAAGCGTCAATTTCGTGGCTCAGCACTGACATTCTGTCCCGGACTACACTTAACGCATCATCGCCAAGCACGAGGTGAACCGGCGGATCAACCTCGTCGATCAGGTCCAACATGATCTGCGCCGCCTTCACCGGATCCCCAGGCTGTTTCCCGTCTTTCGCCATACGAGCGCGGCGGATCGGAGCAAACACCGGGTCGTAGTCGTCGATGTTGTGCTCAGTGCGCACCATCGATCTGCCCGCCCAATCCGTTCGAAACGCGCCCGGCGCAACAGCGGTCACCTTAATACCAAAACTGCGCACTTCCTGTTCCAAGGCCTCTGATATGCCTTCAAGTGCAAACTTGCTACCGCAGTAGTATGCAATGCCGGGAAAAGTAACTAGGCCCGCCATCGACGTGATATTGATGATGTGACCGGTGCGTCGTATTCGCATCGACGGGAGCACGGCCTTGATCATAGCGACTGCGCCGAACACATTCACATCGAACTGACGACGGAGTTCATCGAGCGGAGATTCCTCGAGGATTCCTTCATGACCGTATCCTGCACTATTCACGAGAACGTCGATCGCACCAACGCGCTCGACGACTTCCTCGATCGTCGCATTGATTGAATCGAAATCAGACACATCGAGGATCGCACCGTGGGCGTGGTGTGCATGCAATCCCTCAATCTCAGCCTTCGCACGCTCGCTCCTCACAATGCCAATCACCGTATTGCCGGCGGCCAATGCTGCTCTCGCCAAGGCACGACCAAAACCGGAACTCGCACCGGAAATCAAAAAAATGCGCTGGGCGGCGTGGCTCATGTTTGGAACCTCCCGTTGGATAGTCTTCGAACTGCCGTTCCAGCAGCTACTTTGATAAGAAATCGGGCGCTAGATACGACGAGTAGGTCTGCACCACGCGCTACCTGAACCACTTCGTCCATGACTCAACACGACTCAAGCAGGCTGAATTCGCGGATCGAAATCGAACTCGAGTCTGATGCCGCCCGGCTCGTACAACATCGTGTGACGCTTGGGTCCTTCACCCATGTTCTCAGATGCGAACTCAACCACTACCCCTGGCCATCCGGAGACCCGTGCGAAGATTGCGTCGAGAGCCTCTTTACTACCGACCCGCAGCGCGAGGTGATGTAGACCTACATTCGTTTTGCGGTCGAACGCCACGCAATTCTGCAGATCCTTGACCTCCCAGAGTGTCAGCGTGATGTGCCCGTCGGACACAAAAGCCGCCGGGTAGTCGGGCCTCCCGCCAACCTGTGTCCAGCCCAGGACGTTGATGAAAAAGTCCCGGGTGACGCTCAGATTACGGACCGTCAGACCAACGTGGTCTATGCCAAGTGTTAGAGGTGCATCAGTCATCCCCAAGCTCTCCATTTGAACTTAGATGATATTCGTCAACTCCGAAGCGGCCTCGCGTGTAGCGTATTGTTCGAAACGATAAGATTTCGGCACCGTTGCCATCATCGCGGAGGTACTCTTTAAGAACCCGACGGAGCGTATAACGACGTTCCTGCGTTCGGATAGTCGACGCATCACGCAGAAAGCAGCTTAACAATGTTTCGAGAGTGCATAAGCGGTTTGTGACGATATGGGTATCGAGAAAATAGATACCCTTTCTTTGACCAGTACAACGGCCAGAATAGTGGTGACGAAAATGATCGCGCCGGCAACGGCAGCAACATGCTCAAGCTGACGACTGTCGTGAACGCCCCGAATACGCAGACGATGAGGTTTCTCCGCCAGTACACCGTTATGCCGCCGCCATCAAAGGCCCAAACTCCGAGCGCGAGACCTCGACGAAAGCGCGCATGGCGCTCGACATGTATGCGTCATGTCGTCGGACGAAAAGCGTCTCGACATGTGTTTTTTCAGGCGAGACCTCATGGAGAGCAATGATGTCCTGCTGCGCCGCTGACGCGACCACGCCTCGCGGCAGCAACGTGATCCCGATACCGGCCGCTACACACGCAATGATTGCGTCCAACGAGCCGAACTCGAGAGCCGTCACAAGAATCCCCATCTCGACAAGCAGCGCTTCCAGTTGCTGCCGATACGCGCATCCGACACGGAACACAATCGTTTTCAGGTTCGGGATTGACGCCAAAGACTCCAGCGAGTCTATGGTCCGAGGGGTCACAAGCACCAGTTCTTCATGAAGAATCGTTTCGCTGTGAAGCTCCGGATGGTCAAAAGGACCTGCTATGAACGCTCCATCCAGACGACATTCCGTGACATCCGTCGCGAGGCTGCGGCTTGTTCCGGTCGTCAGCGACAGCCTGACTTGCGGATACATCCGCGCGAAGTTGCTCACTATCGGTGAAAGCCGCAGCGCCGCAGCGGTTTCCATGGTTCCCAACACCAGGGAACCACCCGGAGGTCCGTCGTCCATGGCCGCCACGCGAGCGTCTGCAACGAGCTTGGCGATCCGCGCCGCGTAAGGAAGCATGCGCTGCCCCGCCGGAGTCATGCTCACACCGCGGACATGCCGCTGAAAGAGCGCAACACCAACTTCTTTTTCCAGTGAACGGATCCGGGCCGTTACGTTGGACTGGACAGTGTGCAACTCTACGGCCGCCCTGTTCATGCTCCCGTGGCGAGCGACCGCTTCAAATGCCCTGAGGTCCGCAACATCCATAACGCTACCCTATGAAAAATTTCCGAAGTCGACGACGAACCGACATTGCGGCGCGAAAGTCATCGTGGAAGTCACTGCGGAGGATGCCTCACGCTTCCGCCAGATTTTGTCGGATGGCGTCCTCAAAAGCTTCGACAGGCTGTGCGCCGGTCAGCAGATAGCGATTGTCAACGATGATTGACGGCACCGAATGGATACCCATCGCCTGGTATTTCTCTTCTTCCGCACGAACTTCATCGGCGTAGTCGCCGCTTTGCAGAACGATGCGCGCCTGCTCTGCGTCGAGCCCCACAGATTCCGCAGCGTCGACCAGAACGTCATGGTCGCTCGGGGCTTTACCCTCGCTATGATAGGCCCGTAGTAGCGCCTCTTTCAGCGGTAACTGTTTGCCTTTGATAGCGGCCCAATGCAACAGGCGATGCGCATCGAAGGTGTTGTAAATGCGTGTGCGCGGGCCAAAAGTAAAGCCGACATTCGCGCCACGCTCGCGCAGCGCGACCTGTGCCTCGGCTATCTGTTCCGGGGTGCGCCCGTATTTCTTTCCGATATGTTCGACGAGTGCTTCGCCATCGTTGCCCATCTGCGGATTCAGTTCGAAGGGATGCGTGACTAATTCGACGTCGACGGCCTCGCCAAGGCGCGCGATCGCAAGTTGCAGCGAGGAGAGACCGATAGCACACCACGGGCACGCTACGTCGGAGACAAAATCGATTCTGAGTGGTTTTTTCATTGCTTTCATGATGAAAATGACCTGTTACGCGAACGACTCGATACGAGGGCAACAGAGACAGACAGGCACAACCGAATTTGTGAATGCCTGCGGGATCGTTCGCCTGATCACGGCGCACCCAAGGTCGGAAACCGCGACACGACATGGGTGGCGAGTTCGTCGAGCACCAGAGCCGAGCGGGACAAACGTCAGGCGAATGCGCACGGAAGGTCCGGCGGGCCTTCGGCAGAGCGGCTGGCGCTGCTACCACGAGTCATCTTCACGGATGCGTGTTGCGGGTTAGTGTTCATGTGAATAGCCTGACCACGTCAAGAGACACCATGACGTTTCGGCTGTGATGGGGATGCCTCGTATTCTGAACGACTTTCGATGCGAGATGATCGCAGTCTGTGGTAATTCAATTGTTCCTGTGCGTCAACCATTCTGCGATGCCATCATCACCGGTCGTGCGACGCCGCGCGAATTTCAATTGTTGGCCGGTGTTCAAGTGTCCACGCCACTGTATCGGCCAAAGAAAGAGGAATGCAAAGTAGGATAAGCGCTTGCCGGCGATAGCTTTCACATCTTGATGCTCAGCATCGTTAGGGTCACCAGGCCCAGCGCCGATACATACGTTTGGCTGGTATCCATGCCGAAGGTCGCATTGTCAGGCTGGGAATCCAGGCTGGATCATTCCCATCGCTCGTGCCATCGCGCCGACACCGTTTCTTTTATTCACGGAGGAAAGAATGCCGCTAATTCGTATCGATGTCCTTCAAGGAAGAACGGAGGCTGAAATCAACTCCTTGCTCGATGCCGTACATCGAGCCGTAGTCAAGGCTTTCGAAGTACCCCAAACGGACCGCTATCAGGTGTTGACGGAACACAATCTCCGCCGGTTAGTCGCGGAAGACACCGGGCTCGGAATCGTACGTACCGAAAAACTGACGCTGGTTTCAGTCACCACTCGTCCACGTTCTGACGAGTCAAAGCGCAAATTCTATAGTGAGCTTACGGCCGAATTAGCGGCAAACTGTGGCACGGGTGCAAATGATGTGATCGTCTCCATCACCACCAACTCAGACTCGGACTGGAGCTTCGGGAACGGCGTCGCTCAGTATTTAACCGGCGAACTTTGACACGTGTACAACGTGGTCGCTGCTGCCTGACGGGCTCCAGATCACTCTGACCGCATTGCCAGCCTGGCTCCCACCCCGTGGCCTGCCATGGAGCGTTAGCAAAGGATTCGGGTGCACCGCTTTAGCCCCGCACTCGGTAAGCCGCAGTAACAACATCGTTCATTCAGAAAATGGTTTAAAGGCTTGTTTTTGCTATCAATTCTGAGAGGCCCGACGGATAAATCCCCAGTCAGTCGAACGCGGTGCGGTATGCAAACAACGAAGGAGTACCCCCACTCATAAGAAACAGAACCTTTTTCCCCGCACCGAAAGCTCCATTCTCGACGCTCTGAATCAGACCCGCGAACGCCTTGCCGCTATATACTGGGTCCAACAGAAGGCCTTCCTGACTGGCCAAAAGATTGACTGCCCGGCGCATTGAGTCAGTAGGCAATCCGTAGCCGATTCCGAGTTGGTCACCATGGAGAACAACGTCGTCGCCGGATACCGTGAGACCAGAACCCATCAAGTCAAGCGTCTGCTGCACTTTTTCGCACGTGGTGGCATACGCTTTTTCGAGCGGCGCAAGAACCGTGTACCCCACTACTTTCATCGGCGACACACCAGCAGCGATCGCCCCCGCTATAAGCCCGGCCTGCATGCCACCACTGCCATTTGCGACAACGATATAGTCAAAGTCAATTCCGCCGCTCCTCGACTGGTCGAGAATCTCAATTGCACAGGAAACATAGCCCAGACAGCCGACCGGGCTCGATCCGCCGAGCGGACACACATACACTTTTCGGCCTTCGCCACGCAGCTTTGCGGCCCGCTCTTCCGCAACCTGCAGCGCATTAACGTTCCCTGGAACATCATGGATGACCGCACCAAAGAGGCGATCTAGTACCACGTTGCCATTTTCGACATAGTCATCGTCTTCGATCGGAACCAGCCTCGAGAGCACCAGTTCACATTTCATTCCAATGCGCGCAGCCGCCGCTGCCGTCAACCGGGCATGATTCGACTGTCGGCCGCCAACCGTGATGATCGTGTCGGCGCCTGCCGCCTGCGCCTCCCCGATCAGAAACTCGAGCTTGCGCAGCTTGTTGCCGCCGCCTCCCAGGCCATCAAGATCTTCCCGCTTGACATAGATCTCGGCACCTCTTAGGTGCTGACTCAATCTAGGCAGTGCCAGAATCGGTGAAGGCCCGTCGCGCAATTGCGCCTTGGGAAACCGGGAAAGATCCGGTACTCGCAATGTCATTTAATCACCCCACAAGTTGGTTGATCGTTCGTCGATACGGAGAGTGTCGTCGTTGGGTGGCCGGGTCGAACTCACGGTTGGGCGCACACGCGTACCGGCTCCTAGTCGTTTCCACGGCAGATCGGCCGGATCAGCCGCCATCGGGCCAGGCGACTTGGCCACGAGAATACGCTCGGCAATAGGACCGAAGTCCGCGCGGAAATGCACCGAGCTCTTGTTCACCAGGATCCTCATCTTCTCAGGCTGGATACCAGCCATTCTGAAAAGGTTGCGATCGTTCATCGGTGCCTTAACGGAACTCACCGCGACTCTCACGTCGTCAATTCGAAGGCAGGCCGTCGGACCGACATCGACGTGCATTCCGTGCATCATCGGACCATCAAAGATACATTTGCCGTCTGAAAGATGTTCAACTTCGAATGTCGCCTCGAACGGAAAGTCACCAACAACCTTAGACTTGCCGCCCAACGCTACTGTGATGTAACTTCCTTTGCCCGCCTTGTGAGCCACTCGAACGACTTCAGGGTCCCACATCAGGCCCAGTGCAGCGCCCTGAGCTTTGTTGCGCACCAGTGCCCGGAGCATTCCCGTCGTATTTGAATCCGCGCCGCCATGAGGGTTATCCTGCGTGTCGGCGATGACCACCGGGCGGTTCGCGCGGGAAGCGATTCGCTGCGCCTCACGTACAGCCTCGTCCGGGTTAAGAAATTCGACCGCCCATTCGGACTCCCGCTCGATGATCTCGTCATAAATGGCTGCCACCGCCGCATCCGCGTGGTCTGGTTCGGTGGCATAGCACCAGACCATCGGTCCGCATTCCGGAAAATCCGCAGCGGGGAATCCCGGTGTGAACGAAATTGACAGTACTGCGGTATTTTCCTGAGCTGTCAGATGTTGGTAGACGCTACGCGCCGGCTCAAGCAGTGTGCACATCGCATTCACCGGAATGAGAAACGGGATGCGCCGATAGGCCATCGTGACCGGCGTTTTGCTGGCTATCAGCCGTCGCAATAGATGCGCCGCAGCCCTTCCCGTATCGGCCATGTCCACGTGAGGGTACGTCCGGTATGCCACGAGACCGCTTGCATTGCGCAGCATCTGCTCCGTTACGTTCGCATGCAGATCAAGTGACGCGACAACAGGTAGGTCACCACCGACAATACTTCGAATGCGTGCCAGCAGTTCCCCTTCCCCGTCATCGACATGCTCGGCCACCATTGCTCCGTGCAGGTCCAGATAAATCGCGTCCACCTTGGTGGTGCGGACCGCTTCGACGATTTCACCAGCAATCCGCTCGTAAGCTGATCGGGTTACGTGGGCCGAAGGGCTCGCCGCCGCCCATATGATCGGGATCAGGTGATGTCCTTCCGCTTGCATCTCCTCGATAAATCCTCCGATCGGGATGTTCACGTTTTGCAATTGGAATACGTCGTCTTCGCGGACCATAGCTGGAAATCCTTCCCCGCGGACGAAATTCTCATAGTCCGCCTTGGACGGCGCAAATGTGTTTGTCTCGTGCTGGAACCCGGCAATCAGTATTTTCATGATGTGGCGTCCTTCAAGCCTCTCGTTTGGATCGAATAAGCGCTAGAACGCACGCTCCCACCATCAACAGAGCAACCGTTGGCAGAAGTGCAGTCTGCATGCTCCCGGTTGCGCTTTTTACCCATCCAATGATGCTTGGGCTGATAAAACCCCCAACCAGCCCAATCGTGTTGATCAGCGCAATGCCGCCGGCCGCCACGTCCCCCTTCAGATGCTCTGACGGCATGGCCCAGAATACCGTGTACGCAGCCCACGTGAGAGCTGTCGCCAACGTAATGCTGCCGAGCGATAACCACAGCGAACCTATCGAAAATGCTGAAACGGCCAGCGCAACCGCACCAACCATTGCGGGCACCGCGCTATGCCAGCGACGCTCCATCCGCTTATCAGAGCTTCTGCCTATCACCCACATCGCGATCACCGCAAGACCATAGGGAATGGCTGACAGGAAGCCAATGGTCATGAGATCTGACACGCCTCCTGACTTGAGGATTGTCGGAAGCCAGAAACTGACGGCGTATATGCCACATATAAGGCAGAAATACGCGAATGCCATCACGTAGACGCGACCGTCGGTGCAGACGTCCCTGAACCCCGCGTGACTCGCCTTCCGGCTTCCGATGTCTTGCAAAAGTGATGCCTTCTCATCGCTGGACAACCATCGCGCCGATTCAATGCGATCGTCCAGACAGAAGAACGTAACGACTCCGAGGACAACGCAGGGCAAGCCCTCGAGGAGAAACATCCATTGCCAACCAGCAAGCCCGTGCGCACCCGAAAGCAAGGCCATGATCCCTGTCGACAAAGGTGCCCCGACAATCCCACCGAGAGGCGCGGCCGCCATCACGAAAGCCATCACCTGCGCCATCCGCGCCTGTGGGTACCAACATGTCAGATAAAAGACCATTCCCGGCGCGAAACCGGCTTCGAAGACTCCGAGCATGAACCGCAGAATGTAGAACGAATGCACATCGTGAACAAACATCATGGCAGCGGATGTGAGTCCCCATAGCACCATGATTCGGCTGAGCGTTTTGCGCGCTCCGAGGCGAGGAAGCAGCAGGTTGCTCGGGATTTCAAAGAGCATGTACCCCAGAAAGAAAATCCCTGCACCGACCCCGAACGCCGCGTCGCTGATTCCGATGTCGGATTGCATCTGTAGCTTCGCGAAGCCGATATTGATCCGATCAAGATAGGCGAAGAGATAGCAGCACACCAATAGCGGTAACACATGCAAGTCTATGCGACGATAAACAGCTCGCTTGCCATGCGAGAGCGCAGCGGAAGACAGTGTAGACATCAATTCGCTCCAGTTTCGATAGCGGATCCGGCGGTTCTGGTGTCTGCATCGTTACCCAAGAAAAACCTGGTTGCAAGAGCAACCGTGGACCGCTATCGTTGTCTTTTGAGCAACACGGGGATTTACGCCATGCGGGAAATAAACCAACGCAGGCTTCGTTATTTTCACGAAGTGCTGACCCACGGCTCAATTCGCAGCGCCGCCGACAGCGTCAACACGGCGCCGTCGGTCATTACGCGGCAGATCAAGCTGCTGGAAGATGAAGTCGGGATGGTCCTGTTCGAAAGGCAATCCCGCGGCGTGGCACCAACCGAGGCGGCACATCAGTTGCTGGAATACTGGAGAGCCTGCCAGGCACAGCAGGAGCATCTTCAGGACAGGCTAGATGAGTTGCGTGGGTTGCAGCGAGGTCAGGTTCGGATCTCCATCAGCGAAGGCTTCGTCGATGACTTCCTGGACGAAGTGCTGAACAGTTTCTCGGCGCAGTACCCGAAGCTGGATGTCGTAATGAATGTGGCACCGGTCAACGAGGTGGTAAGAGAAGTCGAAGAAGACATCGCGCACATCGGGATAGCGTACAACCCGCCCAACTCCCCACACACCCGATACCTTGCAAGCGCCCCGGAGCCCGTCGTCGTACTCGCCGCAAGAGATCATCCACTGTCACAGGGCGATACCCGAACACCGATCTCTGTCCATCATGCACTTTCTTATCCGATCGGTCTCATGCCGGTGTCCTTCGGTCTCGGTCAGCTCATGCAGGCCCTCGCTTTCGCGGAGAATCTGCGTCTCGCGCCAGTACTCACTGTTAATTCCCTGCGTGTGCTGATCAGGTTCGCGAAGACGGGACGTGGCGTCATTTTCGCAACCAAGTTTGCTGCCCGCGCCGAGCTCGAGGCAGGAACCTTGGTTTCTAGAACGGTCGACCATCCGCTGTTTTCGTCCGCGCAAGCCAGAGTCCTCGTGCGCAACGGGCGTCCTCTTTCCAAGGCAGCTGACGAGATCCTCAAACGCATCCTGTACGATATGACCGTATTTCAGTCACACAGATCGTCAGCACGGAAACGAAGCACACGCAAAAAAGGATGACGCGTACATCGGTGGGAAAACATGACGCACACCGTATTGACCGTCTACACAGGGTCGTGTCGCACGCGATTACGTCGGGAGGCGCGATCGGGCACTGCCTCAACGTTGGGCCGTCAATAGCGAATGTATTTCGGCCACTACGCCGGCACCTTCCCCGACGGCGGACGTGACACGCTTAATCGAAGTCGAACGCACGTCGCCGATTGCAAAAACGCCCGGAACACTCGTCTGAAATGCGAAATTGGCCGTCGTTGACTCCGTCGAACCCGTGCGGTCGGTAATAACGAAACCTTTGTCATCAACCTCCACTCCGCATCCACGCAACCAGCCGGTGGCAGGGTCGGCGCCGGTGAAGAGAAAGAGATGGCGAGTCGGGATTCGTGTGTGATTTCCGTCCGAACAAAAATGAACCTCCGTCACGCCGTCCTCGTCTGATGCGACAGATTCGATGGCAGAGTTGCTATGAATCGTCACGTTGGCGAACGAGCTCACGCGATCGATCAAATATCTCGACATCGTTTCGTGCAAGCTCTCGCGTCGAATCAGCACATGGACATGTGCTGCATAGCTCGCCAGGAAGACGATTGCCTGTCCAGCAGAATTCCCTCCTCCCACGAGTACGATTTCCGAACCCTGACAGAGACGACCCTCGATCGATGACGCCCAATAGTAGACGCCGCGAATCTCGGACTCATTGAGGCCCGTGATTTGAGGGCGGCGATAGGCAGCACCGGATGCTATAACGACCGTCTTCGCGTGGGCGCAACGACCGTCCCTGAGTTCGATCATGAAGGGCGATTCGGCGCAATGCAGCTTTTCCACCTCGGTCGGTATGACTATTTCCGCGCCAAATTTAACAGCCTGCTCATATGCGCGGCTAACCAGAACATGACCGGAGATGCCGGTTGGAAACCCGAAATAATTTTCGATCCTGGTACTTGCGCCGGCCTGTCCACCAAAGCCCTTTGAGTCGAAAACGAGCACGGAAAGTCCTTCTGACGCGGCGTACACGGCCGCAGCGAGTCCGGCTGGACCCGCACCGACAATGACGGTGTCGTACGTGCCGGCTTCATCGAAGCCGAGCAGCAGACCGAGCTTCGACGCGAGAAGCGTTTCATCGGGATTGTGCAGGATAGAGCCGTCAACCAGTACGGCTAGCGGCATCTGTCTTTCTACGCACTGTGTCTTCGAAAGGAAATCGCGAGCCTCATCGTCCGCGGACGGATCGAGGATCCGATGTGGATGATTGGCGCGCCTCAGCAGATTTGCGAGAACGATGAGTCTCGCGTCAGTCGAAGATCCGATCAGGATCGGGCCACTACCATCCTGAATCAATCCGACGCGCCGAAGAATGAACGCGCGCATGATCTCCGAGCCGAGTTGAGCTTCGGCAATCAGAAGCGCCCGGAGCCGCTCAGGCGCGATCAGGAACGCATCAACGTCCGTGACGGCAATCGCGTCAACGAGGTATGGTTTGCCGCTGAGTGTGGCCGTCTCTCCGAGAAAGTGCCCCTCACCAACCTCCTGAAAAAGCCGCGACTGCCCAAATCCGTTCCGTACGATCAAATGTACGGTTCCACGAGTCAAGATCCTCATGCCGTCGCTCTGCTCTCCGGCGCGAAACATGACGTCGCCGGCTTTCCAGTGTTCCGTCGTCCCGAAGCGAGCCGCCTTGGCTATCCGCGTTGCGGTCAAACGGGGATACATCTGATACCGACGCCGCTCAATCTGGGTGCGCTGCCCTGCCTCGACGGTTTCGTAATCTTCAGGCGTGACACGGACGCCGGGTGGTGCACCGTCTTTCAACGTCATGGAAGTTTCCTTGTTCAGCCAGGAGGTAGTGGGCATTCGAATTATTCGCTGCCGAATCGCTCGGGTTTGGCCTCGAGGAACTGCGTAGCATTGCAAGAGTCTGCAACGAGGGATACAGCTGGAATACGCTCCGGCAAGCGCGATCTGTCTCAACGGACGCCGACAAAACTATGTCTGCGGTCGACACATCCGACCCATGCCAACCCACAGCCTCCAGTAGGAACTATAAGGTTTTCGACGACGCTGAATAAAGGCCAAGGCATGAACAACACCTTTTACATCTGGTAAATAGAGAATGTCATGGGAGGTCGCAAAGATGATGTCTTCTCTACTTGGGTTCAGCATGGATGCACGATTCTGGTTCCCACCCGGATATGTGTAGACATGGCAAGCACTGTTTGGAAATGACCGCCAGATGTTCTGGATTCCTCCAAACTTCTCTGACTTGGGCGATCACCCGTTTGCTCATCCGACCCAATTCACTAAAAGAGATTTCAACCATCACAAATCATCATTTGAAGTGATTGAACGGTCCATATATCGTTCAAGAAACAGAAAGCTGCAGCCCGGGAGGTGGACCAAGCAATCTCCTGATGGGACTGCGCATCAAAAACCTTCCATGGACGGAGACAAACTGATGGAAACAACTGCAGCGGCCGGTATTCGGTGCGGATTCAACTGGCTATTCGATGCACCGGTTGCAAACTCGGGCAGGCCAGCGCAACGACTATTGCGGGGATAAGCCAATGAACCTCGCCCATCAACTCCTCCTTACCACCATCGCTAACATCGAGTCGTACAGTCACGGCCAATGCCGGATTGGTACGCAGACGATGTCGGGCGCATCCGAAGCAGCAACCCACTTGGATTTCGACTGGCGCCTGCCTTGAAGGCTGAACTTGACCTGCCGGTGTCAGCCCTCTTCATGGCCCGACCGTCGTCAGAAAACACACGCAAGGAGGTAGGTATGAAACTGCGGGACAATGGCCTCGGGTTCTCACCCGTCACTATCGCGCTGCATTGGCTAGTGGCCGCTCTGCTACTCTCGATTATCGGCTTCGACATCGCCATATGCCAAACAGCCGGCGAGGTGCAAAGCGCGGGCTTGACGCGGATCCAAAACCTGCTCGGCACCATATTGTTCGTCATCTCGATCTATCGATTCGGGGCGCGGATGTCTTCCTATCATCCCCTGCCCGTCGGCACGCCGAACCCCATTGAAGTGATCGTCAGTAGATCCGTGGCAGTTTCCCTAGCCCTGGCGATGGTTCTGCTTCCGATCGCCGCATGGCTTTCAAAGTCGGCCGCAGGAGAAGGTATTGATCTGCCTGGCGGATTCGCGATACCTGCTCTCATTGAACCCAACGCGCAGGTCAAGCCAGTTGTCGATATCCTTTTCAACGTCGGCGCGACAGCCTTTCTCCTGGGCTTGGCGCTGCATATCTTTGGCGCGCTCAAGAATCACCTGGTTTTACGGAATGACGCCCTAAAACGAATGATCGGAAAACACGTGGAGCTTTGAAGCCATGAGCGAAGTCAAATCGGATTTTGCCGTGAGCTAGGTCACTCGACTCTGCGGCGTCAGGTATCCCATCTTTCTCGCGGGCATGGCGGCGATTTCTGGCCCCAAGCTGGTCGCCGCGGTGGCGAATGCCGGCGGAATGGGTACGCTC
Source organism: Paraburkholderia sp. RL17-373-BIF-A (assembly GCF_046030175.1). Taxonomy (NCBI): domain Bacteria; kingdom Pseudomonadati; phylum Pseudomonadota; class Betaproteobacteria; order Burkholderiales; family Burkholderiaceae; genus Paraburkholderia; species Paraburkholderia sp. RL17-373-BIF-A. Next base: position 143,263 of record NZ_JARESO010000022.1, read on the forward strand.
GGCGGCCTGCGACTGCCGCCGCTGGCCCTGCTCAAATGGATACGGGAAACAAGGGAACTGACAGACATGCCCTTCGGAGTCAACCTCGTTCCGTCGTTCGGTGGTCCTGAGGTATTCGAAGCGCAGTTTCAGGTGATCCTCAGGGAGAAGCCGCGGCTGCTTTCGCTGTTCTACGCCGAGGACTATGTCGAGATGATTCCCCGTGCCAAGGATGCCGGGCTGGTGGTCTCGGTGCAGGTTGGCACAGTCGAACTCGCCGAAATGGCAATCGAGCGCGGGGCGGATATGATCGTGGCGCAGGGAAGCGAGAGCGGTGGCCACCTCAACCGGGGCACCATTGGCCTGATGTCGCTGCTACCGGCT